>WSNJ01000053.1 GCA_013316045.1 Clostridia bacterium
TAAAAAAAACTATGATTAGTGCTATGACAATGGGTAACGTTTACGGCATTACTGGCGCGGTGCTGGCGGTTGTTCTCGCCTGCATAGGTTCGGCGATTGGCGTAAGCAGAGCGGGTCAGGCGTCGGCGGGTCTTTTGACGAAGGATACGAGCAAGTTCGGTAATGTTCTCGTATTGCAACTTCTGCCCGCGTCGCAGGGTTTGTACGGCTTCGTCGTAGCGTTTTTGGCGGTATTCGTCAAAATAAACGTTATGGGCGGCGATAATATGAATATGCTCACGTTTTCCGAGGGCATCGCGCTTCTGTGTATCTGTATCCCTATCGGCGTAGTCGGTCTTTTCAGCGCGATTATGCAGGGTAACGTAGCCGTAGCGGGAATTAACCTTATCGGCAAGCAGGACAAGCAACTTTCCAAAGCCATAATAATGACGGCAATGGTCGAAATTTTCGCTCTGTTCGCATTTATAGTTTCGATACTCGGCGTTCTCGGTTTGACGGTAACCACGGCTGAGCAGGCTCTTGCCGCAGCGGCTGCGATAGCGTAAAGATTATGGACGGGAAAGAAGCTATAATCAACAGCATAATTTCGGCGGCGGAAAGCTCGGCGGCGGCTCTTTTGTCGCAAGCCGATAACGAACGTAAAGAAGCTCTCGAAAAGAACAGGCTCGAATTGGAACGCAAGAAGTCCGAAGAAACGGCAAAAGCGCGCGAAGAAGCGGCTCTTTACGTTTCGCGTTGCGTTTCGGTGGCTCAGCTCGAAAAGAGCAAGACGCTTTTGTCGGCAAAGCAAGAACTGCTATCGCGCGTGTACGACGAGTCCGTTACGAAAATTATGAATATGACGGACAACATTTACCGCGAGTTTATAGGCGGCTTTATCGAGGCTTACGCCGAAGACGGCGACAGTGTTTCAGTTTCGGAGCGCGACGCCAAAAGGCTGAACAAGGAGTGGGTCGACGCTCTCGCAAAGAAAAAGGGTATTTCGCTCACGCTGTCGGAGAAATATCACGACGGGCGCGGCGGAATAATTCTGAGCGGCAAAAACTGCGATAAAAATCTCGTGCTCGACGTAATGGCGGCGGCTATAAAAGGCAAAACCGAATCGAAAGTGTCGGGCATACTTTTCGGATAATAAGGTTGACAGATGGCGTTTTACAGTAAAATATACGCTAACGCAATAGCGAAATATAACGAGGGCAAGCTACTCAGTCCCGAAAAATTACAGCGTCTTACCGACGCCGAGTTTTCCGATGCCGTAAAAATGCTTGCCGACTACGGCTACGGCGGCGGCACGGTAGACGAGAACAGCTACGATATAGACGTTTTTATAAGCGAAGAAACGGCGAAACTTATCGAGTTTGTGCGGGAAGACTGCCCGAGCGAAGAACTGAAAAACTGTCTGCTGAACAAATTTTACTATTCCGACGCAAAGGTTTATTATAAGCGCAAGTTCGCTTCGTTCGACGAGAGTGCCGCACTGTACGGCAAGTCGGAAGAATTGGACAAGGCGATTGAGAGCGGCGATTACGCTCAGTTGCCCGAATTTATGAGCGAAGCGCTTAAAGCGCTCGACGAACGCTACGTCGAAAACAGGGCTAACCCGCGCGAGATAGATATTGCTTTGACAATGGCTATGTACAAAGACAATCTGCAAAACGCAAAAAAGAGCCGCAACCGCAATCTTATAAAATACGTAAAGACTGAAATAGATTTTCGCAACGTTTTAACGGCGTTCCGCTATAAAAAGCTATCTCTCGAAAAGGAAAAGTTTCCGAGAGAGTTTATCGGCGGCGGCTACTTGTCGGAAGAAACGGTTTCCGTTATATTGAGCGGCGACGACGGCTCCGTTTCCGACGCGTTCGACGGAACGCAGTATTCGGAAGCGGTGGAAAAACTGCTTGCCGCGGAAGATTTCGCCGTGTTCGAGCGCGACAGCGAAGAAGTGCTTTATTCGATAATGGCGGGCGACAGTGAAAATATGCTCGCGTTTTCGCCGTTTGTAAACTACTTTATGGCGCAGACGGCAGAGTTTAAGGTTATAAAAACCATACTCGTATGCCTGAAAAACGGTTTGCGTTCGGAAATTTCCAAGCGCATAAGGAGCGTTTATGATTAAAACGGGAAAAATAGCCGTAATCGGCGATAAGGACAGCGTAATAGCGTTCAAGGCAGTCGGCGCGGAAACGTTTGTGGCGACTAACGTTTTTGAAATAAACGACACGTTGCGCGAACTCGCAAAAGGCGATTATGCGGTAGTGTTCATAACCGAACAGCTTGCCGAAATCGCAAGCGATACGCTTAATAAACTGAAAAGCAGACCGTATCCCGTCGTTATACCCATTCCATCGCAGGCGGGAAGCACGGGCTTTGCAATGAACGGGCTGAAAAAGGACGTAGAGCGTGCGATTGGCGCGGATATAATTTTTAACGATAAGAATTAAGCAAGAACTGATTTATAAAAATATTTGACGAAACGGTCGTGATGCTTCGTCAAAGGGAGAACTCTCAATGAACGGTAAAATAATAAAAGTTTCGGGACCGCTTATTGTTGCGGAAGGTATGCAGGACGTGAAAATGTACGACGTTGTGCGCGTTTCCGAACATAAGCTCATAGGCGAAGTAATCGAGCTTAGGGGCGACAAAGCGTCTATACAGGTATACGAAGAAACGAGTATGCTCGGACCCGGAGAAGAAGTCTTTTCGACTAACGCTCCGCTTTCCGTCGAACTCGGACCCGGGCTTATCGAAGGCATATTCGACGGTATACAGCGCCCTTTGAACGAGCTTACGAAAAAAAGCGGCGACCGTATCGGCAGAGGTATTGAAGTTTCTCCGCTCGACCACTCGAAAAAGTGGGCGTTCAAGGCGACAAAACGCGCGGGCGATACGGTCGTCGGCGGCGATATTTTGGGCGTTGTGCAGGAAAACGAAATCATAGAACACCGCGTAATGGTTCCGCCTGCTTTGAGCGGAAAAATAGCGAATATAAATTCGGGCGATTTTACCGTCGACGAAGTTATAGCCGAAATAGAAGATAAAAAGAGCGGTAAGAAAGTTCCCGTTACTATGTTGCAAAAATGGCCCGTCCGCAAGGGCAGACCTTATAAACAAAAGCTCTCTCCGTCTACTCCGCTTGTAACGGGGCAGAGAGTAATAGATACGCTTTTCCCCGTGGCAAAGGGCGGCGTTGCGGCTGTTCCCGGACCGTTCGGCTCGGGCAAAACGGTCGTTCAGCACCAAATAGCCAAGTGGGCGGACGCGGATATAATAGTTTATATAGGCTGCGGCGAGCGCGGCAACGAAATGACCGACGTTCTTAACGAATTTCCGCATTTGCACGACCCTAAAACGGGTTACCCCATAATGAAAAGAACCGTACTTATAGCCAACACTTCCGATATGCCCGTTGCGGCGCGTGAAGCGAGCATATATACGGGTATAACGATAGCCGAATACTTCCGCGATATGGGTTATTCGGTTGCGATAATGGCGGATTCGACTTCGCGTTGGGCGGAAGCGTTGCGCGAAATGTCGGGGCGACTCGAAGAAATGCCCGGCGAAGAAGGTTACCCCGCATATCTATCGAGCCGTTTGGCAGAGTTCTACGAGCGCGCGGGTATAGTCGAGCTTATGGGTTCGGATAAGCGCGTGGGTGCGGTTACCGCAATAGGCGCGGTTTCGCCTCCGGGCGGCGATATGAGCGAACCTGTTTCGCAGGCTACGCTCAGAATAGTAAAAGTTTTCTGGGGACTTTCGAGTTCTCTTGCGTATAAGCGTCATTTCCCCGCAATCGATTGGCTTACGAGTTATTCGCTGTATGCCGATAAACTTGCGGATTGGTATTCCGACAACATAGGCGCGGAGTTCAACGGATATAAGCGCGACGCTATGCGCATACTGCAAAACGAAGCCGAACTCGACGAAATAGTCCGTCTTGTAGGCGTAGACGCGTTGTCGAGCCGCGACAGAATGACGATGGAAGCCGCAAAAGCAATAAGAGAAGACTATTTGCATCAGAATGCTTTCCACGAAGTCGATACCTATACGTCGCTGAACAAACAGAACAAAATGTTAAAGCTCATAATCGACTATTACAAATTATCGTTGGCGGCTCTCGAAAAGTCGGTAAGTCTTGACGATATTCTGAATATTCCCGTCCGCGAGAAAATGGGCAGAAGCAAGTATATTCCCGAAGAAAATATCGCCGAATTGGACGAAATTTATAAGGATATGAAAGCACAGATAGGCGCGTTGAATGCGAAAGACGCATTTTAAGGTTTACATCGATAGGAGTAAATATAATGCTTAAAGAATACCGCACAATAAAAGAAGTCGTAGGACCGCTTATGCTTGTCGAAGGCGTCGACGGCGTTAAATATAACGAGCTTGTCGAAATAGAACAGGCGGACGGCGAAATCAGACAGGGTAAGGTGCTCGAAGTCAACCGAGATAAGGCTCTCGTTCAGCTGTTCGAAGCAAGTCAGGGACTTAAAATATCTTCGTCGAAAGCGCGCTTTTTGGGGCGCAGTATCGAGCTTTCGGTTTCTACCGATATGCTCGGACGCGTGTTCGACGGTATGGGCAGACCTGCCGACGACGGTCCCGAAATAATAGCGGAAAAGCGCGTAGACGTTAACGGCACGCCTATAAATCCGTCGGCGAGAGATTATCCCGACGAATTCATTCAGACGGGCGTTTCCGCGATAGACGGCTTGAATACGCTTGTGCGCGGTCAGAAGTTGCCCGTGTTTTCGGCAAGCGGACTTCCGCACGCAAACCTTGCGGCGCAGATAGCAAGGCAGGCAAAGGTGCTTAACGCCGATTCCAAGTTCGCCGTAGTATTCGCGGCTATCGGTATAACGTACGAAGAAGCCGACTTTTTCGTTTCGGACTTCAAACGCACGGGTGCAATCGAGAGAACTGTTTTATTTATGAACTTAGCTTCCGACCCTGCAATCGAGCGTATCTCTACGCCTAAAATGGCGCTGTCGGCTGCCGAGTATCTCGCGTTCGATAAGGGTATGCACGTACTCGTTATTATGACCGATATAACGAACTATGCCGAAGCTCTGCGCGAAGTGTCCGCGGCAAGAAAAGAAGTTCCCGGACGTCGCGGTTATCCCGGATATCTGTACACCGACCTTGCGACCATCTACGAGCGCGCGGGCAAAATAAGGGGCAAAGAAGGCTCTATAACGCAGATACCGATTCTTACGATGCCCGAAGACGACAAAACGCACCCGATTCCCGACCTTACGGGATATATAACGGAAGGGCAGATTATTCTCTCGCGCGAGCTGTACAAAAAGGGGTTCAATCCGCCTATCGACGTTTTGCCGAGTTTGTCGCGTCTTAAAGATAAGGGCATAGGCAAGGGCAAAACGCGCGAAGACCACGCCGACACGATGAATCAGTTGTTTGCGGCTTATGCGCGCGGAAAAGAAGCGAAAGAGCTTTCCGCGATACTCGGCGAAGCGGCGCTTTCGGACGTTGACAAAAAGTACGCGCAATTTGCCGAAGAATTCGAGCGTTTGTATATTTCGCAAGGATTCGACAATAACAGAACGATAGAAGAAACTCTCGATATAGGTTGGCAGCTCTTGGCTATTTTGCCGAGAAGCGAATTGAAGCGTATCAAGGACGAATATATCGACAAATACTCAAAGCCGCAAAAAGGAGTTTAACAAGTGGCACGACTCGCCGTAAATCCCACGCGTATGGAGCTGAGAAGGCTCAAAACCCGCTTGAAAACGGCAACGCGCGGACATAAATTGCTTAAAGACAAATCGGACGAAATGATAAGGCAATTTATGTCGTTTATAAAGGAAAACAAAAAACTTCGCGAAGAAATCGAGAAAGAATTGCCCGACGCTTTGCGCTCGTTTGTTTTGGCGCGCGCCGTAACTTCTTCGCAGGAGATAGAGCAGGCGCTCTGTATGCCCGCAAAAAAAGTCGATATAGATATGGACACGAAAAACGTTATGGGCGTTGACGTTCCGTCCCTTAAAATAACGCCGTCCGAGAGCGGGGATATACTTCCTTACGCTTTTCCGTCCGCTCCGTACGAACTCGACGCGGCTATATTAAAGTTGTCTTCGCTTATGCGGAAGCTGTTGCAGCTTGCCGAAACGGAAAAGACTTGCAATATGCTCGCCGACGAAATAGAGAAGAACCGCCGACGGGTTAACGCGCTCGAATACGTAATGATTCCGCAACTTAACGAAACAATCAAGTATATACTTATGAAAATGGACGAAAACGAACGCGCTTCGTTAACGCGGCTTATGAAAGTTAAGTCGATGATAGAAAACCGCGACGATTAGGCGGCGTATACGGGCGCGCATAACGGCTACGTTCGGTTTGCTGCCTTGGTCATTTATGAGAAATAAAATCCCGTCGGCAGCAAACCGACTGTTGCCGTTCTTCACACCCGTCTCCGCCGCCTTTTGGTTTTGCACGCACCCGCACCGCTTTGACCAAGCATAAAGCGTAGCGACTGCTTGACTGATGATGTGCCGACGACAAATCTGTCAAAATACGATTTTTCGTCATATTTTGCGCGAAAACCCCGTATAAATTAGTATTCTTGTTTATACGGGGTTTTTCAATGAAATTCAAAAAGTTTATAATCGCCGCCGTCTGCGCTATGACTGTATTTGCGCTCTGCGCGTGTAAAACCGATATGGAAAAATACGGCTCGAATATTTCCGAGCTAAGGCGCAACGTATACGAGGGTGGAAGCGAAAGTATGGCGGTTACCGCTATTGCGGGAGTCCGCGAAGACCCTTACGTTATAGACGGGCATTGCGCGGGAGTTAAAGAATTTACCGTTATAAAGATAGTGCCCAAAGAGTTTATCGCGGGCAAGGTGTACTCCTACGCTGTGAATTTCGGCGGCAACGAATACACGGGCGAGTTCAGTCAGCACCCGTTCGGTAAGAGTTTTTCCGCGGATATATCCGCCGAGTGTTCGGACGCAAGCATTACTTTAACCGTAAGGTCCGACGGCTACGAAGAAACTTTTACGCTCGAATCGGTAGTAACCGAAGATATGGTATCGGCTGAAAAAGCGCTCGAAATCGCGTCGTCGCGGCTTAAAAAAGAGATTTCGTCGCTTACGTCGGGCGGCAGACTTTGTGCCGAAATTTATATCAGGCTTATGGCAAATCCGATAGACAACAGCGGAGAATATCATTGGTACGTGGCTTTCGTAGGCGAATCGCAACTGACTTATGCCGCGCTTATTCAGCCCGTAACTATGGAAATTGTTGCCGTGAGAGATTGACTTGCGCCGATATATGTGATATACTAATCGGTAATAAATCTTTTTCGGGACGATAGAAACAAAGTTGGAAACTTCTCAGGAAAATCAAATCGAAGTCAAGGCGGAAATTACCGAAGAAATGCCGAGCGATACCGAAAGACTTGTTAAGTTGAGCTTGAAAACGCTTTACTTGACCTTTGTCGCTCTCGCGCTTTTTATGACCTTATTCGTTTTGCTGTTCCCGTATCCGTCGATGAAAACGTATATGAAAATGGGAATGAAGTCCCGCGCGCTCGAATGCGCCGAAAGATACGTCGGAGTTCGTAAAAACGTTTATACTTCGGTTCAGCCCGCGCACGACTCAAAATTCGCCGACGCGCTTTATGCGGGTATAAACCTTTCTTCGTCGCTACTTGACGCCGAAATCAACAAGAACGCTAACGGAGCGAAAGTAAAACGCATAGCGGCGCAGGCGGATAAATTCGCGTCTGTATACCTGTCGTATGATTCGCTTATCGCAAGAACGAGAATAGTCGACGAATATTCTCTGTCGCATTCGTTGCCTTCTATGCACGCGAGCGTTTACAGCTTTGAAAATACAGCCGCGGTACTTCGTGAAAAGGCTAAGTTCATTTTAAGCGGCACGCAGTATTCGCTCGGGTATTTCTACGAAAATATGCAAGCCGATTTGCTGTTGAACAATTCGGCTTTTACGCTTACCGACGAAAACGTGGACAAGTATATAAAGCTGTTCAATCAGCTTTCGGCAATAATAGATTACGAATTAAACGCTATCGGCTTTTATGAGAAAGTCGTGTTTTCACCTAACGGAAACGTAGACGGAAACAGCATTTCAAATGCAAAATTCGATTTCGACGGCTCGCAGTTCTCGCTCTTGTATTTGCGCGACGGGATACGGATTTTCGACGGCGGAACCGAATTTGCGGGAACTTCTCCGCTTCTGAAATGGGCGTCTACGCCGAATCAGCTTGTATCCGACCCGCGCGGAATGCAATATTGGGTGCCCGAGATTACGGCTTACGTGCGCGACTATGCGCCCCGAAGCAGTGCGGAATGGGCGAAAAAAGTCTTTTGGACCAAGTCGCTTGCAAATCTGACCGAGAGAGTTTCAAACGCGTTTGCCGTTATGGATTGCAATTTGGAAGCGTACAACGAAAACCAAAACGCCGAAATTTCCGCTAACGCCGATATATGGAACGATTTGAACATAGTGCGGTCGGGAGATAACGAAATACTGTATAACGAATGGTACAGATTTCACGTATTGCCCGAATATATAGCTTATCTTGCGGCAAGTCGTAATTAACGAAAGAAATACATTTTACCCGTTTTTACGGAGGAGGCAAAATACAATATGAATAAAATTCTCAAAGAGGGTTTAACGTTTGACGACGTGTTGCTCATTCCCGCGGAATCGCACGTATTGCCGACGGAAGTCAGTCTTTGTACCAAACTGTCCGATACGATAAAGCTTAATATTCCGCTGTTGTCCGCGGCTATGGATACCGTAACCGAATCGCGTCTTGCAATCGCAATGGCGAGAGAGGGCGGAATTGGTATAATACATAAAAATATGACTATCGAAAAGCAAGCGGAAAACGTTGACAGGGTAAAAAGAAGCGAGCACGGCGTTATTACCGACCCGTTCTTTTTGGAGCCCGAAAATCTTGTTTCCGACGCGTTGGAGCTTATGAACAAGTACCGCATATCGGGCGTGCCAATCACTAAAAACGGCGTACTCGTGGGTATTCTCACGAACCGCGATTTGCGTTTCGAAACTAATTATTCTCAACCGATTTCAAACATAATGACGAAAGACAATCTCGTAACCGCGCCCGTCGGCACTACGATGGAAAAGGCGCAGGAGATACTCGGCAAGCACCGCATAGAGAAGTTGCCGATAGTCGACAAGCACGGCAAACTCAAAGGGCTTATAACGATTAAGGATATAGAAAAGGCTATACAGTATCCGAATTCGGCAAAAGATAAGAACGGTCGGCTTCTCGTCGGCGCGGCAATCGGTGCGAGCAAGGACTGCCTTGACAGGGCGAAAGCTCTTATCGATGCGAAAGTCGATTGTCTTGTGCTCGATTCCGCTCACGGACACAGCATAGGCATACTCGAAGCCGTAGAGAAAGTTAAGAACAAGTTTCCCGAAATTACGCTTATTGCGGGCAACGTGGCAACGGCGGAAGCAACCGAAGCGCTCTATAAGCGCGGCGCAGACGTCGTAAAGGTGGGCATAGGTCCCGGCTCTATTTGCACCACGCGTATAGTTGCGGGTATCGGCGTGCCGCAAGTTACAGCTATTATGGATTGTTCGGAAGTTGCGGACAAGTACGGCAGAGCAATTATAGGCGACGGCGGAATAAAATACAGCGGCGATATAACGAAAGCAATCGCGGCGGGCGCTCACGCGGTAATGATAGGCTCGCTGTTCGCAGGTACTACCGAAAGCCCGGGAGAGCTTGAAATTTATCAGGGCAGGAGCTTCAAGACCTACCGCGGAATGGGTAGCTTGGGCGCTATGGCAAAGGGAAGTTCCGACAGATATTTCCAGGGTTCGGTCAAGAGCGACAAGCTCGTGCCCGAGGGCGTGGAAGGTCGCGTACCGCACCGCGGAGCATTGTCCGATATAGTTTATCAGCTTTTGGGCGGACTGCGCGCAGGAATGGGTTATTGCGGCAAGGCGAACGTCGAAGAACTCCGCACGCAGGCAAAGTTCGTAAAAATCACGGGAGCGTCGCTCGTAGAGAGCCACCCGCACGATATTACTATTACTAAGGAGAGCCCTAATTACAGCAAAGGTTAAGGGCTTGTATAACGGCGCGTATACGGACTACGTGCGGCGCGTCGGCTCGGTCATTTATGTCAAAATAAACTCCCGTCGCCGACTTGCCGCCTGTTGTCCGTCTCCGCACCGTTCTCCAACCCCTTAGTTTTAGCGAGTGGATTTTGCACCCGTCTACAACCCCTTTTCGGGCGGATTTCGCACCGTTCTATTTCTTTTTAAGGAGTTACAATATATAAATGAAAATTTCGGTATTGGGTTGCGGTCGTTGGGGGTCGTTTCTGGCTTGGTATAACTGCGTTATGCTTAATAACGACGTAATAAGCTACGGACCCGACGATGAAACTTACAGAGAGTTGAAGCGCACTGGGCGCAACGAGTACGTCGTATTCGACGAAAGAATACGCTTGACTTGCAATCTCGAAGAAGCCGTAAATCACGCCGAAATAATTATAATAAGCATAAGTTCGCAAGCGCTCCGCGGTTTTCTGAAAAAAGTTACCGCGTATGATTTGCGCGGAAAAAAGATAGTCCTTTGTATGAAAGGCATCGAAGAAAGCACGGGTAAGCGGCTTACCGAAGTCGCGCTCGAATGCGGAGTAGACAAAAATTCGATAGCCGTTTGGGTCGGCCCGGGACATATTCAGGATTTTACGAAGAACATACCGAACTGTATGGTTATAGATTCATACAACGAAGAATTAACCCGTTTCCTTGCGGATACTTTCAAAAGCAACTTAATAAGATTTTACTACGGTTCGGATATAATAGGAACGGAAGTCGGCGCGGCGGCGAAAAACATAATGGGAATAGTCGCGGGTATGCTCGACGGAATGAACTATGCAACGCTCAAAGGTCCGCTTATGGCGCGCGGGGCAAGGGAAGTCGCTCGGCTTATAAAAGCTCTCGGCGGTAACGAGCTTTCGGCATACGGACTTTGCCATTTGGGCGATTACGAAACTACGCTTTTTTCGTGCCACAGTCATAACAGAATGTGGGGTGAAACGTTCGTTAAGGGCGAAAAGTTTCCCAAACTCGCCGAGGGTGTGGCTACGGCGCGCGCAATCGCGGCTCTTGCCGAGAAAAAGCAAGTCGAAATGCCGATAACAAACGCGGTCAATCTTATGATAAACAACAATATAAAGCCGCTCGACGTGCTTAATATGCTGTTGGAGCGCGATACAAAACAAGAATTTTGAAATACCGTATTTCCGAAAACGACGGTAAACCCGCTTATCTGCAACTTTACGCGCAAATCCGAAACGACGTAGTTTCGGGCGCGTATCCGTTCGGCGCGAAATTGCCGTCGAAAAGATTGCTCGCGGAAGAAACGGGAGTAAGCGTTATAACCGTAGAGCATTCTTACGGACTGCTTTGCGAAGAAGGATACGTAGAGCCGCGCGAGCGGAGCGGTTATTTCGTAATTTACAGACAAGACGATTTTATATCGCGCGGAAGCGATTTCGGCGCGGTTTTTCCGTATAAGGATATTAGCGCGGCGCACAGTTTGCCGCTGTTGTTTCCGTTTAGCGTTATCGCCAAAACAATGCGCAAGGTTTTGTCCGATTACGGCGAACGTATTTTCGAGCGTTCTCCGAATAAAGGTTGCCTGCAACTTCGGCAAGCGCTATGTAAGTATATAAAACGCAGTACGGGCATTTCCGTAAGCGCCGCCGCCATAATCGTCGGAGCGGGAGCGGAATACCTGTACGGGCTTGTTGTTCAGCTTTTAGGCAAGGGCGTGTACGCTATCGAAAAGCCGTCTTATAAAAAAATACGGCAGGTATACGAAGCGCACGGGGCTGCTTGCGACCTGCTCGAACTGCATCAAGACGGAATATCTTCCGCCGCGTTGCAATCGAGCGACGCAACCGTTCTGCACGTAACGCCGTTTAACAGTTTTCCGAGCCACATTACGGCGAGTGCGTCGAAGCGGCGCGAATATCTGCGCTGGGCGCGTGAGCGTAACGGCTATATTGTGGAAGACAACTACGATTCGGAGCTTACCGTTTCTACCAAAAACGAAGAAACCCTGTTTTCGCTCGACGGCGAACGCGTCGTATATCTGAATACGTTTTCGCGCACGGTCGCGCCGTCCGTTCGGGTTGGATATATGGTTCTGCCCGAATCAAAACTTAACGAGTTTGAAGAAAAACTCGGTTTCTATTCCTGCACCGTTCCCGTATTCGAGCAACTCGTGCTTGCCGAGCTTATAAACGGCGGCGAGTTCGAGCGACATATTAACCGCGTTCGTCGTGAAAAACGGAAGCTGTTAAAGTAGATTTTTAATCTGAACATATAAAAAATTATTATTCTGGGTATTTT
>WSNJ01000054.1:0-1880 GCA_013316045.1 Clostridia bacterium
GAAATACTCGCCTACGGCTCGTGGCGTTCGCGTCTGCGACGCTCGGCTGAGGACAATAGTGCGGCAAGGCGGCGTAGACGGGTGCGGATTTTCACATACCACAACCCCAAGGCGGTGCGGGTGCGGATACCACAGCAGCCCAAGGGGTTGGAGAGTGGTGCGGATTTTCGCAACAGTTGACGGGCAAGCGAATGAGTGTATTTTGACATACTCGATTGAGCTTGCACGGCAAGCGTAGCGGAAAGACGCGCCGCTATACAACCCCGTTATAAGTTTTCTTTGATTTTAAGAAGAAACTCCCGACTATTCAATGGTACCGGCGTTACGCCGTCCTTGCGGAACAGTCCGACCAAATCTTTCGTCATATAGCCGCTTTCGATAGTCTTAACGGTTGCGGCTTCGAGCTTATCGGCAAAGTTACAAAGAGCCTTTACGTTATCGAGTTCGCCGCGCTTGCGGAGCGCGCCCGTCCAGGCGAATATCGTTGCGACCGAATTCGTCGAAGTTTCTTCGCCGTCGCGGTAGCGGTAGTAGTGGCGCGTAACGGTTCCGTGAGCCGCTTCGTACTCGTACTTTCCGTCGGGCGATACGAGAACGCTCGTCATCATAGCAAGCGAGCCGTAAGCGGTTGCGACCATATCGCTCATAACGTCGCCGTCGTAGTTTTTAAGCGCCCAAATAAAGCCGCCGTCGCTGCGGACGACGCGCGCGACCGAGTCGTCGATAAGCGTGTAGTCGTAGGAAATCCCCGCCTTACCGAACTTGTCCTTGTAGTCCTTTTCAAAGACCTGCGCGAAAATATCCTTAAAGCGGCGGTCGTACGTCTTGGAAATCGTGTCTTTCGTGGCAAACCAAAGATTCTGCTTTGTGTCGAGCGCAAAGTTAAAGCACGAGCGCGCGAACGACTCTATCGAAGCGTCGGTGTTGTGAATGCCTTGCAGAACTCCGCCGCCCGTAAACTCGGCTATCCGCTTAGTTTCGACGCGTCCGTCCTTGTAGCGCACGGTGAGCTCGCCCACCGCGTCGCCGTCGACTTTTATCTCGCAATTTCTGTAAACGTCGCCGTAAGCGTGGCGCGCAATCGTAATCGGCTTTTTCCAGCTCGGAATAAACGGAACGATGCCGTCGACGAGTACGGGAGCGCGGAAAACGGTTCCGTCGAGCGCGGCGCGGATAGTGCCGTTCGGCGAAAGCCACATCTTTGACAAGTTGTATTCTTCCACGCGCTGAGCGTTCGGCGTAATCGTGGCGCACTTTACGCCTACGCCGTATTTCTTTATGGCTTCCGCCGCGTCGAGCGTTACTTTGTCCGCCGTCTTTTCGCGGGCGGGCAGTCCCAGGTCGTAAAAGTCTACGTTAAGCTCCACGTACGGTTCGATTAAAATTTCTTTTATCCAATCCCACAGCACGCGCGTCATTTCGTCGCCCTGCATTTCGACCAGCGGCGTGGGGTACTTGATTTTAGGCATAATCCGTTCTTCTCCTTAAAATTCGCTACGCGTTAAATTATAAACAATTTGCGCGCAAAAGTCAAATATATAACCCCGAGCGCATAGTGCCGCACCCTTTTTTGTCATTTCGATCGGAGCGCCGCAAGGTGCGAAGTCGAGAAATCTTTTTTTTGTGATTATAGATTTCTCCGTGCGCGACTTCGTCGCTTAGTCGAAATGACATATAAGATAGCGGCTTCGTCGCTTAGTCGAAATGACATATAAGATAACAAGGCTTCGTCGCTTATTTGTCATTTCGAGCGGAGCGCCGCGCCCCTTTTTGTCATTTCGAGCGGAGTGCCGCAAGGTGCGAAGTCGAGAAATCTTTTTTGTGGATTATAGATTTCTCCGTGCGCGACTTCGTCGCTTAGTCGAAATGACATATAAGAT
>WSNJ01000054.1:1976-10686 GCA_013316045.1 Clostridia bacterium
AGATAGCGGATTCGTCGCTTAATCGAATGACATATAAGATAGCGGATTCGTCGCTTAGTCGAAATGACATATAAGATAGCGGATTCGTCGCTTAGTCGAAATGACATATAATATAAAGCCTTTTCCGATATGGCACACGCGGGGACGCGGCGTCATATAATGCAATATAATACAAAAGTGCGGACAGCGCGCCCGAAACTTTTGCGCTCGTCCGCAGGGAGTTACGTAAGAATGTTTGATTTTTTAAGACCCGTGCCGCCCGTGTACCTTACTCTTATATGCACGCTATTCACCTGGGGAGTAACGGCGCTCGGCGCGGCTACGGTCTTTTTTTTCAAGAACGTAAACAAAAAGATACTGAATCTGCTTATGGGCTTTGCCGCGGGCGTTATGATTGCCGCGTCGTTCTGGTCGCTTCTCTCGCCCGCCGTGGAGCTGAGCGAAGAACTTTTCAAAACGAATTGGCTGTATCCGTCGCTCGGGTTCGCAGCCGGCGGAATGTTCGTAGCGGCGGCAAGCATACTTCTCGATAAATTCGGCTTTTCAAAGGACGGCAAAATGCCCGAAGGCAAAAAGCGTTCGCTCCTGCTCGTAACGTCGATTACGCTCCACAATATCCCCGAAGGGCTTTCGGTCGGCGTGGCGTTCGGCGCGATTGCGTTCGGCGTGGGCGGCGTGGATATAGTCGGCGCAACGCTTCTCGCGTTCGGCATAGGACTGCAAAACTTCCCCGAAGGCGCGTCCGTTTCTCTGCCGCTGAGGCGCGAAGGTATGAGCCGCGGCAGAGCGTTCTTCTACGGGCAGGCAAGCGGGTTCGTGGAGCCGCTCGCCGCAATGCTCGGGTTCTTTCTCTCGCAGGCTATGCGCGCGCTCCTGCCGTTCGCTCTCGGCTTTTCCGCGGGCGCGATGATTGCCGTCGCCGCCGCGGAGCTTCTGCCCGAATCGGCGGAAAACAAGTGTCTTTCCACCGTGGGGTGCGTCGTCGGCTTTACGCTTATGACGGTTATGGACTTGGCTCTCGGCTGAAAATACAAAAGCGGCCGCAACGCTTTGCAACCGCCTGTTTTTTAACCTATGATTTTGTCGAGCGTTTCGATTAGCCTGTCCGTTTCGTCGTCCGACCCGACCGTTATGCGCAATCGGTTTTCGATTCTCGGCGCGTTCCAATAGCGCACGAGTATACCGTTTTCGCGCAACTTTTTATAAAGTTCTTCTCCGCCGAGTCCGTCGGGCGGCTTGGCAAAAAGAAAGTTGGTATCCGACGGCAACACGTCGAACCCGCGCGAACGGAGCCTTACCGCAAGCGAATCGCGCGTGGAGATAACCTTTTCGCGGCACTCGTCGAAATACTCTCTGTCGCGCAGAGCCGCAAGCGCGGCGGTTTGTGCGAGCGCGTCGAGCGGATAGCTGTTAAAGCTGTTTTTCGCGGCGTACATCGCGGAAATAAGCTCGCGGCTTCCCACCGCATAGCCGACCCGCAGTCCCGCAAGCGAATAGCTCTTGGAAAACGTCTTTACGACAAGCAGGTTGCCGTGATTTTTCACAAGCGGCACGCAGGAAGCCGCCGAAACGGAAAAATCTATATACGCTTCGTCGACGATTACGTTGCACTCGCTCTCTTTGACTATCCTTTCTATATCGGCGTTTTTAAGCGCAACCGAAGTCGGCGCGTTCGGATTAGCAATCGCTATGCCGCCGTGCGGTTTGTCCGTATAGTCGCTTACGTTAACCGTAAAGTCGGCTTTAAGCGGCAGGCGCGAATACGTAATGCCGTAATAGTCGCAGTACACGGGATAAAAGCTGTACGTTATGTCGGGAAAAACCACGTTCCCGTCGAACAGCGCGTAAAAAGCAAAGCTCAGAACTTCGTCCGAGCCGTTGCCCAAAAACACGTTTTCTTCGCCTACGTTCTCGAACTCCGCAACCGCCTTTCTCAGCGCGGACGCGTCGGGGTCGGGATACAGTTTAAGGCGCGAAAAATCGAATATCCGCACCGCGCGCGCAACGCTCGGCGACGGCGGGTACGGATTTTCGTTCGTGTTCAGCTTGATATATTTTTTGTCTTTCGGCTGTTCCCCCGCCGTGTACGGAATCAGGGACGCCGCTTTTGCGGAAATCATCAGCTTATCAAATCTTTGTAACGGTTTGCGTAAATAGTGTAAATCTGCTTAATGTTCTGATAGTAAGCTATACGGTTAAGACGCCAATTGTCGAACTCGTCTTTCTCTTTGGCTGTTCTGATGCTTTCTTCGATTGCGTCGTAGTAGGTCTTGTAACGCGCGGGGGTCTGCCAATCGGACGGGTCTTTCCTTTCGCCCGCAACGGTGTCGTTCGCGTAGTACATAATATGAACGCCGTAGTCGGTTACGACGTACTCGTCGAGTATCATACCCACTTTGTATTTGGGGTTGTTTTTAAGCTCTCTGCCGCCGTCCGCGAACTCCCGCATATAGGTTTCGCTCTCGCCGTCGAGAAGCTCGCTTTCGAGAACGTAGCCCTTGTCGCTTTTGAACATTCCGGGGTCGGTGTTGTACAGATAAATGTAATCGTCGAAAAGTCTTTCCGCGCTGTAAGCGTCGTTTTCGACCGTTTTCATAGCGGCTTTGATTTGCGTCCATACCTGCGAAACGGTCATAGGACGGCTCAGGTCGTCTTCGCCGTTTAAGTGCGGGAATACTTTTATTTCCGAAACGAGTCCGTCGCGGTACGCCTTGATTTCGGCGTCGGAATGAGTGCCTTCGTTCTTATAAGCCGTAAGGCGCGCCGTCTGCTCGTCGGAGAACGGAAGCAGAATGTGCTTAACGTAGAAATATCTCGAATTCGGGAAATAGAGAATTTCTTCCTTTCCGTCCTTTATAGCCGAAGTAAAATTGCTTTCGTCCTCGTAGAGAAGTTCTTGCGACTGCATAGACGCGTTATAGCTGTCCTGCACTTCCTTTGCGCTTACGGTAACTCTGCCCGATATATATTCCTGTACCCTTTCGAGCTTTACCGACCTTTCGGCGTTGCGGATAAGGAGAACTTCCATATAGTGCGTGTCGAAAATCATTCCGTAAACGTACTCTATGCCCTGTTCGTTTATCACCTTGCTAATCTTCGCGTCGTCTTCGCGGAACTTCTTTTCGTCGTCCGCCGTTACGGAATAATTGTTTTCGGGGTCGGTGTTCGTGCGTAAAAGCTCGATAAATCTGCGCATCATTTCGCGACCGATTGCCTTTGTATCGGCGTCGCCGTAGTAGCCGGGCCAACGCGCTTTGTCGGGCGTGAACGGCTCGGTTTCGGGGAACGTTTCGTCGCCAACTTCTTCTTCTCTTACGGGATAGGTCGTTTCGTCGTCTACCTCGGTCGAGTCCACGGTGGGCAAATCGTCGCCGCGCTCGGACAGAATTTCGTTCCTTATGGTCGTAAGCGTGGAATCTATCGCGTCGTAAACGAGTTCCTTTACGCGGTTGTAGTCGGTGTAGTCGGTAACGGTTTCGAGTTCGCCGTCGTCGTTGAGTATTTTTATCTCGCCGTCGCGCCAGTCGATTTCCTTGAACGCTATCATTCTGTCGGCTTCCATAAACACAAGCTCCTGAGTGATAAGAGCGTTCATACACTCTTTTACGGCTTCTTCGAGCGACATACCCTGCTGAATAAGACTTTGCCCGTTCTGATTCAGGTAGCTTACGAGCTCGTACTTATAAATGTTCTTTTCGTCGGACTTGAACGTAATATCCGCGTCGCCGACTTTGCGGGTCTCTTCGACCGAGTCGAATGAAGCAACCACCTGCATATAATTTTTGCGCGTGTTCTGCTCGAACAGATTACAACCGGCAAGTACGGTGAAACCGAGCGTCAACGTTAAAATCAGTCCTATAATTTTTTTAAGCATTGTATACTCCGTATAAGTGTTCTTTCCCATTATTAGTCAATTATATCAAACTTATGTTCAAAAATCAACCTTTTATACCAAACTTGTCCCGAAAATTAGCGTTTAACCTCCGTATTTTTTCCGCAGCTGAGCAGGAATTTAATCATTTCCGTGCGCGACGACCCGAAATATATGCGGCTCTCCATAACTTTAAGCCTGTTGCCCGCCGCTTTTACGACGCTCGGCGGCACGTCGTGAGTTTTGGAAAAGTTTATGCCGCACTCGTCTTTTTTCAGCGTTACGCCGACCGCGCCTATCTTTGCCGCGAGATTTTTTACGAGCGCGACGAGCATAAGATTGTCCGTCTGCGGCGGAACTTTGCCGTACACGTCGTTAAGGTCGGCGGCAAGCGAATTTCTGTCTTCGAGCGTATCTATGCGGCTTATCCGCGAGTAAACGCGCATTCTCCACTCGTCGTCGGGAATGTAGCTCTCGGGTATAAACGCGTTGAAGTCGGTGTTTACCTTTACTTCGCTAATTCTGTCCGCCGTTTCCGCGCCCGAAAGCTCCTTTACGGCTTCGTCGAGCAGTTTGCAATATGCGTCGTAGCCGACCTTTTCGATATGACCGTGCTGTTCGCGCCCCAAAACGTTGCCCGCGCCGCGTATCTCCAAGTCGCGCATCGCTATGCGGAAGCCGCTCCCGAACTCGGTGTATTCGGTTATCGCGTCGAGCCGCTTGTACGCCGTGTCGGTAAGCATTTTCCTGCCGTCGAACGTAAAGTACACGTAAGCGAGCCTGTCGGAACGCCCGACCCTGCCGCGGAGCTGATACAGCTGCGACAAGCCGAACATATCCGAGTTTATAACTATCATAGTGTTCGCGTTCGGCATATCTATGCCGTTTTCGATTATCGCGGTCGAGATAAGCACGTCGCTTTCGCCCGCGACGAATCCGTCGATTATGCGCTCCAACTTTTCTTCGTTCATCTGCCCGTGCGCGACCGACAGCCGCACGTCGGGCAGTACGGCTTTTACCGACGCGGCGAACTTTTCTATCGTTTCGACGCGGTTGTAGACTATGAACGCCTGCCCGCCGCGGTTAATCTCGCGCGTAACGGCGTCGGCAAGCAAACTGTCGGTGTATTCCGTTACGTAGGTCTGAACGGGTATTCTCATAGCCGGCGGCGTGTCGAGCACGCTTATGTCGCGTATGCCTATCATCGACATATGCAACGTTCTCGGAATGGGCGTTGCCGAAAGAGTAAGCACGTTAACGTTTACTTTGAGCTGTTTTATCTTCTCCTTGTCCGCAACGCCGAAACGCTGTTCTTCGTCGAGAATCAGAAGCCCCAAGTCCTTGAACCCGACGTCTTTCGACAGAACTCTGTGCGTGCCGACCACGATGTCGAGCTCGCCGCTTATGAGTTTATCGACCGTTTTTTTAGCGTCCGCCGCGCCGTCGAAGCGCGTAAGCGAGCCTATGCGCACGCCGAAGCTCTCCATACGGCTTTTAACGGTGTTTAAGTGCTGGCGCGCGAGAATAGTCGTAGGCGAAACGAACGCGACCTGCTTACCCTCGGAAATCACTTTGAACGCGAGCCTGAGCGCCACTTCCGTTTTGCCGTAGCCCACGTCGCCGCAAAGCAGTCTGTCCATAATCTTGCCGTCGTGCAAATCCTTTAAGCCGTCCTTTACGGCGTCGAGCTGGTCGTCGGTTTCGGTATACGGGAACGCGTCGCAGAACTCGTATAAGAACGCGTCGTCGTCGGAATATCTGTGCCCCTTAGCCGCGCTCCTTTGCGCATACAGGTCGAGCAGGTTGACCGCCATTTTCTTGACGGACGACTTGACCTTTTCTTTCATACGCGAGAAGTCCGCGCCGCCTATCTTGCTGAGCGCAGGCTCGCCGTCGGATGAAACGTACTTTGTAAGCGAGTCCATATTCTCGATTGGAACGTACAGCTTATCGCCGCCGCGGTAGCGTATAACAAAGTAGTCGCGCGACGCGCCGCCGACCGTGAGCCTGTCGACCTTTTCGCAGAAGCCTATGCCGTGAACGTTATGCACTACGTAGTCGTTTACCGACGGCTGAACGAACACGTCGCCGCGACTGCGCTTGATAATCTTTTTGGGTATCTTGTTTATAAGGTCGTAAGTGCCTATTAAAATAAGTTTCGCGTCGTGAAAAACGGCGCCGCTGTCGAGCCGCTCGGCGGAAATCACGATTTCGCCCTTGCCGCCCACGTTGCGCCCCACGTTATTGTCGGCGAGAAGCTCTTTCATATTGTCCGCCGCCCCGCTGCTTCCGCAGAATAAAACTATGCGGTAATCGCGCGAGAGCCAACCGTTTATATCGTCGCAAAGCCCCGCGTAATTGCGCACATAGCTCGGAATTTTGAACGAGCTGAAATTTACCGCGGCTTGCGGCTGAAATATTCTGTTCGCGCTCGTAAGCGCGTGGAACGCTATCATTCGTCCGTTAAACGCGAAAACGCTTTCGCGCGGAATCAGCTGATTTAACGAAAACCCGAAAACTTCGCCGCGCGTCAACAGCGTGCGGAATCTGTTTTCGTGCTCGGTGTACAGCATATTGACCATATCGACAGCTTGTTTCGCGTCGTCGAATATTATAAGCTCGGGCTTTACGAAGTCGGCGAAAGTCCCGTGAGATACGAGCGGCTGAATAAATTCGAGCCCGTCGCAGGACGTTCCGCTTTCGGTCTTTACCGTAAGGTCGGAAATTATGTTTTCTTGGCGCGCGCGGAAAGAGTCGGTAAGTTTTGCGTTTACTTTAAGCTCGGCTTTTATTTTATCTCTGTCGGCGGCGGTCAGAAAGACTTCGGCGCACGGAATAATCTCTACGCTTTCCGTTTCGCCGACCGCCGTCTGCTCGGCTACGTCGAACAGCTTTATCGTTTCGAGTTCGTCGCCGAAAAATTCGAGCCGCACGCCCGTTTCGCTGTCGGGAGGAAATACGTCTATCCTGTCGCCGCGCATAGAGAAATGTCCGCGTGCAAGCGCCTGGTCTTCGCGCCTGTAACCCGCCGAAACAAGGCTCGCCGCAATATCCGACATATCGTATTCCTGCCCGCGCGTTAAGCCGATAATGCGCGAGAGAAACGTTTCGCGGTCGGGATAAAGCTGAACGAGCGCGTCCGCCGTCGTAACGACTATCTCGCTTTTGCCCGTAGCTATGCGCGCAAGCGCGGATAATCTTTTGAACTCGTTTTCGCCCGAACGTATTTTCGCGTAAGTTAAAACGTCGTCCTTGCTCGGCAAAAGCACCGCGTTTTCACGCAGACACGAAATCTGCGAGAACGCCTTGTTCGCCGCCACGAAATCGGAACATACGTAAGTAAACGCGGGAAAGCCGGACGAAAGCACAGTCCTGTCGCCGAAGTGCAGTCCAAATGCCGAAACGTTCTTGCCGTCCCGTACCGATTGCAGGAATTCTTTTACGCTCCCGCTTGCGTTATTGAAATTGAAAGATATATTTGACAAAATATTAAGATTGTGTTCTTTTGACGGCGCGCCAAAAGAACCAAAAGCGCGTCGGGACACTTTCGACTGTGTCCCGAACCCCGCAACGATTTACTTTTGAAAAAAGTAAACAAAACCTTGCTATAAGTTTTTATCCGAAGCGAGAAAGAAAATTGTTTGCGTGAAGAACCTCATCAGTGCAGTCGGTCGCTACGCTTTGCGACCGCACAGCTTCTCCTTGTAGGAGAAGCCTTTTTCTTATGTCAAGGGGTTGGAGAGTTGCCGAATATTCTTTGATTGTCATTTCGAGCGCAGTGCCGCAGGCGGGCAGTCGAGAAATCTTTGTACTGTATTTGTCATTTCGAGCGTAGTCGGGAAATCTATAAGAAAGAAAAGATTTCTCCGCTCGCTTCGCTCGGTCGAAATACTCGCCGTTGGCTCGTGGCGTTCGCCACTGCGTGGCTCGGCTAAGGACAAGGGAATGGAGCGTCGCTTAGTCGAAATACTCGCCGTTGGCTCGTGGCGTTCGCCACTTCGTGGCTCGGCTAAGGACAAGGCGTAGCCGCTCTTAGCCGAGCGCGTAGCGCGAACGCCAAGGCGTAGCCGCTATACGCCGCCGATAAATTGCTCCAAAGAGTCGGCGGCCTTTTCTATCGCCCCTGCGATTACCTGCCGCTCGCTTTTGGGGACTTCGGACAGAACGTAGTCGGCAAGCGGAACGAATTCGGGCGGCTTGCCTATGCCGATACGCGCGCGCGGAAACTCGCCGCTCCCGAGCGTATCTATTATATTGCGCATACCGTTATGCGTTCCCGCACTACCCGACTGCCTGACTCGAACCGAGCCTTTTTCGATGTCGATGTCGTCGTACACGGTCATAAGGTCTTTTATTTCGGCTTTGTACTTTTTTATAAGCTGTTTTACGGCAACGCCCGAAAGATTCATAAAAGTCAAGGGCTTTGCGATTATAAATTTTTCGCCGCGGATATACCCTTCGGCAATAAGTGCGTCGCACTCCCTGCGCGAAAACCTGACGCCGAGCCTGTCCGCCAGACATTCCGCCGCCAAAAAACCCATATTATGAAAAGTATACGCGTATTTGTCCCCGGGATTGCCGAGCCCTACGACTATTTTCATTTTTTTCCGCTCCGAAATTTTATACGATAAGGCGCAACGGCTCAACAAACTTTATCGCGATGAATATGCCCTTTCACCCACTCGGCAAATAAGGCATAGTCGCGCGATAAAGCAGACAGCCGAGCGACGGCGACGGGGCGCGTACTTCTCCGTACGCAACCCGAGACGGTGCGACGGCTAACGAACTTTATCGCGATGAATATGCCCTTTCACCCACTCGGCAAATAAGGCATAGTCG
>WSNJ01000054.1:10784-12291 GCA_013316045.1 Clostridia bacterium
CGATAAAGCAGACAGCCGAGCGACGGCGACGGGGCGCGTACTTCTCCGTACGCAACCCGAGACGGTGCGACGGCTAACGAACTTTATCGCGATAAATATGCCTTATTTGTTTGCTATGAATTCGTTGAGCTTATCCAGCATCGCGTTTACGTCCACGCCGTGAGCCGCCGCCGCCTGTTCGACCGTTTCGCCGCGCGAAATCGGGCAACCCAAGCAGTGCATACCGAATTCGAAGAATACGGGTGCGATGTCGGGGCAAATCTGCAATACTTCGTAGATTGTCATATCCTTGTTTATGGTGCTCATACCAAAAACCTCCGTTTTTTGTTTTTCAATAATACACCCTTTGCGAAGTTTTGTCAAGTAAGTCATATTTGACAAGCCCGTAAATTATAATATAGAGTAACAATTATAATTACGCAATAAAATATTCGGGAGATTTATATATGTTAAACGTCGGCGACCTTATTTCCAAAAAACTGATTGTTCTTAACTCCGCCGAAAGCATAGGCACCGTTAAAGACGTGATTTTCGACGACAGACTCACACGCGTTAAATTGCTCGAAATCTACGACGATTCGGGCACGGACTCCGAAATCAAATTCGTCGGAACGAACAAAATCAAGAACTTCGGCGCGGACTCCGAAACGCCCGACGCGTGCGTTATAGCGGACAAGTCGGCGGTTTTAAGCGAGTGGGCGGCAAACGCAAAACGGCGCAACAACCCTATCAACAAGGAATGTTACAATCAGGACGGCGCGTGCTTCGGGCGCGTCCTCGACGTGGTTTTAAGCGGCGCAACCGTCGAAAAAATCATTGCCGAGAAAACGGAATTCACTCCCGACAAAATTCTGTCGCACTCGGACAGGCTCGTTATTATCAACGACACGGGCAAGCCTATTAAGCTGTACAAACCCAAAAGGACTGTTGTTCCCGCGCCGCAGTCTTCCGCCGAGCGCAAAGTTACCGTTCACGGCACGGCAGGCGGAGAAACTCCCTTGCCCGCTCAGCCGCAGTCGACGGCAACGGCAACGGCGCAACCTGCCGCGACTAATCAGAGCGACGCCGCAGTAAAACTGCCTGCCCGCGTGCCGCCCGAAAATACGCTCGTAACGCGCACGCCCGTGCAGGATGACTCCGCCCCGTCCCCCTATAAATTCCTGATAGGCAAAACGCTTACGAAAGATATAGCCGCCGACAACGGCGTGATTATCCTGCGCAAACACGCGATTATAAACGACGAAGTTATCGCTTCCGCACGCGACCACGGCAAACTCGTCCAGCTCGCCCTGCACGCGGAGTAAATAAGGATACGGAAAGTAAAGAAAATACGGAAAATACAAAAAGCGGCTTAAAAGCCGCTTTTTCGGTCGGTCGGTAATTTATTAGTAAAGGTTGGAAAGATTTCTCGACTGCGTGCCTTCGGCACTCCGCTCGAAATGACATAAAAAGGGCAAGGCACTCCGCTCGAAATACTCGCCTACGGCTCGTGGCGTTCGCGTCTGCG
>WSNJ01000055.1 GCA_013316045.1 Clostridia bacterium
GGTTATATTTTATATTATAGAATTCCGAATGTCAATGCGCAAATCGTCTTATTCGAGATTTTTAATAGAATTTTAACATTTTTTCGCGGCGGTATGGTATTTTAATTGATATTTGTTGAAAAAGATTGTATAATGGTGCGGAAGTAATGCGAACGGGAACACGCTTTTGGAAACTTTCAACTACGTTTTATTTATAATAAATTACGTTATTATAGCATTGTTTATGGTTGCGCTCGGTTTGCAGATAATTTATATTCTGCTGTTCTTTTTGCCTGCCAAAAAATACCCGAAAGCGGAAGAAAAAAAGCGGTTCGGCATAATAATATGCGCCCGAAACGAAGCGGACGTTATAGGCGCGACGCTCGAAACCATATTTAAGCAGAACTATCCGCGCGAGCTGTTCGACGTTTTCGTAGTGGCGGACAACTGCACCGACAATACAGCCGAGATAGCAAGGCAGAAAGGCGCGACGGTTTTCGAAAGGTTCGACGACGACCCGTCGCACCGCAGAGTAAGTTATGCGTTGAAGTACGGTTTTGAAAATATCCTTAAAGATTACGACAATTACGACGCGTTCATCCGTTTCGACGCGGATAACTTTCCGCACCCCGATTACATAACGAAAATGAACGACGCCGTGTGCTCGGGAGTAAAACTCGCGCGCGGTTACAATAACTCGAAAAACATTACGCAGAATATCATTTCTTCGATTTCGGGACTTTGGTATATCCGCGACAGCCGTTTTAACGGTCAGACGCGCTCGGCTCTCAGGTTGGGTCAGCTTATGTCGGGACCGGGAATGACGATTTCCGCCGAGATTATACGCAAGAACGGCGGTTGGATAGATATGGGCTTCTGCGAAGACGCCGATTTTTCGCTCCGCGAGCTTAACGAAGGCACGAAAGCCGAGTACGTTAAGGACGCGATAGTCTACGAAGACCAACCCGTATCGCTTAAAGATACGTTCAGGCGTAATATGCGTATGGGGCGCGGACTTAACACTACTTTCCGCAAGCACGGTCTGCGCGCTTTGGGGAAGTTCTTTACTACGTTTAAGTTCACGTATCTCGATATGTTTATAACGGAGCTTTTCGTTCCGCTTGCTTGCGTTGCCTGCCTGTGGTTTCCCGCATATTACATTTACGACTTCGTGTATAAACTGCTTACCGATTACGCCGCGGCTATGCTCGTTCTCGATATGCTGTGGAAAATTCTCGTTTTTGCGTATGCCATACCGTTTATAGCGCAAGCGCTCTTAGTCTGCATTCTCGACAGAAAGAGAATAAAAGCGCCGTTTTACAAGCTGTTGCCGGGTATAATTCTGTTTCCTTTGTTTATGATATTCTATGCGCTCGGCATAACGCTCGGCGTGCTGTTCAAACCCAAGTGGAAAGCGACTAAGCGCAGTGCGGTTACTGCGGAGCAGTTTACGAAAGAATTTTTAGGCGAAAATAATTTAAGCGGAGATATTGCGATTAATATGTCTTATATGGAAAAGTACGGTTTATGGCGCGAAAAGGTTACGGACGGAAAAATTTCCGAACAGCTTTCGGCTATGGAGAACGACGAAAAAGCCAAGGAAAACGCTTTTTATAAGGACTTGGAATTCGGTACGGGCGGACTTCGTGGCGAGATAGGCGCGGGGACCAACTGTCTTAACGTTTATACGATAGCAAAAGTAACGCAAGGCGTTGCCGATTGTATGAAGAGCCACGGCTATAAAACAGCCGCAATCGCTTACGACAGTAGGATAAATTCCGATTTGTTTGCCCGCAGAGCCGCGGAAGTATTCGCTTCCAACGGAATAAAAACGTATATTACGCGCGAGCTTATGCCCACGCCGTTCCTGTCGTTTTTGACGCGCGAGAAAAAAGCCGATATAGGCGTTATGATAACGGCGAGCCATAATCCCGCAAAGTACAACGGTTATAAGGTCTACGGCTCGGACGGCTGTCAGCTTACCGATGCCGCCGCTAACGAAATGACGGGCTTTATAGAAAAAGTCAATCCGTTCGAAGTTATTACCGACGCTTTCGAGAATTATTCCGCAAACGGAATTATAGAAACCGTTGACGACGGCGTGGAAGAAAAATACCTTTCCTGCGTCGAAAGCCGTTCTCTTATGCGCGCAGACGGCATAAAAATAGCCTATACGCCGCTTAACGGCACGGGGTACAGACTTGTGCCCGAAATGCTGAAACGGGTTGGCGTGGCTGAAATTTTCCCCGTACCGCCGCAGGATAAACCCGACGGGAATTTTGCGACTTGCACGTATCCGAACCCCGAAAAAGCGGAGGCGTTGGAACTCGGACTTTGCGTTGCGAAAGAGTGCGGCGCGGACTTGCTGATTGCGACCGACCCCGACGCGGACAGAATGGGTATAGCCGTTAAAAACGGCGACGATTACGCGCTTATGACGGGTAACGAAGTCGGCGTGCTGCTTACAGATTTTCTGTTCTCGGTTCGCAAAGAAAACGGTACGCTTCCCGAAAAACCCGTGCTCGTAAAGACGATAGTTTCGACTGCGCTTGCCGAAAAAGTGGCGGCAAAGTACGACGCGGAAGTGTTCGACGTTCTTACGGGCTTTAAGTATATCGGCGACGTTATCGCAAAGCTCGAAAAGCGCGGCGAAGAAGACAGGTTCGTTCTCGGCTACGAAGAAAGCTACGGCTATTTGTCGGGCTCGTACGTCCGTGATAAGGACGCCGTCGTTGCGTCTATGCTTACGGCGGAAATGGCGGCTTATTACAAGAAACAGGGCAAGACGCTCGTAGACAGAATACGCGAAATTTACGCCGAATACGGCACGTACGAACATAAGCTCGTGTCGAAAGAATACCCCGGAGCCGAAGGTAACGCCAGAATGAAAGAGCTTCTGGCAAATCTGCGCAATAATCTTCCCGATACGCTTTCGGGTTCGAAAGTAGTCAAAACGGTCGATTACCTTACGCAAACGGAATTCGATTTGCCCAAATCGAACGTTCTCCTGTTCCGCACGGAAGACGGAACGCAGCTTATAGTCCGCCCTTCGGGAACGGAACCGCTTATCAAGTTTTATCTTACGGCTTGCAAAACGCCCGAAGAAAACAAAGTTATTTTACAAAATCTGCAAGAACTCATAAATACGCTTTTCGCGTGAGAAAAAAAGCTCTCTTTATCGGGGAGCTTTTCTTTTGATTTGCTTGACAATTATCTTCTTATGGTGGTATATTTATAAAGACAAATGAGAGCATAAACTACAAGCAAACAAAGGCGTTCATCATAAAGGCAATATTGCGGTGAACGCATATTTTATGCAGAGTAGTTTAACTCAGCGCTTTGAGTTCGGAGGACGTTTAAGGAGAGAGTTCGTTTGGAAGCCCTGATAGTTAGCGGTTCTAAGCAAGCGTTCGACGCGGTATGCGGCGTTGTGCGGCGCGCGGGCGATTACGATATTACGTATTCGCAGAGCGGCGCAGGCGCATTGACCGAAAATGAACGCAAAGAATACGACCTTATCGTGGTGAATTCGGTTTCGGATATGCGTAGCGATAAGTTGGCGGAAAGGCTTGCCGCAACCGACGCGGGCGTTATATTGCTGTGCGAGCAGGAAACGTTCGAAGCCACGGCGAAAAGGCTTTCGGGCGCGGGGGTTCTTACGGTGGTAAAGCCGCTCGACGCAAGAACGCTGTTTACGGCGGTAACGTTTATAAGCGCAACGAACGCGCGGGTGGCGAGCGTAAAAAATCAGAATGCGGGACTGAAAAAGAAGTTGGACGACGTGAAAATAGTCGACCGCGCAAAAATGATTCTGATGCAGACGCTCGGGTATAACGAACAGCAAGCGCACAAGCACATAGAAAAACAGGCGATGGAATTGCGGCTTACCAAACGCGAAATCGCACTCAATATATTAAAAACGTATGAGGTCTGAGTAGAGTTCGAATGAGAAAATTAAGAGAAGAATGCGGAGTTTTCGGAATAATCGACAGCGTACCTTTCCAAGCGGCGGGGTATGCGGCTTCGGCTCTTCTTTCTTTGCAACACCGCGGGCAGGAAGGCGCGGGTATTGCGTGGTTCAACGATTTTTCGCAAGTGCAATGCCGCAAGGATACGGGACTCGTTTCCGACGTATTTTCAAAAAAAGTGTTATCGAATATGCCCGAGAGCCGTAGTGCCGTCGGGCACGTTCGTTATTCTACGACGGGTCAGAACAATGTGGAGAATACTCAGCCTATCGTTACGGGACACGCGAAAGTTACGCTTGCGCTCGCGCATAACGGCAACATAACAAACGCGGCGGCAATACGTAATAAAATGGTGTACGAGAGCGGCAGAGTTTTTCATACGACCAACGATACCGAGATTCTCAACAAGCTCATAGTAGACGGATTTATAAAGGAAAAGAATATCGAAAAAGCCGTTTTCGCTCTTTTGGATATAGTGGAAGGAGCGTATTCCGTTGTGGTTCTTACGGCGGATAAGCTGATAGCTTTGCGCGATAAAAACGGTTTCCGCCCGCTGTGTATGGGTAAAAAGGGCGACGCTACCGTATTTGCGTCGGAGAGTTGCGCGCTCGATTCGATAGGCGCGACGTTTGTACGCGACGTTAAACCCGGCGAACTTATAAGCGTGGATATAAGCGGAAAGCAAGTAACGATGCAACACGGTTTGAGCGGCGTTAAGCGCGGTCATTGCGTGTTCGAATACATATATTTCGCGCGCCCCGACAGCGTTATGGATTCGCAAAGCGTGTACAAGGCAAGGCTCGAAATGGGCAGAGCGTTGGCGCGTCAGGTAAAGACCGACGCCGACGTTGTTTGCGGCGTTCCCGATTCGGGACTCGACGCGGCTTTCGGCTATCATTTGGAGTCGGGTATGCCCTACGGACAGGCTTTTGTGAAAAACAGATACGTCGGGCGCAGTTTTATAGTTCCCGACCAGATTTCGCGCGAGAACACGGTCAACGTTAAGTTAAATCCGTTACGCGCGTCGATAGAAGGCAAAAGGGTTGTTCTCGTTGACGATTCGATAGTCCGCGGCACGACTTGCGCGCGCACTATAAAAGCTCTTAAAAACGCAGGCGCAAAGGAAGTTCATATGCGTATTTCCGCTCCGCCTTTTCGGTACGAATGTTTTTTCGGAACGGATATAGACTCGCGCGAAAACCTTATTGCGAACAGGCACGACATAGAAGAAATCCGAAAGATAATCGGCGCGGACAGTCTTGAATATTTATCGGTAGAGAATTTGCGCGCAATCTTCAAGGGCAGAGAAAACGATTTCTGCACGGGGTGTTTTACGGGAGTTTATCCCATAACGGTAAATGCCGACGGCGATAAAAGTAAGTTTGACGATTAAACTTAAAATCCACTTGTAAGGAGTTTTTATATGAAAGCATACCTGATACTTGAAAACGGGACTGTTTTCGAAGGCGCGAGCATAGGCGCGCAGGGCGAAAGCATAGGAGAAGTCGTTTTCACAACCGCAATGGTCGGATATATGGAAACCATTACCGACCCGAGCTATTACGGTCAGATAGTAACGCAAACGTTCCCGCTTATAGGTAATTACGGCGCGATGAAAATCGATTCCGAGAGCGGAAAACCCGAACTGTCGGGATATATAGTACGCGAACTTTGCACGGACGGAAGCAACTTTCGCAAGGAAGAAGAACTCGACGAATTCTTAAAGCGCAACAACGTTGTCGGAATAAGCGGCGTGGATACGCGCGCGCTTACGAGAATCATACGCGAGAGCGGCGTTATGAACGGTATGATTTCTTCAAGCAAGAGCAAGCTCGATGAAAAACTTGAAAAACTTAAAAAGTACAAGGTCGAAAAAGCCGTAGAAAATACTTCTTCGAAAGACGTTCACGTGATGAACGAAAACGGCGCTCACAGGGTTGTTTTGTGGGACTTCGGCGCAAAGGCGAATATCGAGCGGGAACTTATTAAGAGAGATTGCACGGTTATACGCGTTCCGTATTCGGCTACGGCGGAAGAAATTCTTTCATATAAACCCGACGGAATAATGCTGAGCAACGGCGGCGGAAACCCTGCGGACAACGTAGGAATAGTCGCAGAACTCAGAAAACTTTCCGAGAAAAAAATTCCTACGTTCGGCATTTGTCTCGGGCATCAGCTTTTGGCTCTTTCGATGGGCGGAAAGACGGTTAAGCTCAAATACGGGCACCGCGGCGCAAATCAACCCGTAAAAGATTTGGCAACGGGCAAAGTTTTCATAACGAGTCAGAATCACGGCTATGCGGTAGACGAAAAGTCGCTTAAATCCGCCGACGCCGAAATAAGATTTACAAACGCTAACGATTTTACGTGCGAGGGCGTGGACTATAAGAGTATTCCCGCTTTTTCCGTTCAGTTTCACCCCGAAGCGTGCGGCGGACCGGAAGATACGGAATTTCTGTTCGACCGCTTTATAGGACTTATGGAGGACAATAAAAATGCCTAAGTATAAAGACGTGAAAAAAGTTTTGGTTATCGGCTCGGGTCCTATTACGATAGGTCAGGCGGCGGAATTCGATTATGCGGGCACTCAGGCGTGCAGAACGCTTAAAGCCGAGGGCATAGAAGTAGTTCTCGTAAACTCCAACCCGGCGACGATAATGACCGATAAGGCAATGGCGGACCAGATTTACATAGAGCCGCTTACCGTGCCTACTTTGGAGAGAATCATAGACCTTGAAAAGCCCGACAGCATTTTGCCGGGGCTTGGCGGACAAACGGGACTTACGCTTTCGATGCAGCTTACGCGTAGCGGATTTTTGAAGAGCCGCGGCGTAAAATTGCTCGGTATGAAAGTCGAAACAATCGACAAAGCCGAAGACAGGCAGATGTTTAAGGACACTATGGAAAGCATAGGTCAGCCTTGTATTCCGTCGCTTGTCGTAAACGACGTGGAATCCGCCGTTAAGTTTGCGGAAAAAATCGGTTACCCCGTAATAGTGCGTCCCGCGTTTACGCTCGGCGGCGCGGGCGGCGGACTTGCTTCGACCGAAGCGGAACTCAGAGAAATATCGAAAGGCGGCTTGGAGCTTTCGCCTATAACTCAGGTGCTTATCGAAAAGAGCATTTACGGTTGGAAGGAAATAGAGTTCGAAGTTATGCGAGACAGCGCGGGCAACGTTATAGCGATTTGCTCGATGGAAAATCTCGACCCCGTAGGTATTCATACGGGCGACAGCATAGTCGTGGCTCCGACCGTTACGCTTGCCAACAAAGAGTTTCAGATGTTGCGCTCGGCGGCGCTCAATATAATAACGGCGCTCGGAGTCGAAGGCGGTTGTAACGTTCAGTTCGCATTAAAGCCCGACAGTATGGACTACGCCGTAATCGAAGTAAACCCGCGCGTAAGCCGTTCGTCGGCTCTTGCAAGCAAGGCGACGGGTTATCCGATAGCAAAAGTCGCCACGCTCGTAGCTCTCGGATATACGCTCGACGAAATACCGAACGCCGTTACTAAAAAGACCTGCGCTTGTTTCGAACCCACGGTGGACTATATAGTCGTAAAACTTCCGAAGTGGCCGTTCGACAAGTTTGTTTACGCTAAAAGAACGCTCGGCACGCAGATGAAAGCTACGGGCGAAGTTATGGCGATAGCTCCCGGGTTTGAAATGGGACTTATGAAAGCAATTCGCGGTGCGGAAGGCTTGGAGTCGCTTTCGTTCTCGAAGTTCCGCAATTATACGGACGAACAGATTAAAGCCGAACTTATGCCCGCGCAGGACTTCCGCATATTTATTCTGTTCGAAGCGTTGAAGCGCGGAATGAGCGTTGACGAAATCGCCGCAATAACGCTTATAGACAAATGGTTCCTGAACAAGATAAAAAATCTTGCCGACTACGAAAAGAGAATTTCGGGCGGCTTTACGCAGGAACAGTATATCGAAGGCAAAAAGCTCGGATATACCGACCGCGCTATCGAAAAGCTGTCGGGTCAAAAGGTAACAAAGCGCAAGAAAGCCGTTTACAAAATGGTAGATACTTGCGGCGCGGAATTCAAAGCCGAAACGCCGTACTTCTATTCGACGTACGACGACGAAAACGAAGCTCTCGAATTCAAAGCGGAGCATTCGAGCGGCAAAAAGCGCGTTATAGTTTTCGGTTCGGGTCCCATAAGAATAGGTCAGGGCATCGAGTTCGATTATGCGTCGGTCCATTGCGTATGGGCGCTTAAAGAAGCGGGATACGAAGTTATAATCGTAAACAACAACCCCGAAACGGTTTCCACCGACTTCGATACGGCGGACAGGCTTTATTTCGAGCCGCTTACGCCCGAAGACGTTGACAATATAATCGCCACCGAAAAACCTTACGGCGCAGTCGTTGCGTTCGGCGGTCAGACGGCTATAAAACTTACTAATCACCTTGACGAAATGGGCGTTAAAATTCTCGGAACGCCCGCGGACAGTATCGACAGAGCCGAAGACAGAGAGAGATTCGACGAACTTCTCGAATCGTTGGGAATAAGCCGTCCGAAAGGAACGACCGTAAAAACGACCGAAGAAGCGCTTAAAGCGGGCAACGAACTCGGATATCCCGTTCTTATGCGCCCGAGCTACGTTCTCGGCGGTCAGAATATGATTATAGCGTTTTCCGACAGCGATATAATCGAGTATATGGATATTATATTACAGCAGAACCCCGATAATATAATCCTTATCGATAAGTATATGATGGGTACGGAAATAGAAGTAGACGCAATATGCGACGGCGAAGATATTCTTATACCCGGAATAATGGAGCATATCGAGCGCGCGGGTATTCACAGCGGCGACAGTATAGCCGTTTATCCGTCGCACAACATTACCGACGTGCATAAGGAAAAAATAGTCGAGTATACCGAAAAACTTGCAACCGCTCTGCAAACGAAAGGGCTTGTAAATATTCAGTACATAATTGCGGGCGGCGACATATACGTTATTGAAGTAAACCCGCGTTCGTCGAGAACGATACCGTATATTTCAAAAGTTACGGGCGTTCCTATGATTGCTCTCGCTACTCAATGTATGCTCGGCAAAAAGCTGAAAAAGCTCGGCTACGGTACGGGGCTTTACCCGAACTCGCCGTATACGGCAGTTAAAGTTCCTATTTTCAGCTTCGAGAAATTGACCGATTTGGATACGCATCTCGGACCCGAAATGAAGTCCACGGGCGAAGTTCTCGGCATAGGTAAAAAACTCGACGAAGCGCTCTATAAAGGGCTTGTGGCGGCAGGTTACAGAATGAAGCGCGACGGCGGTATCCTTATTACGGTGCGCGACGCGGACAAGCACGAAGTAGCTCAGCTCGCCAAAAAATACGCCGAACTCGGATTCAAGATTTACTCGACTTCGGGAACGGCTGCCGTTATACGCAAGAGCGGCATTCCGTGCGAAGTTGTAAAGAAAATCAGCGAATCGAAAGACGATAACACTATGACGCTTCTGAACAGCGGAAAGATAGACCTGTTCGTTTCTACTTCCACAAAGGGCAGAATACCGTCGCAGGACGACGTTAAGTTGCGCCGCCGCGCCGTAGCTTTGGCAATACCGTGCCTTACGGCGATAGATACTGCGGACGCGCTCGCGTTCTCGCTGAAATCGCGTTATTCTCAGCTCAATACCGAGCTTGTGGATATAAACAGAATGAGAACCGAAAAACAGCGTCTTAATTTTATCAAGATGCAGGGCGCGGGCAACGACTATATTTACATAGACTGTTTCGAGTCGCCGATTACGAATATGGAATCTATTGCCGTAAATCTTTCGGACAGAAATTTCGGAGTAGGCGGCGACGGCGTGGTATTTATTTATCCGTCGGATAAAGCAGACGCGCAAATGAGAATGTTCAACGCGGACGGAACGGAAGGTATGATGTGCGGTAACGCAATAAGATGCGTAGCTAAGTACCTTTACGATTACGGCAAGATAGACAAAGACAGGCGCGAGATTACAATCGACACAAAGAGCGGCATAAAGAAATTGCAGTTGTTCGTTCGCGGCGGCGTGGTTAATTCCGCAAAAGTCGATATGGGCGCGCCTATACTCAGACCCGAGCTTATTCCCGTTGCCTTGGACGGCGAAAACGTTGTAAACCGCGAAGTTCAGCTCTGCGGCAAAAAATACGCTATAACCTGCGTATCTATGGGCAATCCGCACTGCGTGATATTCGTTGACGACGTGAACGCGACCGACGTTGAGAAGATAGGCAAGCAGATAGAAGTAGACCCGCTGTTCCCGCAAAGGGTTAACGTGGAATTCGTTCAGGTTATAGACCCCGCGTATATTAGAATGCGCGTATGGGAGCGCGGAAGCGGCGAAACCAAAGCGTGCGGCACCGGCGCGTGCGCGAGCGTTGTGGCTTGCGTTCTTAACGGAAAGTGCGAAAAAGGGCGCGACGTTACCGTTAAACTCTTGGGCGGCGAGCTTGTGGTAAATTATAACGACGAAACCGTTTATATGACGGGCGAAGCGAGCGAAGTATTCAAAGGAGAAGTCAGGTTATGATTAAATACATATTCGTTACGGGCGGCGTCGTGTCGGGGCTCGGCAAGGGCATTACCGCGGCGAGCTTGGGAATGATGCTCAAAGCCAAAGGGCTTAAAGTAATCGCGCAGAAGCTCGACCCTTATATAAATATGGACCCCGGTACTATGAGTCCGTATCAGCACGGTGAAGTTTTCGTTACCGAAGACGGCGCGGAAACCGATTTGGACCTTGGGCACTACGAGCGTTTCATAGACGAAAATCTAAACAAGTTCTCGAACCTTACGACGGGTAAAGTTTATTTTAACGTACTCGAAAACGAGCGTAAAGGAATATACAACGGCGAAACGGTTCAGGTTATTCCGCACATAACGAACGAAATCAAGAAGTTTATTTATTCGGTCGGCAAAAAGAGCAACGCCGACGTAGTTATAACCGAGATAGGCGGTACTACGGGCGACATAGAGAGTCTGCCTTATTTGGAAGCTATCCGTCAGGTCGCAAACGAAGTGGGCAGGGAGAACTGCCTGTTTATTCACGTAACTCTCGCGCCCGTTATAAGGTCGAGCGGCGAAATGAAGTCGAAGCCCACTCAGCACAGCGTTAAAGAACTCAGGTCGATAGGCATTTTGCCCGACATTATCGTATTGCGTTGCGACAGAGCGGTTGACGAGAGCACGAGAAGAAAGATTTCTATGTTCTGCAACGTTGCGCCCGATTGCGTTATCGAAAACAGTGACGTATCTCTTTTGTACGAAGCGCCTATAATGCTTGAAAAAAGCAATTTTACAAAGATAGTTTCGCGTGAGCTTTCCTTGCCCGACAACGAACCCGATTTAACCGAATGGCAGAAGATGCTCGTAAAAGCGCGTAAACGTAATAAGTCGGTAACTATCGGGCTTGTAGGCAAGTATGTGCAGATGTACGACGCGTATTTGTCGGTAGTCGAAGCGTTGACGCACGCGGGAATAGAGAACGGCGCGACGATTGACCTTAGGTGGATAGACGCCGAGAAGATAACCGACGCAACCGTAAGCGATATGCTTAAAGAATGCAACGGAATAATAGTCCCCGGCGGGTTCGGCGACCGCGGAATAGAGGGGATGATTACTACGGCTAAGTATTGCCGCGAGAACAACGTTCCGTATTTCGGAATATGCTTGGGTATGCAGATAGCCGTAATAGAGTTCGCGCGCAACGTTGCGGGTCTGTCGGACGCCAACAGCCGCGAGTTCAATCCCAATTCCGAAAATAAAGTAATAGATATTATGGAAGGTCAGGCGGGCTATGAAAACACGGGCGGAAGTATGCGTCTGGGCGCGTATGAATGCAAGCTCACGCCGAAAACGCGTCTTGCAAAGGTTTACTCGAACGCCGAGTCCGTTATGGAACGCCACCGCCACCGTTACGAATTCAACAATTCTTACCGCGAAACGTTTACGGGTTTGGGGCTGAGTTTCGGCGGAACAAGTCCGGACGGAAGCCTTGTCGAGTCGGTGGAGCTGTCGGGAAGTCGGTTCCATCTGGGAGTTCAGTATCATCCCGAATTCAAGTCGCGTCCGCATAAGCCGCACCCGTTGTTTGTGGAGTTTATTGCTTGCTCTATGAAAAACTGACGGCGCATTCATCACGTAAGACAGGCTATAATTACTATTGCGATTTAAGG
>WSNJ01000009.1 GCA_013316045.1 Clostridia bacterium
AAATATATGTTGGCACACGGTAACCAAATCAAATTATTTGCGGGTAGCGCCTGCAAAGACCTCGCCCTGGCGATAGCGGACAAGCTGAAAATGCGTTTGTCCGAAGCCGAAGTCGGTAAATTTTCCGACGGCGAAACAAGCGTTCACATAGGTGAAACGGTGCGCGGTTGCGACGTTTTCGTAATTCAGTCTACGTCCGACCCCGTAAACGATAATCTTATGGAACTGCTCGTTATGATAGACGCGCTTCGCCGTGCGTCCGCGGGCAGAATTACAGCCGTTATCCCGTACTTCGGATACGCCCGTCAGGACAGAAAAGCGCGCGCGCGCGACCCGATTACCGCAAAACTCGTTGCCGACCTTATTTCGACGGCGGGAGCGGACAGAGTTCTTACTATGGACTTGCACGCTCCGCAGATTCAGGGATTTTTCGATATTCCGCTCGACCACCTGCTCGGTATTCCCGTGCTTGCAAACGAGCTTCAAAAGCAGGATTTCGTGCGCAACTCCGAAGACCTTATCGTGGTTTCGCCCGACGTGGGTTCCGTTTCCCGCGCAAGGCAGATGGCGCATAAGCTGAACGTTTCGCTTGCGATAGTCGATAAGCGCCGTCCCAAAGCCAACGTTATGGAAGTTATGAACATAGTCGGCGACGTTAAAGACAAGGTTTGTCTGCTCGTGGACGATATGATTGATACGGCGGGAACGATAACCCAAGGCGCAAAAGCTCTTATCGAAGTCGGCGGAGCCAAGAAAGTTTACGCTTGCTGTACTCACGCCGTAATGAGCGGTCCCGCTATTCAACGACTTAACGATTCCGTTCTCGAAAAGATTTTCGTGCTCAACACGATTTCGCTTCCGCAGGAAAAGAAAATCGCAAAGATTAAAGAGCTCAGCGTTGCGCCAATCTTCGCAACCGCTATCGAGTCGATATTTGCGGATTTGCCTGTGTCGAGATTGTACGAATAAAAATAAACAACCCGCTTGATAAGCGGGTTGTTTATTTTTAACGTTTTTTCGCGTATTTTTCTTTTGTCGCGGTGCCGCCGCGGATGTGGCGTTCGGACAGGTTGAAGTCGAGAACTTTTTTCACGCTAAGGTATTTGTCGCGGTCGATTTGTTTCAGCCTTTCCGTAACGTCTTTATGTACGGTGCTTTTGCTAACGCCGAATACTTTCGATGCGTCCCTTACGGTGGCTTTCGTTTCGAGTATATAGTCGGCGAGCTTTATTGCGCGTAGAACGATGTGCTGTTTCATTGTCTTACCTCGTAACCCATAGTGCTATAATTTATGACGCTTTGGGTCAGGATATGACAAATATCGACATTCTTTTAAGTATGGCGAAGTGTTCTTACATTCTTTTGAGTACGGCGTAGCATTCCTTTTTGAGTGAGCCTACTTTGGCGTTTTAATGCTCCAAAGGTTATTTCGTTCGGGGTGGGTAATCGCGGAGTGGATTCTGTCGCGCGCGATGGGAACGTCTTTGCAAATCGACTTTATGAGATTTTTCATATATTCGCGCTGAGTTGCGTGGTTTGCGGGGCAGGGGTTGTGCAGAATCGGCATATCGCGCGTTTCGGCGATTATGTCTTTTTCGAACGTATAGACGAGCGGACGGATAAGCGTAACGCCTGTTCTGTCCATATAGCTCACGGGCGCGAAAGTCGAAAGCCGCCCTTCGTATAGCAGCGAGAGCAAAAGCGTTTCGGATAAATCGTCGGCGTTGTGTCCGAGCGCGAGTTTGTTGCAGCCCATATCGAGAACGCACGAATTAAGCGCGCCGCGGCGCATTTTGGAACACAGCGAACACGGATTTTTTTCCTTTCTCACGTCGAAAATGATTTCGGCGATGTCGGTGTGCTCTATGCGGTATTCGACGTCGGTTTCTTTGCAGAACCTTTGCAGCTCCGAAAAGTCCGCGCCGAGTCCCATATCCACCGTAACGGCGAAAAGCTCGAATTTTTGCGGTGAAAATATGCGGTACGTTGCAAGCGCTTTAAGCAGCAACAGGCTGTCTTTTCCGCCCGAAAGACCTACGACTATGCGGTCGCCGTCTTTAATCATATCGTGTTCGGTAATTGCTCTTCTTACGGAAGAAAGTATATTTTGCAAGCTCATACCGTCATTATACAACTTATATACAAAATTAGCAATCATTCGCCTTGATTTTTGCGGGAAAAACAGTTGACTGAAAGGGCGTTTTTGGCTTATAATAAGTAATGCCGAGTATTTTTCGGGTTTTGAAAATGGCGTTATTCCGATTCGGCAGATTAAAAAGATTTACGGGCGCAAAAAGATTATAACGCAAGCGCGGTAAAATAAAATACTATAAGTTTAAGGACGAGTGAAAAAATGAAAAGAACTTACCAACCCAAGAAGAGAGCTAAATCCAAGGTTCACGGATTCAGAGCGAGAATGAAATCCAACGGCGGCAAAAACGTTTTGTCCCGCAGACGCAGAAAGGGCAGAAAGAATATTTCGCCGAAGCCGCTTGGCTCTCGATAATAGCCGATAGTTTGTTGTAGAGTCGAGATAAAATAATCTCGGCTCTATAATTTTTTTGCGGAACGGTTTTCAGGTAAATGCTTTCGAAAAAATACAGACTCACCAAGCACGGTTCGTTTCGGTACGTGTACAACAAGGGCGAGCGCTTGGGCACAAGCAAGTTCGGTCTTGTTTTTGTAAAAGGTAAATCGCTTAAAGTCGGTTTTTCCGTAAACAATAAAGTCGGTTGCGCGGTTACCCGAAATAAACTGAAACGCCGCTTGCGCGCGATAGTAAGGGAATTCGTCCCTATGTTGAATTCGGCGCAAATCGTGATAGTTGCAAAACCCGCGGCGGCAGTCTGTTCGTTCGACGAGATAAAGGCGGAGATTCTGCGTCTTTTTGCGAAAGCGAAACTAATCAAAGACGAAACGGTATGAAAAAAAATAAAAGAACGTTCACAGGCGTTGTAAAATATATAGTAACGTTCAAGTGGCTTTTTCTTGCGCTTATTATGTTTTACAAGAAGTGCATTTCGCCGCTTTTTCCGAGCGTTTGCATTTATTATCCGAGCTGTTCGTCTTATATGTTCGAGGCAATTCAAAAGCACGGCGTTATCAAAGGTATAGCGCTCGGGACTAAACGGCTTTTGCGTTGCGTGCCTTGGAAAGAAGGCGGGTTCGACCCCGTTCCCGACAATCCCAAAGGAGATATGAAATGGCTTTTTTAAGTTTACTCTCGGTTGCGGAAAGTATGCCCGTGCCGAGCGGAATGTGGCAATGGCTGCTCGTTAAGCTGTTCGACTTCGTAGCCAATTACGGCTGGCGCGTCGTAGTGTTTACCGTGTGCTTAAAGCTCGTTCTTTTGCCGCTCGATTTCTATCAGCGGTATTCGATGAAGAAAAACCAAAAGATAACCGAGCGCATAAAACCCGAAATGGACAAGCTGAGAGCGCAGTACGGCAACGACCAGAAAATACTGTCGCAGAAGCAAATGGAACTGAATAAGCGCGAAGGTTTCAGCTATTTTTCGAGCTGTCTGCCGATGATTGTAACGCTCGTTATATTTTTCTGGCTGTTTTCGGGCTTGCAGAACATAAGTCAATATATGTCGATGCGTCAATACTTGCAGATGTACGACGTATATACGGCAAAGAACGAACAGGTTCTCGTCGAAGAATACGGCTACACTTGGACGGATACGCTCGACGAAGAAGGCAACCTTATCTCGCGCGAGTTCAACGTTCCCGCGGGAATAGAGAGCGGAAGCGCGAAAGACAACGAATACCGCGACGACGCTAAGGACAAAGCACAGACCGCCGTTTACGAGGCTTACTATGCCGAAGAAAGCGGCTTGCAGGTCAAATGGCTGTGGATTAAAAACGTATGGTCGCCCGACGTGCCTTGGCGTAAGCCTATTCTCGAATACAAGCAATTTATAAGCAATCTCGGAAAGTTTGCAACCGACGCGAAAAAGTCGGGACTTACCGAAGCCGAACTTGCGCGTATTACGTCGTCAGAGCGGTACTCGGATATAACCGAAAAATTGGTGAATGACAGCCGAAACAAAAACAACGGTTACCTTGTTTTGCCTATACTGTCGGTCGGACTGTCGTTTTTAAGTCAGTTTATATCTTCGCGGCAACAGAAAAAGAGCGGTCAGCAAGTCGAAGGTCCGGGTGCGGGCAGTATGAAAATAGTTATGATTATTATGCCGCTTATGATGGGCTTTTTCGCGCTCACTTACACGGCGGTATTTACAGTCTATATTATAACCAACTCGACGATGACTCTGCTTATAAATCTTGCGTCGAGCGGTTTGCTCGCTCTTATAGATATGAAAAAGGCGGGCGCGAACTACGTAAAAGTTCCGCGCGGCGAAAAGAAAAAGGGCAAGGGCGAAGATAACGGCGACGTAGTTATCCGTTACGGCAGACCCGACCCGAACGACGCGAAAATTCAGGGCGATACTTTCTTAAAGGACAGAAAGAAAAACAAGAAAAACGGCGATAATCAATAAATAAACGATAATCTCTGCATATAAGAGGAAAATAAAGATGAAAAAGACAATAGAAGTAGTTGCGAAAAAAGTAAACGACGCTATCGAAGACGGGCTTCGTCAGCTCGGAGTAACGCTCGACGAAGTGGACGTAAGAGTCGTGGAACAGGGCGGATTTTTCAAGAAAGCGAAAGTAGAGCTTACGGTTGAAATTCCCGACCCGAAACCCGAGAAGAAAGAGCGCGCCGAGTCGAAAGCGGATTCGGTACGCACCGAACGCAAACCCGAAAAGAAAGAAAAACCCCTCGAAAAGAGCACGGATAAAAAGTCCGCCGAAAAGACGGAAAAGCCTGCCCGCGCGGATGAACCTGCGCCTAAGCCCGAAAAGGAAGCGGCAGTAAAAGAAGAAAGACCCGCTCAACCCCAAAAGCCCAAAAAGAAGTTCGAAGAGCGTCCGCGCGAAAAGGCGGAAGTCAAAGAAGAACACCTTAAAAAGGTCGAAGAATTTTTGAGCGGAATTATTGCGAAAATGGGCGTAGACGGCAAAGTTTCCGTAAAAGAAGACGACGGCATCGCAGCCGTTATAGAAACCGAAGACAGCGCCGTAATAGGTTATCGCGGCGAAGTTCTCGATTCGTTGCAATATCTTACGTCGCTTGCGCTCAATTCCGTCGGCGGCAAGCATATACGCTTTTCGCTCGATGCGCTCGGTTACCGCGCACGCCGCGAAGAAACGCTTAAAAGACTTGCCGAAAAGACGGCGGCTAAGTGCATAAAAATGAACCGCAAAGTTTCGTTGGAGCCTATGAACAGCGCGGAAAGACGCGTAATTCACGCGGCGCTCGGAGATAACGAGAAAGTTATTACGCGCTCGGAAGGGCACGAGCCGAGCCGTAGGGTTGTAGTCTTACCAAGAAAATAAGACAACGTATACGCATCGTTCTCTGTTGTCTTGTGTTTTTAGAGTAAAATAATGAGTAAAAAGCTCAACAGCGCGCTGAGTATTGCGCTCGGTGCGGTTTTGATAATAATTTCGGTTGCGCTTAAAAACGCTATGGGCGCATACTTTTGGATACCGCTTGTTATAGGGCTGTGCATAACCGTTTTCAGCGCGGCGGAGTTTGCGGGGCTTTGGAAAAAATCCCGCGGCAAGGACGCCGATACGCCAGATAACGCCGAAGCGGTCGCGCCCAAACCGTTGCCCGAATATCGGCGCAAAAGCTGTATTATGACGCGCCCCGAAATCGACGCTTTCAGGCTGCTCAAAGAGCTGTTCGGGGATAAGTACGAGATTTTTCCGCAAGCGGCTTTGCACACGGTAATCGACAAACTTACTCAAAACAGTTACCGTAACGAGCTTTTCCGCGTGGTCGATTTCGTAATTGCCGACAAGAGCACGTTCGCGCCGCTTATTCTTATAGAGCTCGACGACAGCTCGCATCAACGCGCCGACCGTGCCGACCGCGACCGCAAGGTCCGTGAAATTTGCGCCCGCGCGGGGCTTCCGCTTATTGGATTTACGCCTGCCGAATTCCGCGACGCCGGGTATGTGAAAACCAATATCAAAAGACATATGCTCAAAAGATAATAAAAACGACGGATAGGGTAATTATCCGTCGTTTTGCGTATATGCGCATATGAACGTTAAACGCTGAACAGTATATCGGCGTAGGTCGGGAACGGCCACAGCTTTTTGGAAATGAGAGTTTCGAGTTCGTCGCAACTCGTTCTGAGTTCCTGCATCGACATAAACACGTTTTCCTGATAGAATTTCGCGGCGTCCTCTATGGGCGCGACGGCTTTTGCGGCTACGATTGCTTCTTCGAGCTTTAATTTGCTCTTATAAGCCGAATCGGTCAGCGCGGATATGCGAGTGAGCAGAGCCGTTTCCGTTGCGGACGCTATTTTGAGCGCGGCTTTTTTGGATACGGTGTCGGCAAGCTCGTTTTCGTACTTGAAGCAAGCGGGCAGTATTTCTTTCGTTACCATACTCAGCATCGTAAGCGCTTCTATGTTTATTATCTTGCAGTAGTTTTCTAGCAGTATTTCCTGACGCGCTTCGAGCTCCCGCGCCGTGTAAACCTTGTGCTTTTCAAACAGAGCCACGTTTTCGGGGCGAGTGTAGTTCGGCAGAGCTTCGGGCGTGGTTTTAAGGTTAATAAGACCGCGGCGCGCGGCTTCTTCCTGCCATTCGCGCGAATAATTGTTACCGTTGAAAACTATGCGCTTGTGTGAAGAATAGTTTTCGGCGATAACGGCTTTTATGTCCGCCGTTAAATTCTTGCTCTTTTCGAGCTTCGTGCAGACTTCGTCCAATACGTCCGCAACGCAGGTATTGAGTATTATGTTGGGGCAGGCTATGTTTATCGACGAGCCGAGCATTCTGAATTCGAATTTGTTGCCGGTGAACGCGAACGGGGAAGTCCTGTTTCTGTCCGACGTGTCGCTGCTGAACTCGGGAATCGCTTCTACGCCGAGTTTCATTTTGCCCGCGTTTTTGTGCGTGTAGGCTTTTCCGCCCGCAATTGCTTCGAGAATATCTTCGAGCTGAGAACCGATAAACACCGAGAATATTGCGGGCGGAGCTTCGTTCGCGCCCAAACGGTGGTCGTTGCCCGCCGTTGCTACCGATAATCTCATAAGGTCCTGATGCTTATCAACCGCCTTTATTACGGACGTGAGCATTAGCAGAAATTGAAAATTCAAATCGGGCGTTTTTCCCGGGTCGAGAAGATTTTCGCCCTCGTCCGTCGAAATCGACCAGTTGTTGTGCTTGCCGCTGCCGTTTACTCCCGCGAAAGGCTTTTCGTGCAAAAGGCAGACAAGCCCGTGGCGTTCGGCTACCTTTTTCATTATCTCCATAGTCAGCTGGTTCTGGTCGTTGGCTACGTTAAGCGCGGTAAATATCGGCGCGAGTTCGTGCTGAGCGGGCGCTACTTCGTTGTGGCGCGTCTTGGCGTAGATGCCGAGCTTCCACAGTTCGCGGTCAAGGTCTTCCATATACGCTATAACGCGCGGCTTAATGTTTCCGAAGTAGTGGTCTTCCATTTCCTGACCTTTCGGCGGGCGCGCGCCGAGCAACGTTCTTCCCGTCGTTATAAGGTCTTTTCTCTTATCGAACATTTCTTTCGTTATAAGGAAATATTCCTGTTCCGCGCCTACGGTTACGTTCACGTGCGCCGTCGTTTTGCCGAACAGTTTAAGAAATCTTTTTACCTGCGCCGAAAGCACGTTCATAGAGCGCAGCAGCGGCGTTTTTTTGTCGAGAACCTGTCCCGAATACGAAATAAACGCCGTAGGAATGCAAAGCGTCCCGTCCTTTATAAAAGCGTAGCTCGAAGCGTCCCACGCCGTGTAGCCGCGCGCTTCGAACGTAGAGCGCAAGCCGCCGGACGGAAAACTCGACGCGTCGGGTTCGCCCTTTATAAGCTCTTTGCCCGAGAACTTCATTATAACGGTGCCGTCGCTCTGCGGAGATATAAAGCTGTCGTGCTTTTCCGCGGTTATGCCTGTCATAGGCTGAAACCAATGCGTGTAGTGCGTCGCGCCTTTTTCGATTGCCCATTCTTTCATAACGTCGGCTATCGTGCCCGCAAGAGTGGGGTCGAGAGCTTCGCCGTTTTTGACAGTCTTTTTCAAAGCTACGTAGGCGTCTTTCGGAAGACGCTCTTTCATTACCTTGTCGTTGAAAACAAGACTTCCGAAGATTTCGGGAACGGATTGCATAAAGTTTTCTCCTTTCGTATAAATAAAGGCGCCGGAGAGTACGGTAAGTAATCTTCGGCGCCTTTGCCGCTGTTTAATTTTCTATGATTATAGGCTTTTTTTGAAAAAAAGTCAAACGATTTCGCTTTATTTGCAAGACAAAACGGTTTATACGTGTTATAATAGACAAGGCGGAAATATTTTAATTCCCCGAAAACGATGAGGTTTAACTAATGAATAATACCGAGATGACGGAATTTAACGTAATATATAAAGATATTCGTGTAAAGCAGGTCAATACCAAAAAGGAAATGAAAAAGTTCGTAGAATATCCGCTCGAACTTTATAAAGGCAGTCCTTACTACATACCTCTTTTGTACGGCGACGAAATGCGCCTTTTCGACGAAAAGAAAAGTTCTTGCAGCGACATTGCTAAGTTCTGGTTTTTTCTGGCGTACCGCGACGGAAAAATCGTAGGCAGAGTCGCCGCCGTAGTCGTACGCACTTATAACGAAAAAACGAACCGCAAGGTAATAAGATTTTCGCGTATCGATTTTATCGACGACGGGGACGTTGCGCGCGCTCTTATGCAAGCCGTCGAAAACGTTGCGAGAGCGAACGGACTCGACGAAATTCAGGGGCCTATGGGCTATGCCGATACCGACAGGGAAGGGCTTTTAATCGAAGGGTTTAACCGTCCCGCAACTTTCGCGTCGTATTACAATCACGAATACTACCGTACTCATATCGAAAGTATGGGTTTTGAAAAGGAAGCCGATTGGCTCGAATATAAATTGCATTTGCCGTCGGAGCCTATCGAGAGATACAGCCGAATAGCCGAATTGGTCGCAAAGCGTTACAATTTGAAAGAAGTCGCCGTTAAAGGCTCCAAGATGCGCAAGCTGATACCGCTGTACGGCAAAAAGATATTCGATACCGTAAACGAAGCCTATGCGCCGCTTCACGGAACGGTTCCGCTCGAAGGCAAGCTCGTAGACGATATAATAACTACGTTCTGTTTGTTTATAATTCCCGAATTCCTGAGTATAGTAGTAAACGACGAGGGCGATGTGGTGGGATTCGGAGCCGTTCTTGCGTCCATTAACAACGAGCTTATCGAAAGCCGCGGAAAACTTACGCTTCCTACGATATTCAAGTTGTTGAAAACAAAGAAACACCCCAAGACCGCCGAGCTTGCGCTTATTGCCGTAAAACCCGAGTATCAGAAGAAAGGCGTAAACGCTATGGTCGTAGACAAAATATTGCGCGGACTTATCGAAAAGGGTATAACCGAAGCCGAAACGAATCTCGAACTCGAAACGAATAACTCCGTGGTGTCTATGTGGGACGTGCTCGAAAAGGACTTCATAAAGCGCCGCAGATGTTATATCAAAAAGCTGAATTAAAAAGGAAAAACAGCCGTCAAGAGCGCGGCTGTTCTTTTTTGCGCTTTGCTATAAGCAACGCTTATATATAACCATAAAAAATACGAAGTTAAACGGTTTTGATATTAGTTGACATTATTTCACCGTGCTATTATACTAAAATACGACAATAAAACATATAGGACGGTGCGATTATGAAATTACCCGAGAATTTCGGAGAAAACGTATTTAACGATTCGGTGCAAAAAGACGCGTTGCCAAGCGAAGTTTACAAGGCTTTGCGCGCTACGATAGAAGCGGGCAAACAGCTCGATACTTCGATAGCGGGCGCGGTTGCGTCGGCAATGAAGAAGTGGGCAATCAGCAAGGGCGCGACTCACTATACGCATTGGTTTCAGCCGCTTACGGGACTTACGGCCGAAAAGCACGACAGCTTTATCGAACCCGAAGGCGACAGGGTTATAATGCGCCTAACGGGCAAGAGCCTTATAGTAGGCGAGCCCGACGCGTCGAGTTTTCCGTCCGGCGGTTCGCGCGCTACGTATATGGCTCGCGGCTATACGGCGTGGGACCCGACTTCTCCCGCGTTCATAAAGGAAGGCACGCTTTACATACCGTCGATATTCGTATCTTATACGGGCGAAACTCTCGATAAAAAAGCGCCGCTCTTAAAGTCGATGGCGGCGCTCGACAAGCAGGCGAAAAGAATTTTGAAACTGTTCGGCATAGAGTGCAAAAAGGTAGCCACGACCGTAGGACCCGAACAGGAATACTTTTTGATTTCCGAAGAAGATTACAAGAAAAGAAAAGATATACGGCTTACGGGCAGAACGCTTTTCGGCGCGCCCGCGTCGCGCGGACAGGAGCTCGAAGACCACTACTTCGGCGTTCTCAAACCCGCAATATCCGAATATATGCGCGACCTTGACAACGAGCTGTGGAGCTACGGAATACTTTCCAAAACAAAGCACAACGAAGTCGCGCCCGCTCAGCACGAAATGGCTCCCGTGTTCACTACGAGCAATATATCCGTAGACGCGAATATGCTCACTATGGAAATTATGAAGAAAGTTGCGCAAAAACACGGACTTGTCTGTCTGTTGCACGAAAAACCGTTCGAGGGCATAAACGGAAGCGGCAAGCACAACAACTGGTCTATGTCCACCGATACGGGGCTTAATCTTCTCAACCCCGGCAAAACGCCCGAGAGCAATACGCTGTTCAAGCTCGTGCTTGCGGCTGTTATAAAGTCGGTCGACGATTATCAGGGACTTCTCCGCGCTTCCGTCGCGTCGGCGGGCAACGACCACCGTTTGGGCGCGAACGAAGCTCCGCCCGCAATAATTTCGGTTTATCTCGGCGACCAGCTCGGTGCGCTTGTGGACAGCATAGTAAAGGGCGAGAACTATAAGCCCGTAAAAGCCGAAAAGGGTTCGATAGGCGTTGCCGAAAGCCCGATATTCCCCAAGGACGCGACCGACAGAAACAGAACTTCGCCGTTCGCGTTTACGGGCAACAAGTTCGAATTCAGAATGCTCGGCTCGCAGGCGAACGTTTCCGACCCGAATATAGTTCTGAACACGATTGTAGCCGACGCGTTTGCGGAGTTTGCCGACGAGCTCGAAAAGGCGGGGAATATCGAAACTGCCGCAACCGAAATTACGGCGCGCGAGCTTAAAAATCACTACCGCATTATATTCAATCTCGACGGCTACGGTCCCGAGTGGGAACCCGAAGCAAAAAGACGCGGACTTCTCAACAACAAAAACACCGCCGACGCCGTTCCCGTATGCTTTGAAAAGAAGAACATCGACGTGTTCGTAAGAAACGGAGTATACACGAAGCAGGAAGCCGTCGCGCGCGGAGAAATAGCGCTTGAAAACTATATAAAGACGATAAATATCGAAGCGCTCACTATGCTCGATATGGCAAAGCAGGAAATAATTCCCGCGGTGTCCGATTACGCGGCTGCGCTCAGCTTGAACCTTAGCGCGAAGAAAGCGGCTTGCGGCGGCGTTTCGGCGAATGCGGAAACAACGCTTATATCTGAGCTCGCAACGCTGAACGACGAACTTTTTGCGGCGGCAAACAAACTCGAAGACGATTTGTCCGCGATAGATAAAGACGACGTTAAACCCGCTTCGCAGGCTATGGCGCATAAGATAGTCCCCGATATGGAAGCGCTCAGAAAAGCGGCGGACGCGGCTGAGAAACTCACGGCGAGCGCAAAATGGCCGTACCCGTCTTACAGCGATATGCTGTACAGAGTAAAATAAATAAAAAGGAAAAATTATGTTCGTAAACAATTCAGGTATAGGCGCGCCTTTTGAAGGCGAAGTGCGCATTCCGTCGGGTTGCGCCGTAAGCGCTATTATAGACAGAAGCGGCAAAACTATGACGGGCGAAAAGATTATTCGTTCGATTGCGACAATGCACGACCGTTCTAACGGCTTGGGCGGCGGTTTTGCGGGCTACGGCATTTATCCCGACTACAAGGACTACTATGCTTTTCACTTGTTCTACAACGACTTCCAAGCGCGCAAAGCGACGGAAGATTATCTTATAAAACATTTTGAAATAGTGTATTCTTCGGAAATGAAAACGCGCAAAGTAAAGGGTATTTGGGGCGAGCCGATTATTTACCGTTACTTCTTGTATCCGCTTTCCAAACGGCTTACGAATTCGCTTATGGACGAAGGACAGTACGTTGTTAAATGCGTTAATTCCATAAACGCGGACATAGACGGCGCGTTCGTATTTTCGAGCGGCAAGAATATGGGCATATTCAAGGGCGTGGGTTACCCCGAAGACATTGGTAAGTTCTATCTTCTCGACGAAGAATATGCGGGCTATGCCTGGACGGCGCACGGACGCTATCCGACGAATACGCCCGGTTGGTGGGGCGGCGCGCACCCTTTCGGACTGCTAGACTATTCGATAGTCCACAACGGCGAAATTTCGTCGTACGACGCAAACCGCCGCTACGTGGAAATGTTCGGCTATAAGTGTTCTCTTCAAACGGATACCGAAGTTATCACGTATATAATAGACTACCTTATCCGCGTTAAAAAGCTCACGCTCAACGAAATAGCAAAGGTAATATCCGCGTCGTTCTGGTCTACTATCGACGAAAAAAGCGAAGAAGAAAAGCGCGAAGAAACGTTTCTGAGAAAGGCGTTCCCGTCGCTGTTGATAAACGGACCGTTTTCGATTATTTTCGGCTTTGACGGCGGAATAATGGCTCTGAACGACAGACTCAAACTGCGCTCTATGGTTTGCGGCGAAAAAGGCGACTTGGCATACGTTTCGTCGGAAGAATGCGGCATACGCGTGATAGAGCTGAATCTCGACAGAATTTTCGCGCCTGCGGGCGGCGTTCCCGTAATTTACAAACTGAACGAAGGAGTTAATGCGTAATGGCTACATATATACCCGAAGAATACGAAGTCGTTCGCAATTACGACCTTTGCACGAATTGCGGCGCGTGCGAAAAACAATGCGCGAACTGCGTTCACAAATTCAACAAAGCGGCGAATAAAATGGTCGCGGACAGTTCGAAATGCGTGAACTGCCACAGGTGCGTATGTATTTGTCCCGTTCACGCGCTTAAAATAGTTAAGTCCCAAGACGTTTACCGTAATAACTGTAATTGGTCGGCGCAGACTATGAACGAAGTCTACCGTCAAGCCGACACGGGCGGAGTGCTTCTCTCGTCGATGGGCAATCCGAACGAATTCCCTAACTACTTCGACAAGATACTCGTAAACGCATCGCAGGTAACGAATCCGCCGATTGACCCGCTCAGGGAGCCTATGGAAACTACCGTTTATCTCGGCAAAAAGGACGCGGAAATAAAGCGCGACGAAAAAGGACGGCTTATAGATACGCTTTCGCCGCAGTTAAAGCTGAATATGCCGATAATGTTTTCGGCGATGAGCTACGGCTCCATTTCGTACAACGCGCACGAGAGTTTGGCGCGCGCCGCGGAAGAACTCGGAATTTTCTACAACACGGGCGAAGGCGGACTTCACAAGGACTTTTACAAGTACGGAAAAAATACGATTGTTCAGGTTGCTTCGGGCAGATTCGGCGTGCATCCGGAATATCTCGAAGCGGCGGCGGCAATCGAAATCAAAATGGGGCAGGGCGCAAAACCGGGCATAGGCGGACACTTGCCGGGAATGAAGATTTCCGACGACGTTTCCGCAACGCGTATGATTCCGAAAGGCGTAGACGCAATCTCTCCTGCGCCGCACCACGATATTTATTCGATAGAAGACCTGCGACAGCTTATTTATTCGATTAAAGAAGCTACGCAATACAAAAAGCCGATAATAGTAAAAATTGCCGCCGTTCACAACGTTGCGGCGATAGCGTCGGGCGTGGCGCGTTCGGGCGCGGACGTTATAGCGATAGACGGTTTCCGCGGCGGTACGGGCGCGGCTCCCACGAGAATACGCGACAACGTGGGCATACCTATGGAACTCGCGCTTGCCCGCGTTGACGAGCGGCTCAGGCAGGAAGGTATCCGCGACAGCGTTTCGGTTGTTGCGGCGGGTTCGGTTCGGTCGAGCGCGGATGTTGTAAAGGCGGTGGCTCTCGGCGCGGACGCGTGCTATATCGGTACGGCGGCTCTGCTCGCTTTGGGGTGTCATCTGTGCCGCAGTTGCCATACGGGAAAGTGCAATTGGGGTATCGCAACGCAAAACCCCGAACTCGTAAAGCGTCTTAATCCCGAAGTCGGATACAAAAGGCTCGTAAATCTTCTTACGGCTTGGAATCACGAAATACAGGAAATGATGGGCGGAATGGGTATAAACTCGATAGAAGCGCTGAAAGGCAACAGACTTATGTTGCGCGGCGTAGGCTTGAACGAAACGGAGTTAAGGGTGCTCGGAATAAAGCACGCCGGCGAAGACATCTGATTTCAAGAGCGTATATGCGCGTGATGCGTGCTACGTTTGCCGCGCAAGCTCGGTCGAGTATGTCTGAATACACTCGCTCGCTTGCTTGGCAACTGTTGCCCGCCTGACACGCATCTACGCTCTCGAAAAGGCGCAGCAAGCACATTTTCAATCTTAACTTCGACAACATAAGGAAATGTAAACTATGGTAATAGAAATAGACGAAAAAACAGATTTCCGTACGCTTAACGAAAAGATTCGCGCGTCGGGCGATAAAGCCGTTTTACTTAACGGTTGCATAGGGCAGAGATATATAGCGACGGGCGTTTCCGAAAAGGATATAACCGTTCACGGCACGCCGGGGAACGCTCTCGGGGCTTATCTTAACGGCGGAAACGTGTATGTATACGGCAACGCTCAGGACGCGACGGGCGACACTATGAACGGCGGAACGATAGTAGTTCACGGCAATGCGGGCGACGCGACGGGTTACGCAATGCGCGGCGGAAAAATATACGTGAGCGGCAACACGGGCTACCGCGCGGGCATTCATATGAAAGCATATATGGACCTTAAACCCGTAATCGTAATAGGCGGCAGAGCGGGGTCGTTTTTGGGAGAATATCAGGCGGGCGGAATAATAGTCGTTCTGGGCAGACATAACGACGGACAGCCCATAATCAACAACTTTTGCGGCACGGGAATGCACGGCGGAAAAATGTATCTGCGCTGCGACTCTTTGCCCAAAAGCATTCCCACGCAGATACGCGCCGAAAAGGTGTGCGGCAAGGACGTAAAAGAACTTAAAGACATAGTGTGCGACTATTGCCGCTATTTCGACGCCGATGCCGCCGAGCTTTTGGACGCAAGTTTCTTCGTCCTTACACCCAATACGGACAATCCGTACAAGCGAATGTATACGAATAACTGAAATTTCGTTTACAAAATATTTTCCGCGCGGTATAATATAAGCGTTATTTATATTATGCCGCGTTTTTCGATTGTTTCGGAGCGTATTTTGCCGATTTAACGGAGCGTGGCATAAACGGAGATTATAAAAGTGATTGATTTCGATTTGTACAAGATGTTTTACGCCGTAGCCAAACACGGGAGTTTAAGCAAAGCCGCCGAAGAACTGTACGTTTCTCAGCCCGCCGCGTCGCAATCTATAAAGACGCTCGAAAAGCAGCTCGCCACGCCGCTGTTTAACAGAATGCACCACGGTATGGAGCTGTCGGCGCAGGGCGGTAAAATTATATTCGACGACGTGGAACAAGCCGTAAAGCTGTTGGACGGCGTGGAAAAAAAGCTCGCCGCGCTCAAACAGGACGCAACGGGAACTTTGCGCATAGGCGCGTCGGAAACCATATTTCAGTATTTTCTGTCCGAAAAAATAGTCGGATACAACAGGCTGTATCCGCACGTAAAAATAGAACTTATATCGGAAGTTTCGCCGAAAATTATTGCGCTTATGAAAAGCGACGAGTGCGATATAGGTTTTCTGAACCTGCCGATTTCCGAAGACGAAGACGTTGTAATATCCAAGTCGATACAGCTTTTGAACGACGTGTTCATAGCGGGCGAACGCTTTTCCGAACTCAAAGGCGCAACGCTTTCGGTCAAGGACCTTGAAAAGTATCCGCTGCTTCTTATGGAAGCCCGCACGGTTTCGCGCGAAGCGGTAAATCATTACGGAATAAGCCACGGGGCATATTTTACGCCCGCGGTCGAAGTAAACAGTTGGGGTTTTATGAAACGGCTCGTTATAGACGGAATGGGGATAGGGTGTATACCGCGCGAGTATGCCTTGAACAAACTTTCCGACGGCTCGCTTTTCGAAGTGAACGTAAGCCCAGCTATGCCCGCGCGCTCGGTGGGTATGGCTCTGCCCAAAAACGTGAATATGACTTGCGCGTTGCAGTCGTTTATGAATATGTTCTGATTTTCTGTTTCTTTACTTTCGTAGCCTTAAAAGTTTCGATTATATTAAGTATGGCGTCTTTTTCCAAATCCGACAATAAAAGCCACTCTTGTAAAATTCTATTTTCATCTTCGGTTAATTTATAAGATGCGATGCCGCTTACAATTTTTATATAAAAAAGTAAGGCGTTTTTTGTTTATTTATACATTTTATGGAGGTTGACAGTGAAACTCAAGAAAATAATTTTGGTAGTGTTGTGTTATTGTTTTCGGAATGCAGGCTAACGGTTCGGGATAATGTATGTTTTGATACGCAAGCACTTTTATACTTTGATTATGAATTTCAAATATCAAATTCCAAGGGTGCAGTTGTCTATGATTTTTCGGCACTTACTAATGATAGCGTTGGATTACAGTATCAGATTACGGATTTGAATGGGGGCACCGCTAAAAGCCGGTTTAGGAATTCAATGAGCGATGATGATTTGGATGTTTCTTTTCGTAGGTTAGTCTGGTACTACGGTTGAAGAAAAGGTTGAAAGATATTCGTCATAGAATACTTTTGTCCGCATTTTCTGTCCCGTGCATTTAGCCATAAACAGCCTAAAAAGGGGCAAACAATAGAAAAACACCGCAAATCGTTCTGATTTACGGTGTCTTTCTTAAAAACAGTCTTTTCGTACTGTTTACTTGGCGGAGAGGTTGTAACCTAAAACGAATTTTTTATTTAATCTTCCAAACCAAGAAGATAATCAGCACTGACTTTATAAGTTTTACAAATTAAGTAAATGCTTTCCGCATTAGGTTGAATTTTTCCCGTAGTCCAATCGGAAACACTCATAGCTGATAAACCTGCTTTCTCGGCAAATTTTCGTTTGCTCAATCCCGTTTCTTTTATAAATTCGCTTAATCTGATAGCAAATAAATTTTTCATAAGTATATTATAAGATATAATTTACAAAAAATCATTGGCATAAGATATGTCTTATGATATAATACGTTTAATTGTAAGATATATTTTACATTAAGGAGAAAATCGAATTATGGAAGATACAAAACAGAAATGCAAAAAGTGTTTATATTGCAGGAACTATACCGCTTATTACATAAAAGGCGTGCGTAGCTTTGACAGCATAAGACAAGGGTATTGCTGTCAACATAATCAAATCGTTGCCGGTTGCGATAGTTGCGAGTATTGGAATAATGCTTATCACAGATTTTATATTAAAGACGAAGAACAGGAAATTGTACTAAACTTAAAAAGTCGGTGGGGAATAAAGATTTATGCGAATTATACAAGCGTAAACCGCCGAAAAAGCAAAGCGGCGGCTGAAATATTTCTTCGAATACGAGCACAAAACAAAAAACCTAAACCGAGATGTTCGATTTAGGTTTCAGTTGGCGGAGAAGGAGGGATTTGAACCCTCGCACCGAGTTTAATTCGGTCTACTCCCTTAGCAGGGGAGCCCCTTGAGCCGCTTGGGTACTTCTCCGCGGCTTAGGTTGACGTTACGGCGCAAAATTCAACCGTAGCTTTTGTATTATACTTTAAGCGAGCGGTGTTTGTCAAGTCTTTTGGAAAGGGTTTGAAATTTTTGGGAGAGCAAAAATTATTTGCATTGTTATGCTTGACAAAATTCGCGCGTATATGGTAGAATAGCGGCAATCGGAAGGGAGTAGTTCTTCGGGGCAAAATCGACATCTCGGCGATAAATTCGCTCGGTTTGCCCGCCGCGAATATATTATTTACGGTAATAAGACTTTCGACGTTTTTTTGTAACGTCGGGAGTCTTTTTGTTTTATCGGTGCAAAATATGTCGTGTTTTGACTTAAAGGCATTTCGGGCTACGCTGTGCAATAGAATTATTCAAGGAGGCATTATGGACGCACACAAATTAAAATCGGAAGAAGTTATCGCCGCGCTTGAAACGGATAAAGACAGGGGGCTAAGCGACCTGCAAGTCGAAGCGTCGCTCAAAAAATACGGCGCGAACGTTTTGAGCAAAGCTAAGCAAAAGAGTTTATTAAGGCGAGTTTGGGAAGGCTTGACCGAGCCTATGATGATAATTCTGCTCGTAGCGTTTGCGATAACGCTTACCGTGAATATTATCAAAGTAAGCAAGGGCGAGCGGTTCGATTACACCGAGTGCATAGGGATAGTCGTTGCCATTGCGCTGTCGGTAACGATTACCATAATTATGGAAGGACGGTCGGCGAAAGCGTTCGACGCACTCAGCAAAATGGGCGAAAACGTACTCGTGAAAGTAGTGCGCGGCGGAAAAATCGAAAAGATTCCGCAGGATAAACTCGTTGTCGGCGATATAGTAAAGCTCGAAGTCGGCGACAAGATTCCCGTCGATTGCCGACTTATTTCCTGCGCCGGATTTGCCGTGGACGAATCGCCGCTGACGGGTGAAAGCGCGCCCGTAAAGAAAGATGCGGACGCGGTTTTTGCAGGCGAAAAAACGCCGCTTGCCGAACGCAAAAATATGATTTACAGCGGTTGCTACGTAACCGAAGGGAGCGCGGACGCCGTCGTTGTGGGCGTGGGCGACTCGACCGAGATAGGCGGCATAGCAAAAGAATTATCCGCCGCAGAAGCCAAACTTACGCCTCTGCAACAAAAACTCGATAAACTCGGCAAGAAAATAGCCGTACTCGGCGGAATAGCCGCGGCCGTTGTGTTCATAGTTCAGCTTATAATGCTGTTTGTGCGCAGTAACGTTTCGTTCGACAGCGTTCAGGAAATTTTCATAACGAGCATAGTGCTAATAGTCGCGTCCGTTCCGGAGGGGTTGCCTACGATAGTTGCGGTATCGCTTGCGCTTAACGTTATCAAAATGGCAAAACAGAACGCGCTCGTCAAAAAGATGGTCGCGTGCGAAACGGTCGGCGCGGTCAGCGTTATTTGTTCGGACAAAACGGGTACGCTTACCGAGAACAAAATGACGGTGTCTTACGTGTGCACCACGCGCGGAAAGATAGAGCCGCATAACCTGTCGGACGGGTATATCTTAAAGAATTTCTGCGTGAATACGACGGCGAACGTAACGCTCGGCGACGACGGGACTTATACGTTTATAGGCAGTCCTACCGAGTGCGCAATGCTTGTGGCGTACAACAAAACGAATCCGAGAATAACGTATGAACAAGTGCGCAAAAGCGCCGAAACGGTACACTGTTACCCGTTTTCGTCCGATTTGAAGCGTATGACGACCGTCGTTAAAGAGAGCGGGAAAAACGTGGCTTACTCTAAGGGCGCGCCCGAAATAATTCTCGAAATGTGCGAAATGGACGGCGGCGAAAAGCGGCGTATGCTTAAAGCTATCGAAGAATTCCAAAGCGACGCGAAGCGCGTAATAGGCTTGGCTCACGGCGTTACTGCGGTGCGCGATTTCGAACGCGGGCGCGGGCAGGTGGAGCGCGGACTCGTGTTCGACGGTTTCGTCGTTATTTCCGACCCTATACGCAAGGAAGTTTACGCCGCCGTCGATGAGTGCCGCCGCGCGGGCATTTCGGTCAAAATGCTTACGGGCGACAATATAATAACGGCGCGCGCGATTGCGAGAGAACTGAAACTCATATCCGGCGACGACGGCGTATTCCACGCTAACCAAATCGAGAATATGTCGGACGAAGAACTTGAAAAGTGCGTGGACAAAATACGCGTAGTTGCGCGCTCGACTCCTATGACGAAAATGCGCATAGTCAAAACGCTCAAAAAGCTCGGCGCGGTCGTGGCGGTTACGGGCGACGGCATAAACGACGCGCCCGCAATAAAGAATGCGGACGTCGGCATAGCTATGGGTATTACGGGAACCGAAGTCAGCAAAGAAGCGTCGGACATAGTGCTTTTGGACGATTCGTTTTCTACGATTGTAAAGTCGGTGCACTGGGGCAGGGGCATTTACGAGAATTTCCAACGTTTTATAATGTTTCAGCTTACGGTCAATCTGTCCGCCGTGCTCGTTACTGTCGTGTGCATTCTGCTCGGAATGGAAGCCCCTTTCAACGCGCTCGAACTGCTGTGGATAAACCTTATAATGGACGGTCCGCCCGCTCTGACGCTCGGACTCGAACCGATTCACGACGACCTTATGAAACGCAAGCCGATAGACCGCAACGCAAGCATTGTAACTAAGCGTATGTTCGCGCGGATATTCTGCAACGGCATATTTATTTCGCTCGTTATGATTCTGCAAGCGATATTCAACTTTCTGCACGTCGGCGGCGAAAAGGAAAAGACGGCGCTGTTTACAATGTTCGTGCTGTTCCAACTGTTCAACGCTTTCAACGCGCGCGAACTCGGCACGGCGAGCGTGTTCAAGTCGATAGGCAAAAATAAAATTATGCTTATAGTTATGGCGATAACGCTTGCTTTGCAGATAATAATAACGCAATTCGGAACGATTATGTTCAATACCGTCGCTCTGTCGCTCAGAGAATGGCTGAAAGTAGTTGCGCTTGCGTTGTCGATAGTCGCGTTCAACGAGATTTACAAGGCGGTTTACGCAATAATCAAACACAGAAAAGTAAAAATTTAACGTTTTGAAAAAAATGCAAGGGCAAATCGAGCCCCTGCGTTTTTTTATGCTTGCAATAAGCGTATGTCTTTGAATTTTCGCACGTACTGTTTAATGCGCTTCATTTCCGCGCCGCGCTCTATAAGGGATATGTCGGCGGCTTCCCAGACGAGCAGAGTTCCGCTTATATTGATAACGTCGAATAATATCTGCGGAAGTTCGAGTCTGCCGAGAAAGTAGCTTGCAAGCAATAACAAAACACCGCCGCCGAGCAAATACAAACCCGTTATCCGCTTGCGCCGTCTTTCGAGCGCGAGCGCGTATATCATAAGCGTTACGTTGTTTCTGACTATTTTTTCGGCTTCCGCCAAGGTGTATTCGCCGAAGTCGCGGATATAAACGTCCACTTCGATTTCGTATTTGCGCGGTATCAAAGCAAACGTTTCGGCGAGTTTATCGAATAAAGTCGGATTGAGTTTTTCAACGCTGTCGTCGCCTAAACTTTGGTCTACGAGTTCCGAAAACGTGTCGAAGTTCAGCCGCGCTTTTACCTTTTTGCCGTCCACCGTGAAATAGTGGGCGAGTATTTCTTCCGAAATTTGCGCGGGAGTTTTCTTCTTGATTTCTTCGGGAATTTCGTTTTCGAGTTCTTTTACTATATTTTTCATTGTTTTTAAGTCGCACTCCGATTTATTGTTGAAATTATAACGCAAAGCGGCACAAAAGTCAAATTGCGGGTATAAGCGACTGCTTATGAGTTCATAATTTACCGTGTGGAGGTAAAAAAATTATGGACTTTAAGAAATCGCAAACGTTGAAGAATTTAGCGAGAAGTTTTGCGGGAGAATCGCAGGCGGGGCTAAGGTATCAGCTTATTGTGGATATGTGCAACGCTCAGGGCTATCAGGCTATGGCGAACGAAATCAAAAAGCTCGCAAAAAACGAAGTCGCGCACGCAAAAGCGTATTATACTATGATAACCGACCGCTTGGGAGACGTAAACAATATCGAGATAGAGGCGGGGTATCCGTTTGAAGGCACGAAGCTGCAAGACGCTCTTAAATTCAGCGTGGAAAACGAAGAATCGGAAGCGAACAAGATTTATCCCGCGTTTGCCAAAATCGCTCGGGAAGAAGGGTTTCCCGAAATCGCGCGCAGATTTACGCTTATTGCGGACATTGAAAAACAGCACGCGAAAATATTCAAAACGCTGTACAAAAAGCTGTCGGACGGAACGCTTTACAGTAGCGATAAAGCCACGACTTGGCAATGCTCGAATTGCGGTCATACGGCATCTCTCACCGAAGCCTGGAAAACCTGCCCCGTATGCGGAAGCAAGCAAGGGGTAGTGCAGATAAAGTTAAAATAAGTTCCGCTTGATTTTGTAATTATAAAAAAGGACGCTGCTTTGTAAGTAACGTCCTTTTCGCATATTTACATATTAACAAATATCGGTTCAGCCTTTGAAACGCTTGGGGAGAATGATTTTCGTGCTTTCGCCGTTGAAGTCGTAGCGGTCGAACTCTATCGTGTTCTGGTCGGCTATTATAATTTGGCTGTCGTCGAACAGGCGCAGAAACGCGTCCGCTTTTTCGATGTCGAGTTCGGTGTCTTTCGTCTTGTAGTGCATAGGAATGCAGATGTCGGGCATTATGTTGTCGACGTATTCCTTTGCCATTTCCGCGTCGAGCGTTTTATCGCCGCCGCCTACGGGGATAAGAAGAACGTTTACGGGGATAAGTTCCTCGATAAGTTCCGCCGAGCATTCTTCGCATATGTCGCCCAAATGGCATACCGTTACGCCGTCGAGCCTGAATTTATAGATAAGATTTTTGAACGGCTTGCCGTTGTCGCTCGCGTCCGACAGAAAGCCCGATACGTGAATGCCGTTTATTTCGTGGTCGCCGACGCTGTTCAGGATAACGGGGCTGCCCTTAACTCCCTTGAAGTTATTGTGTTCGGGGTGGGCGTGGCTCGAAGTAACTGCGTCGCAATTCAGGTACGCCATAGAGTACCCGACGGCAGACGCTTCGAAAGGGTCCGTTATTACGGAAGTTCCCGTGCTTTCGGTCAGCTTGAACGCGGAATGTCCCAGCCATTGAAGTTTCATTTCTGTTTATATGCCTCCTGTCAGCCGCTTAAAACTCGCATTTGAGTTTTACGGTCGTTTCTATCTCGTTGGCGGGTAAGCCCAAGCCGTAAACGAGCATAAGTCTTATGGAATTTTTGCTAATCTTACTGCGTATTTTTTTCGCGTTTGCCGTAAAACTCAGCGTGCCTTCCGGCGTGTTCATATCGAAATTGTTTATTTTGCCTTCTTCGAGAATCATAGTATAATCGCCCGCGCCTATACGGCTTAACGTTACAAGGTCGGGGCAGATTCCTATGCAGGTGTGCGATTTGTCTTCGTAGTCGAATTCTATATATGCCGTGCCGTTTTCAAAATATACTTCGCCGTCGCTTCGGATATTAAAACTTTCGCCGTTCTGAACGGAAGTCAATTCGATTTTTGCGGGTGTTTTCATAGTGATTATTATACATTATATAAAAAGTTTAGTCAATCTTTTATGTTCCTTTTGAAAAATCGCATAAATTTTTACATATTTTGTAGAGTCATAACAGATAATAGTAAAAGTTCAAAGGGGGTTATACATATATGAAGTACACCGGAATAGTGCGTAGGCTTGACAGTTTGGGAAGGATAGTCATACCGCGCGAGTACAGAAAAATGCACAAAATTAAGGAATCCGACCCGCTCGAAATAATCGCGCTCGAAAACGGCGAGATTCTTATAAAAAAAGTCGACCTTACGGCTCAGCTTATTTCGTGCGGCGCGCCTATGACGGACAGTCTGTTCGAAGCTACGGGACTTGGCGTTATGATGAGCGATTGCGAGAAATTTCTGTCGGGCGCGGGCGTTCAGAAGAATCTGTTTGCCGATACCGTTTTGCCGAATAAGGTTAAAAACCTTATAGAAGACAGAAAGAGTTTTTGCGGAGCGGGCAAGGACACGGGGCTTGAAAGCGAGTTCGTTTGCGTTGCGCCTGTGTTTTGTCAGGACGCTTTCGGCGCGTTGTACCTGTTTTCGGCAAGTTCTATATCGGGCGAAGACGAGCGTCTTATAAAAACGGTTGCGAAAATTCTCGGGTCGGTTATGCAAAAGTATTGAAATACGCTTAAAACAGTTGCAAAAGCGGATATTTTGTGCTACAATAATAGAACGCGCCGAATGGCGTAGGTCTTTTCGGGAGGTTTTCCGATTTATGAATATCTACGGAATAGCACAATGGATTACGACTTCGTTTCCGATTATCCGTATTGTATTATTGTCGCTTATGGTCGTTTCGGCGATTGTAATGATTTTGCTCGTATTGTTGCAACCGAGCAACTCCGAGGGTATGGGCGCGCTCAGCGGTCAGACTTCCGACACGTTCTACTCGAAGAACAAGGGTAGGTCTGTCGAAGGCGTTATGAAACGCCTTACGGTTATTTTCGGAATAGTTTTGGCGGTTATATCTATACTGTTTTTCGTTACGGTAGCGATTTACCCCGTAAACCTTATGTAAGAAAAAAGAAAAGTTTTTATAGATAGCGGGCAGTGTGTTGTCCGCTATTTTTTTAAGAGTTATGTCAAAAAAACAAAAGAATCAAATAGGCAGAGCAAGAAAAAGCAAGAGCGGTTCGCGCAAAGGCTCGGGCGCGTCCGACAGAGATTTCGTCGGCGAAAAACTCGTCGGCATTTTGGAGTGCAGTCCCAAGGGCTACGGTTTTGTGGCCGTTAAGGGGCGCGAGAAAGACGTGTTTGTAGCAATGAGCGATATGAACGGCGCAATGCACGGCGACAAGGTCGAAATCGGCGTTATAAGCAATCGTAAAGGCGGCGGAGAAGGCAGGGTGCTGAGAATAGCCGAGCACGCAAGCCCGAACGTCGTGGGCACGTTTACGGGGCGCGGCGACTACGGTTACGTAACGCCCGACAACGCGCGCATAGGATGGGATATTTACGTAGCTCCGCAGAATACGCTGAAAGCCGAAAGCGGCGAAAAGGTAGTGGTTGAGATTTTAACGCGACCCGCGGACGGAAGCGCCGAAGGGAAAATCGTCGAAATTCTGGGCAATCCCGACGATAAAGGCGTGGATATTCTGTCGGTTATACGCTCTTACAATCTTTACGAAACTTTCCCCAAGGGAGTGGAAAAGGAAGCCGACGCTACGCCCGATTCCGTTTCCGCGGACGAAAAGCGCGGACGCAGAGATTTTACCGCGGATACGGTTATAACGATAGACGGCGACGATTCGCGCGACTTCGACGACGCGGTGTCGCTTAACTTTAACGGCGGAGTTTACACGCTGAGCGTTCATATAGCCGACGTTGCGCATTACGTCAAGTCGGGCAGTAAACTCGATAAGGAAGCGTTCAAGCGCGGCACGAGCGTTTATTTTCCCGACAGGGTTTTGCCTATGCTGCCGCCGAAACTTTCAAACGGAATCTGTTCGCTCAACGAAGGCGAAGACAGGCTTACGCTTTCGGTCGTAATGGAAATAGACGAGCGCGGCAAGGTTATAAAGAGCGTTATAAAAGAAGGCGTTATCCGCTCGCTTCACAGAATGACTTATAATAAAGTCGCGAAAATTCTCGACGGCGACGAAGAACTTTGCAGGGAGTATTCGGATATAGTCCCTATGCTCAGGGATATGAAAGTTCTCTCGCAGATACTGTCGAACAAGAGAAAGCGGCGCGGAGCGATAGAGTTTGAAATTCCCGAAAGCGAAATAGTTCTCGACGAAAAGGGAATCGCCGTAGACGTTAAGAAAAAGCAGTCGCTTATATCGCATAAAATCATAGAAGAATTTATGCTTGTTGCGAACGAAACGATAGCCGAATTTATGTTCGACAGAAAATCGCCGTTCGTGTACCGTGCGCACGAAGTGCCGCCGCCCGAAAAGATAGAAGCTCTCGAAGAATTTCTGTCGGGACTCGGGATAGAGTTCAAGCACGACGAAAAAGCTCCCAAGTCTTCGGATTTTGCCGTTTTGCTCGAAAATCTCGACGAAAGAATCGCGCCTGTCGTTAACAGAGTCGCTCTACGCTCGATGACCAAGGCGAGCTATGAAGCGGTTAACAAGGGACATTTCGGACTTGCCGCCGCGTTTTACTGTCATTTTACTTCGCCGATTCGTCGTTATCCCGATTTGGCGGTTCACAGAATAATCAAGGACTTTCTGAAAAACGGCAACAAAGCGTTTTCCAAATACGAAAACTCCGTTGCGGAGATAGCGGCTCAGTCGTCCGAGCGCGAAAGACTCGCCGAAAAAGCCGAGCGCGACGTAGACGATATGAAAAAAGCCGAATATATGAAAGACAAGATAGGGCAGAAGTTCAGGGGCGTTATAAGCGGCGTTACCGAGTGGGGACTGTTCGTCGAACTCGATAACAGCGTAGAAGGACTTATCCGCACCGAAAATTTGGACGGCGACGGTTATCAATACAATCCGCGCCTTATGAGCCTTTCGAACGACGCAAGTTTCTATCGGATAGGCGACCCTGTGAACGTAATTCTCGAATCGGTTAACGACGCGCGTATAAATTTTGTTTTGGATAAATGAAAAAACGCCTTACCCAGTTAAAGGGTAGGGCGTAATTTTTTTATGCGTAGTTTTGTTCGGTAACCCAATCTGCGATTATTTTTTTGAGCTGACGCTCGTATGCTTCTCTGAGCGCGTAGTATTCTTCCCATTTAGCATTCGCAAGTTGATTCTGCTCGTCCATTTCCTTTTTGAGTTCAAACATATAAGCAAATCTTTCGTCGAGCTTTTGCTTCATTGCGGCGTATTTTTCGTCGGGACTTACTTTCGCGTCCTGCGCAAATTCTCCGTCGATGTCGTAATTGCCGTCATACGCTTTCGCGCGTGCGTCCGCATTTGCTTCGCGGCGTTTCTCGCCGTGTTTTTCGTTGTTCGCTTTCGGTATTACCTTTACGATTACCGTGCCGTTGGGCAGCGGGGCGGGCGCGGGCTTAGGCGCTTGCGCGTTCACGCTTGTAAGAGTAGCCGCTACCGATAAAACAGTCGCTAAATTTACCATTTGTTTTTTACCTCCTGCGGGTTAAAAATTTTTTGCGTCCGAAATATCGGACTCTGCATTAGTTTGTTCCGCCTTTGCGGACAAATATGCGCATTTTCGGATATTTACTTTCGGAGATAACAAATTATACGCGAATTATAGCGGCAGTGTGCCGACATTCAGATTGACAGCGGGCGCGCCAAGTCCGACGGTGAAGCCCGCGGAACGTATGCAAGTTTCAACATTCGGGAAGGCAAGTCGGCGGAAAAAGAAATAGGCATACGGTGAACCGTTCAGAATGAATTACGACTTTTTGGGTTGGTACACCGATAAGAACTGCACTCGGGAGTTTAACGTTTCCGACGCGGTGAACGGCGATATTACCGTCTATGCGAAATAAGCGTTATCTATTTAATTTTACAGTCAAACGGGGGAGAATTGTCAAGAAAAAAAGAGCGGCTCGTTTAAGTCGCTCTTTTGAAAACCGTTATTTTTTCATTTGGTTTTTCTGTTGGCAGAATTTGTCCTTTGCCTTTTGAACTTTTGCGCTCGGAGCGGGGTCGGTGGGGTACATATTGCGTTCGTTCATATAAAGGAACGCGTCGAATTGGTCTTTTGCGCACTCGGTAAGCTGACTGCCGACAAGCGAACGCAACTTTTCGCACGAAACTTCGCAAAGCGCCGTTCCGTAGAGTTTTACGAGCGACTTATGGCTCGACAATACGTCGGAAATTATAGCCTTGTCGTCGAGCTTTGTCATATCCTGAGCGAACTCGGCGGAGCTTTTCGTGTGCTTGGTCGTTGATTTCTGAGTATTCTTGGAGCAGTTGCAAGCCGCGCTTTTTGCGGGAGCTTTGCTTTGCGGTTTTGCCGACTTTGCCGTTGCGGATTTTGCCGCCGCGGGTTTTTTAGCAGTGTTTGTTGCCATTGTAAAAAAAATCTCCTTTATAAAATTATTCGTGTGAATTAAGATATTTGAGCAACGCTTCGAATCTTTGTCTGTGATTGTTCGCGTAAGCGCCGAGCTTCGATTTCAGCGTGGGGTCGGACGCTTGCGTAGAGTAAAACAAGCACTTCTGATAACTCAGGTTTTCGCTGTCGAGAAGTTCGGACAGCTCTTGAAGGTTTTTGCTCGTAAGCTTTTGGGACATAAGGGATAAAGCCTCCTTGATAAAATTTTAATTACTTCGATTATTGACCTTTTGTATTTTTCTATACGTAAAGAAAAATTATCGAACCGAGAAAAACTTGTTTTTATTATTTTTACGTGTTATAATTGATTTATGGCAAAGATAACCGACATAAAATTGCAGGCAAAAAACAAGTCGCGCGTGAGCGTGTTTCTCGACGGCGAATTTGCGTGCGGACTCGACTCGTTTATAGCGGAAAAGAACAGACTTAAAATAGGCGACGAAATAGAGCGCGAAGAACTGATAACTATTCAGCGCGAGTCGGAATCGCAGACGGCGTTTGAAAAGTGCGTAGACTATATAAATATAAGGGCGCGAACCGAACGCGAGATAGAGAAATATCTTCAAGAAAAGGGCTTTGTCGGCGAAGTCCGCGACGAGATAATCGCCAAACTTAAAGAGTATTCGCTTATTGACGATATACGCTTTTGCGAGCTGTTTATTTCTTCGCACCGCAGAGCGTGGGGCGTAAAACGGCTTAAAATCGAGCTGAAAAAGCACGGAGTAAGCGACGAAAATATTGCCGAAGCGATAGAAGAAAGCGAGCCGCAACACGAAGAAGCTCTTGCCGCCGCCGAAAAGTTTTGCCGGAATAAAGAGCGCTATGACCGAAACAAACTCTATGCGCACCTGTATTCCAAAGGCTTCGATTACGATTGCATTTCGTATGCTTTGCGCGAATACGAAGAAACGAGAAGCGACGAAGATGAATAAGCGTTTTGCGCGTATTCGGACAAAACCGTTGAAAACTCGAAATAAAACGCGATAAATAAAGGAGATAATATAATTATGTCAGACGTAATTTTACCCCAAGGGATATGCTTGGGGCATTCGGATAACGGAAAAACGGGCGTAACCGTTATTATGTGCAAAGACGGAACCGTCGGCGGCGTGGACGTCCGCGGCTGTGCTCCGGGGACGCGCGAAACGGATTGCCTGCATTCCGAAAAGGCTATGGACAGCATTAACGCGATAGTTCTTACGGGCGGCAGTGCGTTCGGGCTAGGCAGTATAGACGGCGTTATCAAGTATCTGCGCGAGCAAGGCTGCGGACACGATATGGGCGTTATAAAAGTACCGCTCGTTGCGGGCGCGGTTATATACGACCTTAAAGACAAGTACGAGTTTCCGACGGCGGACGACGGCTACAACGCGTGCGTAAACGCGGATAAAGGCGGCGCGGTAAAACGCGGCGCGGTCGGCGCGGGAACGGGCGCAACCGTAGGCAAAATAACGGGTCCTATGGGCGCGATGAAAAGCGGTATAGGCGCGGCAACGGTAACGCTCGGAAGCCTGTTTGTAACCGCCGTAACCGTCGTAAACGCCGTAGGAGATATATACAATCCCGATACGGGCAGAATAGTGGCGGGCGCAAGGCTGCCGAGCGGCGAGTTTCTTAACACGAAAAACTTTATTCTGAGCGGCGAAATAATAAAGGCTATGCGCGGCGGAAATACTACGCTTTCGTGCGTAATGACCAACGCGAAACTCGACAAACTGCACTGCAACAAATTGGCGTCGGTAAGCCACGACGCGTTCGCGCAATGTATCCGTCCCGTTCATACCGATTACGACGGCGACACTATTTTCGCGCTGTCGAAGGGCGAAGAAACGGTTCCCGATTTTACTATGCTGTCGATTATGGCGGTCGAAGCGGTGAACCGTTCTATTTTGGATATTTTTAAGTAATTTTGTCGCATTTGGGCGCAAAGGGCGAGTATTATGACAGGCATAGATATTCTGGAAATCGAACGCATACGCGAAAAAATGAACAGCGAGCCGTTTTTAAGGTCGGTTTTTACCGAAAGCGAGCTTGAATATTTTGCGTTGCGCGGCAAACGCGCCGAAACGCTTGCGGGGACGTTTTGCGCAAAGGAAGCCGTAGCAAAAGCTCTCGGCACGGGATTCCGCGGTTTCAGACCGAGCGATATAGAGATTTACCGCGACGAACTCGGCGCGCCGAAAGTCAGGCTTTTCAATAAAGCGGCGGAGCTTTTGGGGAGCAGGCATATCCACGTTTCGATTTCGCATTGCAGGGAATACGCCACGGCGGTTTGTTACTTGACGGCGGGTGAAATTTGAAAGCGTCTGCGCCGCGCCTATGCTTTCAAAGGTATTTAGTGCAAGGAGATTAGCTTATAAATATGATTGACGTTTTGTCCGTAAAAGAAGTGCGCGAAAACGAAGCGCGCGTTATGCAAGGCGGTGTGAGCGAAGACGAGCTGATAGAGCGCGCGGCGGAAAAACTGTGTTCGGCTGTGCGTCGGCGCGCGGAAAACGGCGGAAAAATTCTCGTTTTGTACGGCGGCGGAAACAACGGCGCGGACGGGTTGAGTACTGCGCTCGGGCTGTGCCGCGGCGGCTTTGACGCGTCGGTGTGCGCCGTCGCGGATAAAAAGAACGGGCGCGTTCTGTCGCGTGAAAAACTCTGCGCGGAAAGCGAAATTCCCTTTGCGTCGATAGACGACGATTTTTCGCGTTACGGCGTAATAGTGGACGCGATGCTCGGCGTGGGGCTTGACAGGGAGCTTTCGGGCAAGTATAAAACGGCGGCGGAAAAGATAAACGCGAGCGGCGCATACGTTATAAGCGCGGATATTCCCACGGGGCTTGACGCGGACGGCGGAATAGCTCTCGGCGCGTGTGTGAAAGCGAATGAAACGGTAACTTTTTCGTGCTATAAGACGGGACTTCTTGTAAACGACGCGAAACGGTATTGCGGAAAAATCACCGTTGCGGACATAGGAATAGACAGCGTATCGGATAACCGATTTTTAGAAGAAAAGGACGTCGTTCTTAAAGAGCGCGACCCGTCGGGGAATAAATACGACTACGGGAAAGTAGCCGTTATGGGCGGTTCGCCGAAGATGCCGGGAGCGGCGCTTATGGCGTTCGAGTCGTCGGTAGCTTCGCTGAAAAGCGGGGCGGGACTGAGCGTGCTGTGCGTTCCCGACCGTATGGCGGCGGCATATCAATGCAGAGTTAAGGAAAGTATGCTCGACTTTATGGCGTCCGACGCGGACGGAATGATTTTCGACAAGTCGGGTTTAGAGCGCGTAATGAAAAAGACCTCGTGCATAGCGGTCGGTATGGGAATGGTCCCGAACGACAATCTGCGGAAAATTATCGGCTACTTATGCGGAAATTTCGGCGGAACTCTGATTTTGGACGCGGGCGCGCTCGGCGCGTCGGTAGGGTGCGCGGATATTATAAAGGGCGCGAAGTGCAAAGTAATTTTAACGCCGCACACGGGCGAGTTCGACAGACTTTGCGGCGGAGATAAAAAGGATTTGCCGCGGAGAGTAAAAGAGTTTTCGGCAGCTTACGGGTGCGTAACCGTTTGCAAGGGCGCGGTCAGCATAATTTCGGACGGCAAAACTTCGCTGTTTTGCGATTTCGGAACGCCTGCGCTGTCGAAAGGCGGGTCAGGCGACGTTCTGAGCGGAATTATAGCGGCATTAGCCGTCCGCTACGACCCGCTTACCGCTTGCGCGTATTCGTGTTACTTTTTGGGTAAAGCCGCAAAGCGCGCAGAAAAAGAGCTTTCGCCCGACAGCGTTATAGCGTCGGATATAATAGTACGGATATAATTTCGGACGTTATTGCGCTAATATTTTTTTCCGATGCCGAGCCTTTCATTGAGCGCGGAAAATAATTTTACGGTTTAGTTCCGCGCAATACCATAGTTACCGACACGGTTGCGTCCCACTGCTTTTCGTTGTTGTCATATTGCTTTATACGCGTATCGTATTTGCTGTTTACAATGCGTTTCATTTCGGCTGTTTCTCGGCTTGAAAAGAGTTCGGGCGTCGAATGCTCGACCGACTCTATCGACTCTATTGCCGCATACCTGTCGGCGTTGATTATCGCGTGTGCGAATTCGGGCGCAGTATCTGGATTGTCGGGCGTGAAATCCGCAATCACGTATCCCGTTTTAACGAACTTAAATCCGTGTCGTTCCATAACGGCGGGCAATTCCTTTTCGTTCAGATAATATTTGCCTACGCCGTATTTTTCAATCGTATTATCGTGTTGTTCCGCTTTTTGCCAAAACGCTTTTTCGTAATCGCTTTGAGCGTAGCAATCGGGTGCAACGGTTATTCCCTTGCGGGAAGAAAGCACAAGGCAAACGCCGTGCGGCTTCAATACCCGCAGTTGCTCCTTGTAAAATACGGACGGCTCTATATGCTCGCAAACAGTGTTTGAAATCACTACGTCGAAGTTCCCGTCGGCAAACGGTAATGCGGATATGTCGGCTTCGGCAAAAGTTACGCCCTTTTCGTGTTCTTTCGCAAAACGTATAAATTCGTAGTCGCGGTCGACGGCGGTTATTTCCGCACTCGGATACCAACGGGCGAGTGCTCCCGCAAGCGCGCCCGACCCGCAACCTATTTCGAGAATTTTAGGTTTCTTTTTTTCGTCCAAACCGAATAACTCTTTGTATCCGTTTGCGAATTTATCGTCAAACCGCAACTTGCGGCTGTAATATAACGTCTTTGCGCCTTGTATATATTTCGACCACACCGTATTCATAAAATTGATTATAGCATAATTACGGAATTAAGACAACCATTGTACAATCGGTTGCCTTTTTTGTATATTTTTATGTCAAAATATGGATACTACGTTTATAAATCGCAAAACGGGGTAAAATTCAAATGAAAATTTATCGGATAGAGGTATCTGACGAAATGAACGCAATGTTGGAAGAAAGCGCGCGCGAGCGCGATATGTCGGTCGAACGCTTTATAGCGCGAATTTTGGACCGCTATGTAATAAGTCCGCATATATTGGATAATGAAGAAGCCAAAAACGCGTACGCCGAGTGCGGCGCGATAAATTTGGAGTGGGCGAATCTCTGAAAATTTACTGTTTACGGGAATGACTGAATGGAAAACGTTAAGCGCGGAGAAATATATTATGCTGATTTAAGCCCCGTGGTCGGGTCGGAGCAGGGCGGAGTGCGCCCCGTTCTTATCATACAGAACGATATCGGAAACAAGTATTCTCCGACGGTGATTGCCTGCGCCGTAACGAGTCAGCTCACGAAAGCGAAACTGCCCACTCATATAGAAGTAAGGCAGGGTAATTTCGGACTGCCCAAAGATTCGGTTATTCTGCTCGAACAAATCCGCACGCTCGACAAACGCCGACTGAAAGAAAAAGTCGGCGAACTCGACGGAGCCGCTATGCAGAAAGTCGATAAAGCCATACTTATTTCGCTCGGTTTTTTCGTAAGAAACTAAGGCGGAGCATAACGGCGCGGACGCGGACTGCGCGCTTCAAAGTAGGCTCGGCCGTTTATCTCTTAAAGGGCAGAAAATCTTCCGCGTCGGTTTTGTCGTATATAAAGTCGCGTTCTATAAGATTTCCGCGCATTATGGCGGAATGCCCGTACTTGTTACGTATTTTATCGAGAGCTTTATCCAAGCTGTCGTTTTTTTGTGCCGTTCCGTCGTCGAACATACTCGTCTGTCGTGCTTCTTCGCCGCGCGTTAAATCGAACACGCTTACCGTTATCGTTCTGAGCGGGGGCGAGCCGAACCAGTTGCTTTTCAGCAGGTCGGTTGCGGCTTTTCCGATGTCGTTGCCGCTTCGCGTGGAAAAGTCGGTCTTGCATTGCCGCGAAATGGATTTAAGCGAGCTGTCGCGCAAGTCTACGGCTATTCCGCTGCCTTTTACGCCGTTTTTGCGCATTCGCTCGGCTATGCGGTCGGCAAGATAATAAATAAGCGCGGACGCGTCGTCTACCGTCGTTAAATCGCGCGTGGAAGTCATTCCGTGCCCGATACTCTTTATCTCGCGCGACTCGGTGTATTCGCGCACGGGGTCGCAGTCGAGTCCCGAGGCGTTGTTTTTCAGCTTTACGCCGTTTATCCCGAGAACGGTTTGCAGCGTTTTTGCGTCGGCTTCCGCCAAATCTCCGACCGTTTTTATATTCAGTTTTTGCAGTTTTTCCGCCGTCTTTCTGCCGACCATAAGCATATCGCTTACGCTCAGATTCCATAACACTTTGCGGAAATTTCCGCGCGTTACTTCGCTTACCGCGTCGGGTTTTTTCAGGTCGGACGCCATTTTCGCAAATACTTTGTTAAAGCTCACGCCGACCGAAATCGTAAGTCCGCCCGTTTCTTTTTTGACCGTTTCGCGCAGAGCGTCGGCGATTTGCGTTCCGCTTCCGAACAGCTTTGTACTGCCCGTAACGTCGAGCCAGCATTCGTCGGGTCCGAACGGTTCTACGTAGCACGTGTAACGCGAATATATGTCGAACACCTGTTTCGAGTACCGGGAGTAAAGCTCGAAGTGCGGCGGAACCACTACGAGCGCGGGTTCTTTGCGCTTGGCTTCCCATATAACGTCGCCCGTTTTTATGCCCTTTTTCTTGGCAAGCTCGTTTTTCGCCAAGACTACGCCGTGCCGTTTGTCGCTGTTTCCGCCCACGGCAACGGGAACGTTTTTCAGCTCGGGGTTTAACAAACATTCGACCGAAGCGTAAAAATTATTCAAATCGCAATGAAGAATAATCCTGTCCATACTTAAATTATATCACTCCGAACATAATTTATCAAGAAAAGAAAGAGCTTGATTTTGTAACTTATTTTTGCAATTTATGCATAAAATAATAG
>WSNJ01000056.1 GCA_013316045.1 Clostridia bacterium
GAAAAAAATGGAAAAAGAAAAAACTGTGAATGAGTTGGGTCAGATATTACGAGAAATGTATGATAATGCGCTCGACAAAGAAAAAGAATGTATGGTAGCTTTGTTTGGAATAAAATACGGCGAGCTTATAAACGTTCGAAAATATAAAGTAGTTGAAATATTCAGAGCGTCCGGTATTAAAGAAAGTTTGGGTAAAGAAATTTATAAAGGTAAACGACTTTCAAAATATGTAAGTGTAAAATAGTACATAATAAATAAAAAGGAAAGGCGAGAACGCAAGTTCTCGTCTTTTTTATGTATTGCCGAAACACTTGCATAAATTGCATAAATATGGTACAATACTTTTCAGTATGGGAAATTACGGAAAAAAATTCATTTCGTTTATTCTTGTCGCGGTTGCCTGTTTTGCCGCATTCGGTTGCAACAAGGACGGGCAGGGTTTTGCCAAGACGCCCGAAGAAGAATACGACAGAATCTGTTCTATCGACGGCGAGAATCTGATTTTTGATTTTTCCACGCTTAACAAACTGCAAATCAAGCAGACGGTGCATCTCGATTCACCGCTTCTGCGTGAGGCGAACGGCGGCGGAGCGGTAGAAGAAACTACGTTGTTTCAGCTTGACAAATCGAATTCTTCGGCGGTTGTAAGCTACGGCGAAACGAATTACGTTAATTCGATGTATTTGCCGGGTTTAAGCGAAAACGACAGAATAGTTTTCAATTGTGAAAAGTACGGCTACAAGAATTACTTCGATTATTTCGGCAGACAGTTTGCGGGCGGGTACGAAGAATATCTCGGTGCGAATTCGACGCAAACCGCGCCCGATACGGTGTTCCGCAACAGTATAAAACTGTTTCCGCGCGAGAATTTCGAGAGTATGAACGGCGGAAAATCGGGCAACACGTACACGATTACGGCGGAAGTAAAGAGCAGTGCGTTTGCCGAGTTTATTAGTTGGTTCGAGAGCTTTTACCCGTTTGTTCACCACAAGAACGATTTAGACGGCAAATACAAGTTTTACGACCCGAGCGGAATCGAGTCGGTAACGTTTCAGATTAAGTCGTCGCGCACGCAACTTTCCGAAGTTTCGTTCAGCGCGGTTATGCCCGCCAATCCCGACGCATTCGGTTCGGACGCAATCGACGAAAGCGGCAACGTAACCGAAAAGGTAACGGTAAACGCAAAAACGGAGTTTGCGCGCTCGGGGTTCGAGATTACGGCAAAAGACGAAAACGGTCGTTGGTAAAAGAAAAATCGATATATTTAAGGATTTCTCGACTTCGTGTCCTTGACACTTCGCTCGAAATGACAGTTTAGCCGATATTGCTTTTATGCAAATCGGACTGCATATAAAAGTTTGTTTACGGGGGCTATTCCGAAAAGAACGGAAAGTCTACCAAGGAGAGTAAAATGAATACAAAATCGAAGACGGTTGCCGTCTGTGCCGTTCTTACGGCGCTCACGGCTGTTATGGGCGCAATTCCGTTCGTGTTCCTTATTCCGCTGTTATTCGCGTGCGTAACGCAGAACGTGAAGATTTCGGCGTTTATGGGGCTTGTGTTCGGCGTAATAAGTTTCGTTTATTCGCTTATGGGCGGCTCGGTGGTTGCGGCGGCGTTCGTGCAAGCGCCCTGGATAGCAATCGTTCCGCGTATAGCCGTAGGCTTTATAGCGCACGGAGTGTTCGTGCTTTGTAAAAAGCTGATACGCGAAAAAGGCAAGGTTTCGCGCGTGTTGCCGTATTCCGTTTCGGCGGCTGTCGGGTCGCTGAGCAATACGGTGCTCGTGGTTGCGCTCCTTATGATTTTTATGCGCGATACGGCTTTGGGCGACGTTACCGTGTACCTGTATCTTCCGACTATGCTTATAAACGGCGCGATAGAGTTTGCGGTCTGCACGGCTCTCGTTCCTACGCTTGCGCTCAGCGTCGGCAAAGCGCTCGGCAAACGCGGACTCGTTTATACAAGCCCGAAAAAAGCGGAAGAAAATAAGGTTTCCGAAAACGCGGATAGCGCGGTTGTCGGAAACGCCGATAACGCTTGCGGAGAATCATCGGGTAAATAATCTACAAGGCAAATAAAGAAAATCACACCATACTTAAAAAAAATGAATTTAGTAGCTGATATAGGAAATACGAATATAAAGATAGGCGTCTTCGAGAACGATAAACTTGTGGACAGTACGCGCCTTGCCACGTCGAACAGGAAAACTGCGGACGAATATTGGCTTATGCTTAAAGATATGTTCAAGGGCAGGGGTATAAGCTCGGAGCAAATCGACGGCGCGATAATGAGCAGCGTAAATCCGAACCTGAATTATACTATCGAGCATATGATACGCTATAATTTCGGCGTAACGCCTATGGTTGTGGGCGCGGGCATAAAAACGGGACTTAAAATCAAGTACGACAACCCCAAGGAAGTGGGTTCCGACAGAATAGTCGGCGCGGTCGCGGCGTACAGAACCTACGGAGGACCCGTTATAACGATAGATTGCGGCACCGCTACCACGTTCAACGTGGTAAACGAAAAAGGCGAGTTTTTGGGCGGCTGCATCAGTTTCGGTCTGAAAACGGCGGCGGATTCGCTGTCGAGCGCGGCGGCAAGACTGCCGAATATCGAACTCAACGTTCCGCCCGAAATCGTAAACAGGAACACTATTTCCAATATGCAGGCGGGCATTATTTACGGATTCGTCGGGCTTGTCGAAAAGATAGTAAACAAAATCAAGTCGGAGATAGGGCAGGCAAAGGTTGTCGCAACGGGCGGACTCAGCGAGATAATAATCAAGCATACCGACGTTATCGACGCGTTCGATAAAACGCTTACTTTGCGCGGGCTGAACATTATATATAATATGAATAAGCAAACGGGAGATAAAAAATGAAAACTGTAAACGTAGCTATAATGGGTATAGGCACGGTGGGCGGCGGAACTTACGAGATATTGAAGAAAAACCGCGCGCTCATTAAGCGGACGCAAGGCGTAGACGTAGTCGTTACCAAAATTCTCGACCGCTCCGCCGAACTTATCGAAAAACGCACGGGCAACAAGGATATTGCCGTAACGAATTTGGACGATATTCTTTCGGACGATAAAATTTCGATAGTAGTCGAAACTATGGGCGGCGTAGAGCCCGCGAAAACGTTTATCAAAAAAGTACTTTTATCGGGTAAGAGCATAGTAACCGCCAACAAAGAACTTTTGTCTAAGCATTGGGCGGAGTTGGAGCAGGCGGCAAAGGACGGCGGCGCGGGGCTTTATTTCGAAGCGTCCTGCGTGGGCGGCGTTCCCGTTATCCGCACGCTTACCGAGAGCTTGCAAGGCGACAACGTGCTCGAAATTATGGGTATAATAAACGGTACGACGAACTATATTTTAACAAAAATGACCGAAGAAGGTATGAGCTACGGACAGGCTCTTAAAGAAGCTCAGGACAAGGGTTTTGCCGAATTTGACCCTACGGCGGACGTGGAAGGCTTCGACGCAGTGTACAAGCTCAGCATTCTTTCGTCGCTCGGTTTTCATACTTGTATTCCGTATACGGAGATTTACCGCGAAGGTATCAGCAAGATAACCGTAAACGATATAGAGAGCGGAAAGGAACTCGGTTACACCGTAAAACTTCTCGCAATCGGCAAGAAAAAGGGCAACAAGGTGGAAGTTCGCGTTCATCCTACTTTCGTGCCGTCCGCTCATCCGCTCGCGGCTGTCCGCAACGAGTTTAACGCCGTGTTCTTAAAGGGCGATTGCGTAGACGACGTAATGCTTTACGGCAGGGGCGCGGGAGCTTTGCCGACGGGCAGCGCGATAGTTTCGGATATAATTTATTGCGCAAAGGCTACCGAGAGAAGATATACCGATTTCGAGAATAACGGCAAGCTGAACGCTCCGACCGAAATTCTGAGCGATTTCGATTCCAAGTATTATATCGCGCTTTCCGTTTCGGATAAACCCGGCGTTTTGTCCAAGTTTACCGAAGTGCTCGGCAATTACGGAATTTCGCTTAACTCCGTTATCCAAAAGGGCGCGGCGGACGGATTTGCTCAGATAATTTTCCTTACGCATACCACTACCGAAAATGCCGTGCGCAACGCGGTTGACGAAATCGGAAAGTTAAAGGTCGTAAAGAGCGTAGACAGCCTTATCCGTGTAATTTAGCAAATTTTGCGAAATTTACATATAATTCCAATTTGCTACTTATAATAACTTTGCAATTATTGCCAATTTCGTTTGACAAATTTTCGTCTAAACGATATAATTGCAGTTGATTACTGTATATTTATACACTTAACAATAGGAGAATCGTTGAATGAAGAAGTTTAGGCACTTATGGTTGAGCATACTGACGCTTGTTCTGTCGGTTTCGATTATCATAGGCGGAGCGGGTTTGTCGGCTTTTGCGGCAACGGCAACAGGTACGGAAATAATCAGTTCGTCCGTAGTTTTGCCCGCGTCGGTTTATCTCGGCGAAGAAGTCGACGTTAAAGTAGGCGGCGTTACCGTTACGGCTCCGAACGGCAAAACGGTTACCGTTACCGAGAATAAATTCGTAGCCGAAATGCTCGGCAATTATACGGTAGAGTACAAGAGCGGTGAAAAGACCTATACGCATACGGTAAACGTTACGCTCAAAAGCGATTACGAATTGAGAGTCGTAGGCGACGGCGCGGCTATTCCCACGTACACGAATACGGAAAAGGAATATACTTTGCCCGCGGCTACGCTTTATAAGAAGAACGACGACGGCGAGTACGAACCTATGAAAGACAGCGAGTACACGCTCAAAGTTTATATCAATAATGAAGAAAAGAACATCGCGGACAAGCAGAAGTTCTCGCTCGGAAAGAACTCCGTTCAGTACGACGCCGTTATTGCAGGCACTCAGAAGCACTTTACCAAGCAGTACGACGTAAATGCGCAGATGAGCTTCGAAGACAAAGTCCGCCCGACCATTTCGATTTCGGGCGTTCCTACGGACGCAAGCCTTAACACTATGGTTACGCTTCCCAAGGCTACGGCTACCGATAACTTCGACGCAAACGTTCAGATTAACGTTACCGTTTCTTTCGAAGGCAAGCCCGTTAAAAAGGTAAGCACGAATAAGTACGGTTATGCCGATAAGACGCTCGAAGCGGACGAAACTTTCGACAACGTTTACGATACGACTTTCTATCCCAGAGAGCAGGGCACTTATGTCGTTGAATATCAGGCAATCGACGACGCCGGCAACGTATCCGTTAAGCAGCCGTTTAATATTAAGGTGCAGGACAGAACGGCTCCCAAACTCGAAAGCATTGCAGACGACCAAATTCCCGCTACGTGGGGACTTGCAGTCGTTAAAGAAAGCAACGATACGAATAGCGGCGATATAGTATTCCCGTATCCCGAATATTCGGACAACAATACCGATAACATTACGGTTTCGTTTGAAATCCGCGATACCGTGAACAACAATACCGTTATCAGATTTGAAAATATTTACGACTACGATAAAGACGGCAACGCAGGAAGCGGAGCTAAATATAAGTACGATTCGTCCAACGCGTCCAAGGGCCTTTACGACAGCGGTGAAGAAGTAACGTTTACGAAAGACGGATTTAAGTTTAATTTCAACGATTATAAACTTGCTTCCGACCTTACCAAGACGGGCAAGTACACCGCAATCTACAACGCACGCGACAAAAAGCCGAATTCGACGACTAAGTCGTATGATATCGAATTGCAGGATACGTTTACCGATAAGATTGCTCCGTCCGTTGAACTCAACGCGGATAAGTATATCTACGTAAGCGACGTAGAAACGAAGTACGAGTTGCCTACGGCTACCGTAAGCGACGCTATCGACAGCAAGCCGAGCGTAGAATATACGGTTAAAATCGGCGAAAAGTCTATCGTTGTGGAAAACGGCGAAGAAATCGCAGTTTGGAGCAAAGACGGCAAGGTATTTGTTAAGTACAGCGGAAACGAAGACGGCGAAGAGTTTGTTATGGCAAATACGGCTACTCTTACCGTTACCGCTAAGGACGACGTAGGCAATATTAAATCAGAGAGCAAAGAAATTACTCTCGCGGTTGTAGGCGATTTTGTTGATAGCAATGTTAAATTAAGCATTGACAACGCACTCACCACGGCAACAGTCGGAGATTTTAAGCTCGGCGACGCGTTTAATCTCGGTTCGCTTACGATAGGAAGTTTCGATATCGGATACAGAGATTTCGTAGGCTTCGAAATGTATATGACGAATCCCGACGGCGATATTATCGACGGACTCGATTTCGAAACTTACGTTAATCCGATAAAAGACAATAGCGACGGAAAATATCAGATAACCGTAGACAATTTAACGTTTGTTCCCGCACAGAAGACCGATGCAACTAAAAAATACGTTCTTACGGTTCGCGCATTCGATATAACCGGCAGAAGCGTCGTTCAGGCTTTCGAAATAACCGTAAACGTTACGGGAGAAGGTAACAAGGACGAATTAAGCGCGGTAGCAATTCCGAACAGCGGAAATATCAACGTAGCTTACAGACTCAGAAACGAAACTTATAAAGCGACGGGCGTTCAGGAAGGCAGAAAATATATCGTTCGCAGAGTAAGCAATGCCGGAAGATTCAGCCTTATGGGTATCGAATTTACGGCTTACACCACGGGTACCGTTTCGTTTACCGACGGTTACTACAAAGCTGACGGCTCCACCGCAGGCGGCGTATTTAAGTCTATCGGAGAAAAGTACAGCCTTAAAGCTACCGACAGTTCGAGCATAGAATTCGACGTAATAGGACTTATGCCCGTTCAGGCTGTAAAAGCAGAAAAGACGGCTGATTACAAGAACGACCTTACCAAATGGGTAAAACTTCCCGAAGTTATAGCTTATAACGAGTTTGCAAACGCCGACGTTACCGTTAAGGTTACGACCCCGTCGACGAGCGGCATAAACAGAACGTACAGCTTTGACCCGAAACAAAACAACAACGAGGATTCCGAATATATCCAATATGCTGCGGATACCAATCAATACTATTTCTTCGCAATGTTGGACGGCGAGTATAAAGTAGAATACTCGGCATCGGTAGGCGGCGCGGCTTCGGTTCAGAAGACGTTCTCGATAAGAGTAGGCGACACCGTTCCCCCGACATTTACGGTAGAAGGCAACAACTACGGCGCAACGGCTCGTCAGAACGGTTCGTTCCAATTCAAGACCGTTAAACTCGGCGCGGAAGACCAGGGCGATATCGCCGATATTACTTTCACCAAGAGATTGCTCGACCCGAGCGGAAACGAAGTTTACAGCGTAAGCGACAAGGGAACGACCGGTGCAAACAAGACGACCCCGAGCAAAGACGAAACGTATACCTTTACTATGACGGGAACGTACACCGTAGAGTATACCACGACCGATAAAGCGGGTAATGCGAGCGTTTACCAGGATACTATCAACGTATCCGCTACCGACAGCACGGGAGCTATGCCGCTCAAAGTTCTGAGAACCGTTCTCATTATCGTAGGCGCTATACTCATTGCGGGCGTTATCCTGTACTTTGTAAGATTCCGCAAGGTTAAGGAAAGCGACGTTAAAAAGAAGTAATTTCTCACAGCGTAAAATTCGCTTGAAGTAAAGACAAGTTTATAAAGCGGTTCTATTTCGCGTAGGGCCGCTTTAATTATAAAAGGTTGGTAATAAATGGATAATAATTCGCACAAGAGCTACAAGGATTGCTCCACCGCCGCCGTCGGCAGATTTATTTCGCTGTTGCACGGTAGCGGAAATTACAAAAGAGTGTCGTATTATCCCGTAGACGAAAAAAGTCATTTCGAAAGATTCGGCTACGTAAGCGGCGACGATAAAATTTCGGTAGTATACGATACAAAGGCAAAGATACTGTCGTTGACGGCTCGCGCGGAGCAGATAAAGATTTTATCCGAAGTCTACGAAAAAGGGGAGTTTCCCGTTTCCGCGACCTTGCCGCAAGTGAAACGGCAAGAACAGAAATTACCGCAGAAACAGCCCGATAAACCAAAAGAAAAATTGCCTGCAAAGCAAGAAAAGGGCAAGCAGAAGTTACCGCAGAAGCAGGCGGAAAACCGTCAGAAACTGCCTGCCAAAAAGAATAATGAGCCTAAGCTGCCCGCAACGCAAAACGTTCGGAATCAGCCGAAGCAAAACGAAACAAAGCAAAGCAATCAGCCTAAAAAGGCGCAACAGAAAAAGCAACAAGCCGCGCCGCTTGCCAAGACCGACAAGCAGTCGCAAGCCGCCGAAAAGAAACTGAAAAAACTTTTGCCCTGTGCGTTCGAATATTTGTCGGCGCTTGCAAAGAAAGACCTTACGAGCGCGCTTACCGACATATACAACGACGAAATACGGCTTTCCGATTACTCGGGCTTACTTGTTTCGCCGTATAGGGGCTTAGAACGGCTTATTTACGACTTGCAGACGTCGGAAGGGATAAGAGTCAAGATGATAGGTCAGGCGTACGAGAAACGCGACGACGGCTCGTATTGCTTAAAGTCGGGGTATCGCAAAAGAATCAAGAGCGTTATTTACAACGAGGTTATGAGCGCGCTGTATACCGAATATTTCGAAAAGAGAAATTTTTATTTGCATTCGAATAATTCGCCGTCGTCCGAGTCGCGCGTAATCGACAGTATGGAAGAAGCAAGAAAGATTTTCGACAATCTTTTGACAATAGTGGAATATAATTGTCAGAAGCTGCGCGAAATCCGCTTTTCGGTAAAGCCTGCGGAACAGAAATAAACCGAACAAAAATCGTTTTACATACGGAGAAAAATTTTATGGCAAAGTACGTTTTCATTACGGGCGGAGTGGTTTCGGGACTCGGTAAGGGCATTACGGCGGGCGCGCTCGGCGCGCTTCTCAAAGCCCGCGGATACAAGGTAACGTTACAGAAGATTGACCCGTACTTTAACGTCGATTCGTCTAATTTAAGCCCTTATCAGCACGGCGAAGTTTTCGTAACGGGCGACGGCGCCGAAACCGACCTCGTTATCGGGCATTACGAAAGACTTTTGGGAGAAAATCTTTTTTCTCACAGCGAAGTAACTTCGGGACAGATTTATTCTTCCGTTATAGCGAAAGAGCGTCAAGGCGAGTACGACGGCGGCACGGTGCAGGTGGTGCCGCATATAACCGACGAAATAAAGAGCAAAATAACGGCTCTTTCCGCAGGTGAAAGCGATATTATAATTACCGAAATAGGCGGCACGGTAGGCGATATAGAATGCCATCCTTTTTTGGAAGCGATACGCCAACTCAGGTCGGAAGTAGGGCGGGCAAACGTGGCGTACGTTCACGTAACGCTTTTGCCGTATATCGAATCGAGCGGCGAACAAAAGACTAAGCCCACTCAGCACAGTGTAAAAGAATTGCAGAACGTCGGTATTCAGCCCGATATTATAGTTTGCCGTTCGGAATATCCGATAGGCGACGGCAGTAAGAAAAAGCTGTCTTTGTTCTGCAACGTGAGTCAGGACTGCATTATTCAGGACTTAACGACCGAAAAGCTGTATTCCGTTCCGCTTATGCTCGAACAGGAAGGTTTTGCAAAGGTAGTTTTGCGTAGGTTACATCTCGAAGATAAAACGCCCGACCTTAAAAAGCAGACGGAGTTTTGCGAAAAGTCCGAAGCTCTTGCGGACTGCGGCAAGTCGGTGAAAATTGCGGTTGTAGGCAAGTACGTCGAAAAGCACGACGCTTATGTTTCGCTGTCGCAGGCGTTGTTTTTCGGCGGAGTGAACAACGGCGTAAAAGTCGATATCAAGTGGGTAAGCAGTGAAAGCGTTACTCAGACGAACGCGAAAAAACTTTTCGGCGACGTGGGCGGAATAGTTATACCGTCCGGGTTCGGCGAGCGCGGTTTCGACGGAAAGATTGCCGCCGCGACTTATGCGAGAAAGAACGATATTCCGTGCCTTATGATAGGTATGGGCGCGCAGGCGGGAATAGTCGAGTATGCGAAAAACGAGCTTAACATAACCGACGCCGCCGACGCGGAATTTTCGAGCGCGGGTTCGCTTGTTATCGACAAGTTCGGTTCGGGGCTTACCTGCAAAAAAGGCGAGCATAAAACTTTGCTCGTAAACGGCAGTATGCTTAAAAATATTTACGGCGGAGCGGACGTCATATGCGAGCGGCACCGTCATAAATACCAAATTAACAAAGATTACAAAGACGCTTTGAGCGCGAAAGAGCTTAAATTTACGGGCTTTTCCGAACACGGCACGCCCGAAGCGTTTGAGATTCAAGGCAAAAAGTTTTATGTCGGCGTTATATTCCAACCCGAATTTACGGCTCGTCCGTCGCGTCCCGCGCCGCTTTTCGACGCGCTTATTTCGGCGGCATATAAAAACTTATGAGCATAAATTACGAGCTTTACAAAGTGTTCTTCTGCGTCGTCAAGAACGGAAGCATTACCAATGCCGCAAAGGAACTTTTCATATCGCAACCCGCGGTAAGTCAGTCGATTAAACAGCTCGAATCTCAACTCGGCGGAAAGCTGTTCAAGCGCACGCCAAAGGGTATGGAGCTTACGGCGGAAGGCAGCGCGATATTCGAGTTTGTGGAACGCGCAAACGGACTTATAGAGCAAGCCGAAACGCGCTTTTCGCAAATGAAAAGTCTGTTGAGCGGAAGTATACGCATAGGCGCGAGCAATAATATCTGCAACAATTTTCTTTTCCCTTTTATAATACGTTTCAGGGAAATGTATCCGCAAGTAAAACTGTTTTTCGAAAACGGTCCGTCCGCGCAGACGGTCGAGCTTCTCAAAACAGGCAAGGTCGATATTGGGTTTGTCAATTTGCCGGTCGACGACGACGAAATCGACGTAACGCCTTGCGGACAACTGCACGACTGTTTCGTTGCGGGCAAGGGTTTTTCGCACCTTAAAGGCAAGCCTATGACGGTGGAAGAACTGCTTAAAAATCCTATGATACTTTTAAGCCGCGGCACTAATTCGCGCACTTTTATAGACGAGTATTTCAAGGCGAATGGTTGTAAATGTTCGCCGGATATAGAAGTGAACAGCCACGATTTGCTCGTTTCTTTTGCAAAAGCGAATATGGGCGTTTCGTGCGTAACGAAAGAATTCGTAACGAAAGAACTCGAAGAAGGCACGCTCTTTATGCTGAACGTAGACGGCGACGTGCGTTCGCGCAATATCGGGCATATTCAGCTTAAAAACGTAACGCCGACTTTTGCAGGCAAGCGTTTCTTCGAGATAGTTCAAGGCAAGTAAAACAATAAAAAAAGACTGTCGCAGACGTTTTGCCGCGGCAGTCTTTTTGCTTTTTATGTAGCTATCGTTTGGCGGGGTAAGTGGTGGGTTTTCCCAAAATGCAAAGCAAGTCGATAAATATGCCTATGCCGAAGAAACCGAAAGTAATAAAATACAACACGCCCGTGAAGATTTTTCCTTCGTAGAACCTATGTATTCCGAGCCAACCGCCGACGAGCGCGAGAACGAGAACTATCCATTTGTTAAGCATCCGTTTTCCGTCTTTCGTTACGGTTTGCGCGTTCTGTGTTGCAGGTTGAGCCGAATATTCGTTTCCGAAAGGCGATTGCTTCGTTTTTGCGTATTCGGTCGATTGCGCCGAAGGAATGACTTTGTTTATGGTTTCGGTTACTTTAAGCGAAACGGTTTCTTTTATGTTGCCTTCTTCCGGTATGATTTTATTGTTAAGCGGGCGGAACAAAACGGACACCGCGTGTTCTTACTGTCCGTAAACGATTTGCAATATTCGCACTGTTTCAGCGCCATTATCTGACCTCCGCATCTTAGCGATTTACGGTTATATTTTATAT
>WSNJ01000010.1 GCA_013316045.1 Clostridia bacterium
TGTAATATTTTTTCGTCAATTTGTCAATAGAATACTATTTGCGGCATAGTAATATTTTTTTATTTGCAGGCGTATTGTAAATCATTTGCAAGAATTTTGTCGATGCGTTATAATAAGTACTGTATAATCGTTATAAAGGAGCGTACCTTTGTGAAAACCGAATATCTTTCGCACGCCCGAAAATTCACCGTTGCGGTTGACGAAACGGACTACCGCGAGTTGTTAAAGCCGAGCGCCGTTTTACAATACTTTCAGGACTTGGCGACTGCGCACGCGAATAAGCTCGGGGTGGGTTATAACGACTTGCTTAAACAGGATAAATGCTGGGTAATAAGCCGTCTAGGCTACCGCGTGAATAAATACCCGTCGCTGGGGGAAGAAATCTCGGCAATTACGTTTCCGAAAAAGCCGCGCATAGTCGACGTAAACCGCGACTATTATGTAACGGATAAAGACGGCAACGGGCTGATTTCGGGCACGTCGAAATGGTGCGTGATAGGTATTTCCGACCGCAATATAAAAAAGTGTAAAGATTTGTTTCCTTACGAAGACGCATTTTTCAATCCCGCCGAGCCGTTTGAAAACGGCAATCGGAAAATCAAACCGCTCGAAGAACTCGGCGTGGAAATTAAGCGCGGCGGAGAATTTACCGTCGGAATTACCGACCTTGACCGCAACAGACATATGAATAACGCGCGTTACGGCGACGCTGTTCTGAACTCTTGCGGTATCGACGAACTCAACGAAAAGAAAATAGCAAGTTTCGATATAAACTTTATTTCCGAACTGTTCGTTGGCGATAAGTTTATCGTAAGCCGTGCCGACGCGGAAGAAGAAACGTATTTCGAAGCCTTAAAAGACGGTAGCGAAACGGTTGTTTTCCGCGCGCTTATAGGTTGGAAAAAGCGCGCCTGATGTCTGCATTCGAACTGAAAAGGCAAAAGCGTAAAACGCTTACTATATCCATAAAGTACGGCAAGGTAACTGTGTCTGCGCCGCTTAAAATGCCGCTTGCCGACATTGAGAAGTTTTTGCACGAAAAAGCCGATTGGATAAATTCCGGGCTTGCGCGGTACCGCAGCAGAAGAGAGCAGTTTGCGGATATTTTGGATTACGAAACCATACTTGTTAAAGGTAGGCGTTTTCCCGTAGTTCGGACGGAAAGCGTAAAGCGTATTGCGTTTGAATCGGACAGGCTTCTGTTGCCGCAGAAGTATGCGATAGGCGCGCAATCGGCAAAAGCGCTGGGGTCGTTTTATAAGAAATTTGCGCTCGTCGAACTTAAAGCAAGGCTTGACGAAATTTCGGGCGCAACGGGTATTTCTTACAATGAATTTTCGCCGACAAACGCCAAAGGGAAATGGGGCAGTTGCGACGGAAAAGACAATATAATGCTGAATTGGCGGCTCTTTATGCTCAGCCCCGAACTTATAGATTACGTGATAATTCACGAACTGTGCCACACATTGGAGCATAACCATTCTCCGAAGTTCTGGGACAACGTTTTTAAGCTGTACCCGAGTTATAAGACCGCGCGCAAGGATTTAAAGAATTGTTCGGTCGTTATGGAACTGTTCAGATAGAAGCAAATCCGAAAATAACAAATGAAAAGTAAACCGTTTGCAATTTTAATAGTCGCGCTGTTGTCGTTATGTATGACGACGCTTTTCGGTTGCTCCGAAAGTTTTATGCTTGTGCGCCGCGAAAAAGACTATTCGGACTTTTTGGAAAATCTTAAATTTTACGAAGACGCGGAAAAACCGAATGCGCCCGTTAATCCGAGCAAACCGGACGAAACGGACGCGGAATTTTTCGGACCCGAAATAGTCGGCTTTTACCCGCTTTACCGCGTAGAGTTCGACTATGCGTCGGCTTGCGGCGGCAATTTTGTTTTTGCAAAGAAAGACGGTTATGGCGTAGCGCTCGGCAAAGACGGCGAAGTTGTCGATGTGGGCGAAGATTTTGAAGAAACGGAACTTACTTCCGATAAATATGTTTTCTTGCAGGATAAACTTTGCGGAGTTAAGAATATTTACGGCAACATTATCGTTCCCGCAGTTTTTAATTCGGTTAATATTATAGGCGAAACCGTTGCGGCTTATAGCGACGATAGAGTCGATATTTATGTCGGCGGCGAGATTAAAAGTTCATCCCGCGAGCCGGTCGAGCTTGTTTCCGAAGATTTTCTTCTGGGCGTACGCGGAGTTTACGACCTTGAAATGAACCCCGTATTTTGCGGCGGGTACAGAATGGTTTTGCCGCCCGTAAACGGTATCGGAATAATAGACGGCGGCGGACTTTTCGGTTACGGGAGCGTGTCGGGCGAAGTTTTGACGGAGCCGCGCTATAAATCGGTATCCGACTTTCGTTTCGGCTATGCGGCAGTCGTAACACGGGATAACCGCAACGTTATAATCGATTTGCGGGGAAACGAGATTATCGAATCGTCGAACGCGGACGTAAGACTTAAAACGTTTGACGGAACGTATCTTATTTATTCGTCGCTCGGCAGTGTTTACGTTTCCGATAAAGATATGAATGGTCTGACGCCCGATGCGTTCGATAATATAGCGGACGACTGTATTTACGGCGGATATTTTATAACCGATAACGGAACGAGAGTATATTCTATTAACGAAGGCGGCTACGCGTCCGAAAGGTTTTCGTGCGTAACGTTTCGGGACGGACTGTTTGTCGCAGAGCACGGGAACGGCGAGTATACGGTTTACGACGGAAAATTCGAACCGATTGCGGACGAACTCGAATACGCCTGCTTTGAGTACGGTGTTCTCACTGTAAAATACAACGGAAAATATTATTTATATGCGGCGGAGTAGTGTAATGGAAACGGAAAAACTCGATAAGTATATGCGCGGAAAGAAGGGCGTTACGGTAAGAAAGTTGGGAAAATACACTCGGTATCTTCTGAACGATAAAATGTTTGCGATGTCGTTTGACTTAAAAAGTCGCGGACGCGTGCTTTCGCTTAAAAAGAATAAAGAGAATAAACTGGATTGCACGCAATTTGCCGATTGCATTGCTCCGTCGGCGGAACTCGAACCGCTTCATTGGAACGATTTTTACTTGGATGGCGGAATACCCGACGGCGTTTTATTTGCCGCGATAGACGAATCGTATGCGCTGATTTTATCCGAATTGCCCGAAATTGTACAAAAAATGCTCGACCCGAAAGAGCCGAGCTATAAATATGCGTTTAAGAATTTCGACCTTGTAAAGATTATGAGAAAGAACGCGGAAAAGGAACGGGAAGAATAATCGCTTTAATATTCGCGTTTCAGCAGCTGTGTAAGCTGTTCGAGAGATATGCCGAGATTTTTGTAATAGGGGATATTTTCTTTCAGCTTTTTTGCGGCGAGCCGTTTTTTCGTTTCGTCGAGTTCTTTGTTATCGAACTGACAAACGAAGCTCCCTTTTCCCTGTTTGGAATAAATGAATTGTTCGGCTTCGAGCATTTCGTAAGCTCTTTGCACGGTTACTATGCCGATGCCGAGTTCTCTTGCCAACGAACGCACGGACGGCAGAGAATAACCGGGATACAAATCGCCGACGGCTATCTGCGACGAAATCTGCTCGTAAAGTTGCAGGGAAATCGGCTTATCGGATTTGCTTGAAATAACAATGTCCATTATAAGTTTACTTTTTCGAAATTTTTTACAGACCGTTTGTATGAAATAAAAGTCAGCGCGCAATAGACGGCTATTCCCGAAAACAATACGGCAATTCTGTAAGGAATATATTGTGCCGCCGTGCCGTCGAGCATCGCTTTGAGCGGAGAGAGCTGAACGGCGAGTTCTACGCACACGTATAGAATAACATAAGTGAAAATCGCTGTCAAGAACGGAATGCCGATTTTATATCCCGTTCGGAAAAACCAAGGCAAAACTATAATATTTATTACGCCGAAACAAAGGAACGTAACGCCGAAAAACGTAAAGTTCGCGTCAAGCCCGACTAAATTTCCGTTTTTATTGATTAGCAAAGTCGAAAGAAGCGCAAAAGGAATTGCGACGGCGATTTGCAAAAGTTCTACCGTGATGAACGAAACGTGCTTTGCAAGCACTATGTTTTTTCTCGGAACGGGCAGACTTGCCGTGAACTCGTTATCTTTGTTTGTCTGTGCCGTCGAAAAACTTATGAACAGCGCAAGAAAGCAATAGCTCATTCCGACCAGATACGGGTAATTCGGTATCATTATAAGCGCCGCCAGCAGAACAATAAGGTAAGTGGCGGGGATAATTACGAGTTTCAATTCTTTGTATATTATATTTTTCATAATGATTTCTCCTTGTTGTAGTAAACCATTATATCTTCGAGATTCGGCTTCTCCTTTATAACTTCGTCATCCGCAATTATATTGTCTGTCTTTATAAGCGCCGTAAAGTTATAAGCCGTTTCCTTAAAGCCGATAACGCGTTCTTTAAGCGACTGCGTGAGCGCGTCCTTTCTGCCGCTTATAAGCAGGTGGGATTCCATTATATCGTCTTTTGCAGAATTCAGTATAAGTTCGCCGTTTCTTATAAATATAATAAAGTCGGCGCATTTTTCAAGGTCGGAAGTTATATGCGTGGAAAAAAGAACGCTCCTTTCTCCGCTTTCGACAATTTCGCGGAAAACGTCTAACAGCTCGTCGCGCGCAACGGGGTCGAGTCCGCTTGTTGGCTCGTCCAATATTAAAAGTTTTGCGTTTTGCGAAAGGGCGAGCGCTACGCCGAGTTTTACTTTCATTCCCGCCGACAATTCGCAGATTTTTTTATTTTCGTTAAGCGAGAATTTGTCAAGATAATTTTTGTAAGCCTGCTCGTCCCAATTCGGAAAAAACCTTTTATACACGCCGACCGTTTTTCCGATTCTGCTTTTGGCGTAATAGTCCACGGGACCGAGCATAAAGCCGATTTCGCGCTTTATTGCTATTTCGTCGACGCCCATATCTTTGCCCGCAATAGTAATTTTCCCACTGTCGGGATGAACAAGATTGAGTATAGATTTCAGGGTGGTCGTTTTGCCTGCGCCGTTCGCGCCTATAAAGCCCGTAATATAGCCTTTCGGCAACTCGAACGATACGTTTTTAATACTGAAATATTCGTAGTTTTTGCACAGATTTTCAACTTTTAGCATAAAAAAATTCTCCGCAACTGTTATGCTGTTATGAGTACAGTATAACAGTTAATTTTCTGAAAGTCAATACTTTTTTCCTAAAATCTTAAACATATTTTCGGCGGTTGATTGACTATCGCCATAAATATGTGATAAAATTATATCAACGGATTTTCGGAGTGGTGCTTGAATTATGTCTTTTATCGAAATTGCAAACTTATACAAATATTACGGGACCGAACAAAACAGGGTTATCGCGCTCGAAAATATAAACTTGAATATAGAAGAAGGGGAATTCGTCGTTATTCTCGGGTCGAGCGGCGCGGGGAAAACGACTTTTCTGAATATTCTGGGCGGAATGGACCGACTCAGCGAAGGCACTTTTTCCGTGGGTGGCGAAAAGCTCGAAAATCTCAACAATAAACAACTATCCGCATTCAGGCGCAATAAAATAGGTTTTGTGTTCCAGTTTTATAACCTTATGCCGAATCTGACCGCGCTTGAAAACGTGCGTCTTGCCGAGAGCGTTTCGTCCAATGCCATAGATTCGCGCGACGCGCTCGATATGGTGGGGCTTAAAGACAGAATGAATAACTTTCCCGCACAGTTGTCGGGCGGCGAACAACAGCGCGTTTCGATAGCCCGCGCCGTCGTGAAAAATCCGTCGCTTTTGCTTTGCGACGAGCCGACGGGTGCGCTCGACAGCAAGACGGGCATATCCGTTTTGAAGATGTTGCGGAAAATAAACCGCGAGCAGAATAAAACGACGGTTATAGTAACTCACAATTCGAGCATAGCCGAAATAGCGACGCGCGTCGTGCGCATTCAGGACGGTAAAATCGTTTCAAACACCGTAAACGTTGCGCCCAAGAGCGTAGAGGAGCTTGTATGGTAACTACGGGCGCTACGCTTTTTAAGAAGACTGCTCGTGATATAGTTAAGAATTGGAAACAGTTTTTGGCTGTTATCATTATTGCCGCGCTTGCCGTTTGCCTTTTTACGGGTTTTACGGCAAATTCAAAAGCATTGACCGCGCGCGTTAATAAGCTGTACGACGCGGGGAATATTGCTGACTTGTGGGTTTACGTTTCTTCTTTCGACGAGAAAGACAAATCCGAAATCGAAAAGATTGCGGGCGTGGAAAAAGCGGAAGAACGGCTCGTCATTTCGGGAATACACAATTCCGTTACCGTAAATTCGATAGGGGTGTACGGCGATGCGGAAATAAGCAAGTATGCCGATATTTGCGACGGTAGCGAAGGTTTTCTGCTCGAAAAGCATTTTGCGGCGAAAAACCGTATAAATACGGGCGACGACTTTTTGTTCGAGTACGCTTTGCCGAGCGGCGATACGCTCGGTCTGACGTTTACCGTTACGGGACTTATGACGCACCCGGAATGTGTGGATAACTCGAATTCCGCGTCGTCGTATTTCTATCTTCCCGCGCAAACGTTAAAGGATAAATTTGCCGAAAAGCTCGGCGAAGTTTATCCGCCGACTTTGATAGGCGCGATAATAGAACGACTGTTTTGTCCCAATCAGCTTGTTGTAAAAATCGGAGAAAAAGCTAACGCGAATAAAGTTGCGGAAAATATTCGGAATTATTATTCGGCTAAGGAAAGCGACGAAAACAACCTTATAAGCTGTTATAAAGTCGATGAAATATCTACAAATGCAGGTATTATGTCAGACATTATACAGTCCAAACAAATGACTTTGGTGTTCCCCGTAATATTTTTTCTCGTGGCGTTACTTGTTATTCTGACTACGATTTCGCAGATTATAATTCGTGAGAAAATGCAAATCGGGCTTATGAAAGCCGTGGGCGTTTCCAATAAGGATATTTACAAGCATTATATATGGCTTACCGTTTGTCTTGTGCTTATCGGGTTTGCGATAGGGCTTGCGGTCGGTCCTTTTTTAGTGCCGAACGTTATGAATCAGAAGTACAAGATGTTGTTTGCTCTTTCTCCTTTGAGATATGCGTTCCCGTATATCGAAACACTGTTTTGCTTTGTGCTTTTCGTGCTGTCCGCGGCGCTCGTGGCTTTCTTTATATGCAGAAAAGAAATAGTGCGCTTACCCGCCGACAGTATGCGACCCGCGTCGCCGCCCGTTCCTAAGCGTCTTTTTGCGGAAAAAGCAGGGCGGGAAACGAGCCTTAAAAATATGCCCGTCAAAATGGCGCTGAGAAATATCAAAGTCAAAAAATCGCGCGCCGTTATGGTTGTAGTAGGTATTATGGGTTGCATAGCGCTGCTTATTTGCGGTTTCGGCGTAGAAGATACGCTTAATTACGGAATAGAGAACGACACCGAGAAGTTGTTTGTGAACGATATTAACGTTACTTTTGCTACGGCAGGCGACGAGATTGACTTTTCGGATATTGCGGGAGTGGAAACGAACGAAAACTATACTTATCTGCCCGTCAGCGTTATGGGCAAATCCGCAAGTCAGACTATGATACGTATAATCAGCGGAGAATCGGCTGTTTGCGGACTTGATTTCGACGATGGAACGGTTGCGATTTCTATAAAAACGGCTAAGGAAACGGGACTTAAAAAAGGCGATAAGGTTTCGTTTACCGCGCTCGGAACGGTGTGCGAAAGTACGGTCGGTCTTGTTTACGACGCGTTCAACTATCACGGAATCATAGCTAAGGACAAAGATTTTCCTACGTTTGAAAATAAGAAAAACGGCGCTTGGATAAAGTTGTCGGGCGGCGCGGACGTTAACGTCGTGAAAGCCGAAGTCGAGAAAGTTCAGAACGTTTCTTCGACTATGACGGCTCGGGAGTTTGAAAATTACGTAAACGACGCTATGTCGAGCATATCGCTTATGACGTTTACGCTTAAAATCTTCGCGGTTGCGCTTGCCGTTATAGTTCTTTATAATATTGCGCTGCTTAATTACCGCGAAAGGCAACGCGATATAGCTACTATGAAAGTCATAGGACTCAATAAACGCGAAATCGCCGTGTCTTTGGTGCTTGAAATTATGCTTCTGACGCTTGTGGGCGTTGCGGCGGGAATGTTCTTGGGGCTTCCTATGACTATGCTTGTACTGTCTATAAACGAAACGCCGATAGTAAGTTTTCTGTATCACGTGAATGTTGTTTCTTATGTTTATTCCGCTCTTATAACGCTCGGAACGGCTTTTGTCGTAAATATAATCTTGGCAAATTTAACCGACGGAATTTCTATGTCGGAATCGTTGAAATCTTACGAATAAATTTCTTTTGGGTTTTGTCGAAAAATCTGTGAAAACTTCGATTATTTTGTTGATTATTTTTATAAATAAGTATATACTTTAAGACGGCTGAATAATTCAGTTTTATTATATAAGGAGTAACAAGTTATGAAACCGAGAATAGGGATTCGTCCCTGCATCGACGGGCGTTGGATGGGCGTTCGCGAGAGTCTGGAAGAACAGACAATGAGTATGGCGAAAGCCGCAAAAAAGATTATAGAAGATAATTGCTTTTATTCCGACGGAACGAAAGCGGAAGTGGTTATTGCCGATACTACGATTGCCGGCGGAAAAGAAGCGGCTATGTGCGAAGATAAGTTCACGCGCGAAAACGTTACGGCTACGCTTTCGGTTACGCCTTGTTGGTGTTACGGGAGCGAAACTATGGACTTGAACCCCGCTACTACGAAAGCGGTATGGGGCTTTAACGGTACGGAGCGTCCCGGAGCCGTTTATCTTGCGGCGGTTATGGCGGCTCACGCTCAGCGCGGTTTGCCTGCGTTTGCGATTTACGGACGCGACGTTCAGGACAAAGACGATAAGACCGTTCCCGCCGACGTTCAGGAAAAAATTATTCGTTTCGCTCAGTGCGCTTTGGCGGTAGGGCAGGTTAAGAATAAGGCTTACGTTTCTATCGGCGCCGTTGCAATGGGTATAGGCGGAAGCGACCTTAACGCGAAACTTATGCAGGACTATTTCGGTATTCGCGCCGAATGGGTGGATATGGTTGAAATTCTGCGCCGCATCGATCTCGGAATTTACGATAAAGCCGAGTACGAAAAGGAACTCAAATGGATAAAGGCGAATTGTAAGGAAGGCGACGACCTTAACGAAACCGTTTGGGAGCGCGGCTTACAATCGCGTGCGGCAAAAGACGCGCAATGGGAATTTACCGCCAAAATGACGCTTATAATAAAGGATATAATGCTTGGCAACGACAAACTGAAAGAAATCGGTTGGCACGAAGAAGCTCTCGGCAAAAACGCCGTTCTCGGCGGTTTTCAGGGTCAGCGTCAGTGGACGGACTACAAGCCGAACGCCGATTTCTGTGAAGCAATGCTCGCGTCGAGCTTCGACCACAACGGCAAAAAAGAACCCGTTATTCTTGCGACCGAGAACGATAACTGCAACGGCCTTGCTATGCTGTTTTCGAAACTTTTAACCGGCAGAGCTTCGGCTTTTGCGGACGTTCGGACGTATTGGAGTCCCGACGCGGTTAAGCGCGTTTCGGGCTGGAAGTGCGACGGCGCGGCAAAGAACGGGTTTATTCATCTTATAAATTCGGGTGCGGCGGCTCTCGACGGAAACGGCGCGGCAAAAGACAAGAACGGAAATTCCGTTATGAAACGCTGGTGGGAAGTTACCGATAAGGATATAAAAGCAATGCTCGATAACACGCGTTGGTCGCCTGCAAATCGCGGCTATTTCCGCGGCGGCGGATATTCTTCTTCGTACTCTACGCAAGGCGAGATGCCCGTAACGCTCGTACGCTTTAATATGGTTGACGGAATAGGTTATACGTTACAGCTTGCCGAAGGTTGGACCGTCGATATTCCCGAAAAGGTGAATAAGATTCTGCTTGACAGAACAGACCCGACCTGGCCGTCTACCTGGTTTGCTCCGCGCCTTGACGAAAAACACAATGCGTTTAAGGACGTATATTCCGTAATGGCAAATTGGGGCGCAAATCACGGCGCGTTTACATACGGTCATATAGGAAAAGACCTTATAACGCTTGCAAGTATGCTCAGAATTCCCGTTTCGCTTCATAACGTTGCGGACGAAGATATTTACCGCCCGCACTGTTGGAGCGCATTCGGTACGAAAGACCTCGAAAGCGCGGATTACAGAGCTTGCGGCAACTACGGACCGCTGAATAAATAGGAAAAGTTCAATGAAAGTTTCGACGGAGATAGGAAGTTTACGCTATGCGTATGCAAGTTATGAGAACAGATTGCTTGCGTTGAAAAACGCGGGCTTCGACGCCTACGATTTTTCTATGTTCAACGAAACGGTTTGTCCTTGGATAATTGACGACGATTTTGCCGATAAAGCGAAAAAGCTGAGAGAATATGCCGATAAAACAGGTATTGTCTGCAATCAGACGCACGCTCCGTTTCCGCTTGTGTTCGTGGGCGACGAAAAGAGAACGAAAGAACGTTTCGACGAGATAGTCCGCGCGCTGGAAATTTCGGCTATTCTCGGAGCCAAATACAGCGTCGTACATCCCTGGAACGGCTATTCTCCGAAGGAAAACGCCGAGATTTACGGCAGATTAAAGCCGACCGCCGAAATGTTGGGCATTAAAATCGCGCTTGAAAATATGTGGTTCTGGGATAATGAAAAAGATTGCGCGTTGCCTGCCGCTTGCTCTGACGAAGATAATTTTAACGCGCACCTTGATTTGCTCGACGAAAACGTATTTTGCGCGCTTCTCGATATAGGGCACGCGGAGATGAAAGGACTTAATACTTCGGCTGTAAAAATGATACGCGCGCTCGGTAAGCGCATTAAGTGCATACATTTGCACGATAACGATTTGGTTCACGATACGCACACGTTGCCGTTTACACGTAATATCGACTATGCGCCGATAATAGAAGCGTTAAGAGAAATAGGGTACGACGGTGATATTACGCTCGAAAGCGATTCGTTCGCGCCTAAGTTTCCGTCGGAGCTTGTGCCGCACGCTTTGAAATTTATGGCGCAAGTAGCGGGATATTTCCGCACCGAACTGCAAAAGAAATGATTCTCGGGCTTAAATGATGAAATAAAAATGGTTAAAACCAAGAGGTTTTATTTGTAATGGACGTAGCGCAAATTTTACTCGATTTGGCGATTATTCTGTTTGCGACGAAGTTTTTGGGAATTCTGATGAAAAAAATCGGACTTCCGCAAGTTGTCGGCGCCGTTGTGGCGGGGCTGTTGATTGGTCCCGCTATCTGGGGCAAATTCGGTTGGTGGTCGCCGATACGTCCTACGGAAGAATCGAGTTTTTTCTTTAACGGACTTGCCGAAATAGGCGTAATAATGATACTGTTTTCGGCGGGACTCGAAACGGATTTCAGAGAGCTGAAAAGCTCCGGGCTTAAAGCGACTTTGATTGCTTTGGCGGGCGTTGCCGTTCCTATGGCGTTGGGTTTTTTGGTTGCCGTTCCGTTTATGGGCGGTTTCTCGGCGCTGAAAGACGGAACCGTCGCTCTCGAAGCCGTATTTATAGGAGTTATTCTTACGGCTACGAGCGTGGGTATTACCGTCGAAACGCTGAAAGAAATGGGCAAGCTGAAAGGCAAGGTGGGCACTACGATTCTTTCGGCGGCGATTATAGACGACGTTATCGGAATAATCGTTTTATCCGTTGTTCTCGGTTTCAAAGACCCGTCGTCGAATCCGTGGAAAACGCTGTTGATGACGGCATTGTTTTTCGTTGCGGCAATAGCCGTGGGAATACTTATTCATTTGCTGTTCAAGTGGCTCGCAAAGCGCTATCCGCACAAAAGGAGAGTTCCGATTTTCGGGCTTGTACTTTGTTTCGTATATGCGTTTGTCGCCGAAAAAGTTTTTTCGATTGCCGACATTACGGGCGCGTACATAGCAGGCGTTACGCTGTGCAATCTTAAACAGACTGAATATATCGACCAAAAAATCGACGTCAATTCGTATATGATTTTTTCGCCCGTGTTCTTTGCGAATATAGGCATTACGGCAAGTTTCGACGGATTTACCGTTTCGCTGTTTTTGTTCGGGCTTGCATTCGTTGCGGTCGGAATTATAGGCAAAATAATAGGGTGCGGCGCGGTTGCGAGAATGTGCCGTTTTTCCAACCGTGAGTCGTTGCAGGTCGGCGCGGGTATGATTGCGCGCGGCGAAGTTGCGCTCGTCGTGTGCCGAAAGGGTATTCAGGGCGGTCTTTTCAACGGCACTGCCATAAATCCGCTTGTGCCTGTTATAATGCTTGTGATTTTATCTTCGCTTCTTGCGCCGATATTGTTGAAACTGTTGTTTAAGGGCGATAAGAGCGGCGCTTTACCGCTTACTCCGATAGGCGAGAACGGTGAAACCGCCGCGCTTTCGGTAGAGTCCGCGCCGACCGAAACGGCGGCAGAAGCGCCCGACGGGCAGGCAAGTCAAGCCTAATATACGCCGAAGTATTTTGCGTTGGCAAGATACGACGGGTGTTGCGGCTTGAATTGTCCCGATAGTTTATGATAATAGACGGCTTTTTCTCTGTTGCCGATTTTGTCGTATAATACGGCAAGTTCGATTGCGGGAATAAAGCCGTAATAATCTTTTTCGACAAATCCGAGAGTGTTTTCGTCGGGTTTTCGGTTAAGCGCGGATAAGAACCAGAATTCGGCGTCTGCGCATTTTTGTTCGTTCAGCAGAATTATTCCGAGTTCGCAACATATTTCGGCACGCGGCGCGGCGTAAATAAAGCTGTTTATAAGCGCTTGTTTGGCTTTTTCCGTTTCGCCGGAGTGCAGGTAACATTCGGATAAATCACGACACGCGCCTATATTGTTTTCTATCCACCCGTTATTGTTTTTCAGGAATTTGCGGAAAACTACGGCGGCTTTTTTGTATTTGCCGTTGTCTTTGAGTTCGCGTCCGTAGTAGTAGAGCATTCTCGGCGAAAGCGAGTTGTGCTCTTTCAGCGATTTTTCGAAAATTCTGAGATTGCGGCGCGGCGGATTGCTTTTGATTTTTTTATGCCAGACGGATATATCGCTGTTTACCGTTTTTCCGAAGGGCACTATGGTTTCGTGAACGGGTTCGACAAATCGGGCTTTTTCGCAATTTTTTATCAGCCGTCCGCGGTAGTATGAAAATACGGGTTCTCCGCCGTTATCGAACGCTACGTCGTACTTCATATATACCATATCGGTGTCGGGGCTGAGCGTCTGTTTCAGCGAGATTAGCTTGTTCAGATTTTCGGGAGAGATAACGTCGTCCGCGTCTAGCCACATAAGGTATTGGCAGGTAGCTTTTGAAAACGCAAAGTTTCTCGCTGCGGAAAAATCGTCGCGCCATTTGAAGTCGTATACATTGTCGGTAAACGCGCTTGCGATTTTCTTGGTGGAATCCGTCGAGCCCGTGTCTACTATTATGATTTCGTCTACGGCGGGACTAACGCTTTTAAGACATCTTGCCAAAACGTCTTCTTCGTCTTTTACTATCATACAAAGGCTTATCGTAATCATATTTTTATGATATGCCGCATTGGTCCTAACGGTAACAAAAATTTATAATAGAGTCCGCTCTACTCGGAGTAGAGCGGACTTTTCAGTCGGTAGAGAGCCGAAAGTCAAATGTTTCGCATATAAATTTCGGCTCTACCGTGTGTATTTTAACGGTTCATTGTAAATTATTTACGGTAGGTAGCCAAATCACGCTATACGTATTATTATAATGGCATAAGAATTTTACGCACGGTAGGCAAAAATTATGGAAAATATCAAACGGAACAGAATATCGAAAGCTCAGAGTTATCCGCTCCCTACATATTCGCGCGGCGAAGAAAATATGAATTTCATTACGCATACAGTAGGCGTGGGAATCGGGTTTGCGGTTTTGATTTCTTGTATTATAAAGTCGGCGGTTAGGAGCAACGTTATCGGCGCGGTCGGTTCGCTCGTTTACGGAATCTCTATGATTGCGCTGTATCTCGTTTCGTCCGTATATCACGGGCTGAGAAATGAAAGAGCAAAAAAAGTTTTCCGAGTTATCGACCACTGCACGATTTACTTTCTCATTGCGGGAACGTATACGCCTATACTGCTCGGCGCGGTCAGAACGGTCAGTCCCGTTAAGGCTTATTCTTTGCTTGGAATGGAGTGGGGGCTTGCCGTAATAGCTATAATTTTTACCGCTATCGATATGAAAAAGTTTACCGTTCCGTCTATGATTTGCTATCTGTTTCTCGGGTGGGGAATTATGTTTATAGTCAAAACGACTGTCGAAGCGGTAACGGTGGCAGGTTTTGTGTGGTTGCTTTGCGGCGGGATAGTGTACACTCTCGGGTCTGTTCTTTACGGGCTCGGAAAGAAAATGAAATATATGCACTCGGTATTTCATATCTTCTGCTTGGTCGGGTCGCTGTTGCAGTTCGTCTGCGTTATCGGCTACTGTCTTTGAGTTTCCGTTTTAGGGAACAGTTCGTCCGTTTTCGGCATTTCGAAATCGTCGGTAACTCCTTCTTTTTCGATTTGCATATCTATTTTTTCTATCTCGGACTTAATGTGCTTTTTCCTTATAAGAGATACTGCGAGCAATATCAGCGGAATTGCAAACACTACCGACGCAATTATCAAAGGTACGAACATAGTCTTTGCAAACACGTTCAAAATGGCGATGTTATAGAGAATGGGGATATTCGATACGATAAACATTATTCCGCCTATAACCGTTGTTACGGGCTTTAACGGAAACTTTTTGCAAAGTCCTGCGGTAATCGAGCTTGCCATATACAAATATATGGCTAATTTATAAAGAACGCCCAAATACCAGAAGTAAATATTTACGCCTTGCAATTTCTGAAAAATTCCTTGCTGTCCGACTTGGCGGCAGTAGATAAAGTACGGGTTTAGCTGTAATTTTGCAAACGGCACGCCGAGCGTGAGAAGCGTAGGAATTATTATAAATATAATGCCTATAATGTAAATGCCGACCGACGCCGCATAGGTTTTTACTATGCTTGATTTTTTCATTAAGTTGCGGCAGAACATATTCATCATCAGAATTTCCGAATAGCGGCTTGCCGAGAAAAACGCGCACTTGTTAATCGATTTGAAATCGGTGCAACCCGTAAGCGACGGCAGGTCCGTCCATTGCATTTTGTCGAGTCCCGCGATAAAGAATACTGCGACTGTAAACAGCAATAGCGGAATAATCACGGTTGCCATTCTCGCAAGCGTTCCGCTTCCTTTGCACGCGGTGTATATTACGGGAATCATAGTAAGCGTTATAAGCGCCCACGTGGGAGTATTCGGCAAAAGGTAACTTTTTATATAGTACACGCTTATCGACAGTACCATAGTAAAGTTCATAAGGAAGAACAGGGCGAGCAGGGCGGCGAGTATTTTGCCGATTGCTTTTCCCGTTATCGCATTTAGCATTTCGTTTACCGTGGCGTTTCGGAAGCGCGTCATTAAAAAAAGTACCGGCATATTCATTACGAGAATATAAGCGAGCGACAATAGGAGAGTGTAGAGCGTATTTAAGCCGACTAAATCGGTGTTTGCAATCGGTATAAAAGTGTACGCTATGATTATTGCGTTTCCGCCCGCGAGCAAAGCAAATTGCAATGCGGTTATAGATGACCTGTTTTCCATAATTGTTTATTCCTTTTCTTTAAGCGACCTGTTGATTTGACCGCTGTGTTCTATTTTGCATTCGACGTTTATTTTTACTTCCGTTTCGGGGAAATATTTATCGTCCCATTCGTCGCGTATGGAAAGCCACGTATTATAGTCTTTCGACATAACTGCATTGCCGAAACCGAATATATCGCTCTTGTATTCCGTCTGAACTTTTTTAACCGAATCTTCAAATTCTTCTTTGAATTTCTCGTTAAACATCTGTTCGATTTCGTGTTGTACGTCGAATTTGTCGGTATTCAGAAGCGACGGTTGCTGCGTTAAATTCATCATAATTTTAACTTTTATTTCGGCGGTAGCGCGTCCGTCTTTGAACTCGACTTTTATTTTGCTCTTGCATTTCTCAGAAGAAGCGGATATTACTTCGCCGCTTTCGAGTTGAACGGTTTGGTAAATACCTTTCGCTTTGCCCGTTATAACGTTATAAGAGCGCGTTTGCGTTCTGTCGAGATAGCCTACGAGATTGCCTCCTTTGAATACGGCAAGTCCTTCATACAGAAATTTTTTCTCTTTCGGGTCAAGGTCGGTTGCCACGGACTCCAAAACACCCGCAACGGGTTGTTTGCCTTCCGTCATATAGTCCTTTACGAAGTCGAGAATATGCACGCTTCCGCTTTCGGACGTGTCTTTCATTTCACTGAGCGCAAGGTTTTCAAAATACGTACCGTAGAGAGTGTCCATTGTCGGCTTTGTTTCGAAAAATTCCTTAATATCGTCGTTTTTGTAAATTATAAGGTAGGGGGTTTCGTCGGTATAGGGAGCGCGCAAAAAGAAGTCTATCGTGTCTATAAAACCCCTTTCGGCGAAGCGTTGGGAAAATATTCTTATTTTATTCACGCCGCCGAATAATTCTCTGCCCAAATCGTTGTTGGCTTCGTGGACGGCGTCGACGAACGTTTTGCCCGTATTCGAGTGAAAACTTTTTTTGCCTTCGGGCGGTTCGGTCGCTTCAACCATCATAGTGTCGAGCAGTTCCGTGTAGACCGTGTATGTGTCTTCTTCGTCTACGTCCATAACTACGCAGGTTACCATTGCGAGCCGAGACGGTTCTTTACCGTCCCAGCAACCGCATAAAAACAGAGAGCAGACAGTTAAAAATAATGCGCAAAACTTTTTCATACCGCCGTACTCCTTTTTTTGAGTGAATCTTTGAGTTTATCCATAGGCAAGCGGAATATCGAATTTTTGCGCTTTCTGTTGGAATAGTTGGTCATAATTTCCACGCCGAACGATTCTTTTCCGCAAATCATTGCGATAAGGAAAATAGTTGCGCAAGATATTCCCGTAAGTCCGAACGCCGCGCCCGCGATAAGCACTATAATGCGGTACAGAGTTACAAATTCGTTGAGATTATTTATAAGCAGCGACGCAACTGCGGCAATCGCTACTATAATGACGCTCGGAGCGGAAATAAATCCCGCGCTTACTGCGGCGTCGCCGATTATAAGAGAGCCTACTATCGTTATTGCCGCGCCGGATGTTTTGGGAAGTCTTGTGCCGCCTTCTTTGATTAGTTCGAACATTATTATGAGCAGAAAGACTTCCAGGGCTTCCGGTAAAGGAGTTTCTTGCGTGGCGGCTATAAAAGTTTTGAGAAATACGAACGGTATCATTCCCTGATGGAACGAAATTATGGCTACCATAGTGCCGGGGAAAAATATTCCGATTACAAACGAGAGTATGCGGATAATGCGCAGAAAATTCGCAATCGGCACGCGCGAATAGTAGTCTTCCGCCGTCGAAAAAGATTCGGCGAACACTTCGGGAACGATTATGGCGTGAGGTGCGCCGTCGCAAAGTATGCTTACGTAGCCTTCGGCAAGTTTTGCCGCGACAATATCGGGTTTTTGGGTCATACCCGTGGACGGAAGTAGCGATAACGGGTGGTCTTCTATCATTTGTTCTATTTGACCCACTCCGAAAACGCTTTTGACGTCGAGCTTTTTCAGCTTTTCGATAACGTTTTTAAGAACTTTTTTATTTACCGCCGTTTCGAGATAAAGCACGGTAACAAGCGTATTTGTTTCTTTTCCGAGAATAACTTTCTTGATTGCCAAATCGGGATTTTTGAGTTTTCGGCGAATGAGCGTTATATTGGTTGCAATATTTTCGGTAAACGATTCTTTCGGTCCGCGTATTACGGATTCGGAATCGGGAACGGATACGGCGCGCGTTTCGAATTCACGGAAATCAATTATCATCGCCTTGTCGGAGTCCGAATAGAAAAGCACGACGTTACCGTCGGTAACTTTGTCGGTTATCGCGTCTATATCGTCTTCTTGCTCGAAAACGGCGTTTATAACATTTTCGGGTTTTCCTTTGAACTGCGGACTTTTGAGCGGCGCGATTATATCTCGGTCGAGCAAATCTTTACTTACCAAACCGGCAATATAGACGAGCAACGCTTCCGATTTATGTGTTTTGAATTTAAGCACGCTTACGTCAAAGTTCTGTCCGAGCTTCTTTTTGAAGATTGTTTCGGCTTCCGCCGCCGAAAGTCCTTTTATTGATTTGTTAAATTTTGTATTCACACGCATAGTATTTGTAACATAATAAAAGATATTCCGATTTTTATATGAAAATCGAAATTTTCAAAAACACGTAGGTTGACACTTTTGCGCAAATTTAATATAATATAAGCAACGTTGAAAAGATTGTATATGCGGAGCCGAAAAATGAAAGAGAATTACGTTCAACTGAATAGCGTCGTTAAGGAATATGCGGTAGGAGATAACAGAATCAGGGCGGTCGATAATCTTTCGTTTTCGATAAACGAAGGCGAGTTTGTGGTTATACTCGGACCGAGCGGAGCGGGAAAAACGACCGTATTGAATCTTCTCGGCGGTATGGATACTCTAACGACGGGTGAAATTATTGTTGACGGAAAGTGCCTTAGCGGACTTAAAGCGAAAGAGCTGACTATGTACAGGCGTTTCGACGTAGGGTTTGTTTTTCAGTTCTATAATCTTATGCCTAATCTTACGGCGCTCGAAAACGTGGAGCTTGCCGTTGAAATCTGCAAAGATTACATCGACCCCGAAGAAGCGCTTAAAAAAGTAGGACTCGAAGAACGCATAAAGAATTTTCCGTCGCAACTGTCGGGCGGCGAACAGCAACGCGTTTCGATAGCGCGCGCTATTGCCAAAAAGCCGAAAATCTTGCTTTGCGACGAGCCTACGGGCGCGCTCGACTACAAAACGGGTAAAATGATATTGCAAATACTTACGGATATTTGCCGCGTCGAAAACAAAACCGTTATAGTCGTAACGCATAACGCCGCGCTCAAAGACATTGCGAACAGAGTTATACATATTAAGAACGGAACCGTTATAAATACCGAGATAAACGAGACCCCGAAGAGCGTCGAGGAGATTGAGTGGTAATGAAAGCATACGGAAAATCCGTTTTTCGAATTTTCGGGAATAACTTGGGCAGGTTTTTCGCTCTTACCGCCATAATTTTTCTCGGCATAACCTTTCTGACGGGACTCGGCGGCATTGCGCCTGCTCTTAAATCGAAGGGAAACGAATATTACCGCGCGCAGAACGTTGCGGATATTTTGATTAAGTCGAAAAGTCCGACGGGATTTTCGGCAAGCGATAAGGAATTTATAGACGGGCTGTCGGAAACAGAAGCGGTTGAGAGCGTAGCTTTGTTTACTTCGCTCGATATAGAGCGCGACGACGGATATATGCGGCTGAATTATATGCCGCTTAAAAATCTTTCCGTAAGCAAAATAGGGCTTATAGACGGTAAGTTGCCCGAAAATGCGTCGGAAGTCGCGGTCGAAGCGGATACATTGACGCTGACAGACCGCAATATCGGGGACGAGATAAATATATCCGAAATAGGAAAAACCGTAACCGTTGTCGGCGTTGTTCAGAATCCTATGCTGTTTTCAAAAGAGCCCGAACCCGCTATTACGGGCAATGAAGACAAGGACGAAAACTTAACGTCGGTTTTGTATTTCGATAGCGGGTGCGCGAAATTTGAATTTGAAACCGAATACGATTTTAACGGAATTAAAGTTCCCGTGAAAGTAGCGATTGATTCGACCGATATTTATATAAAGCTGAGAGACAGTGAAAAATACAATATATTTTCCGACGAATACGAAAAGTTTGTTGCAGACAACAAAGAGATTATAGTTGCCGCTTTTGAAAACGAGAACGTTGACGTCGCCGTCCTGACGCTCGAAGAAAACAAAAGCTACATTATGTATAAGGTAAATATAGAGAGAATTCGCAATATAAGCGCGATAATTCCAATATTCTTCGTTGCCGTTTCCGCGCTTGTCGTGCTTACGACTATGTCGCGCCTTGCCGAGAAAGACAGAACGGCAATGGGGTGTATGAAAACGCTCGGGTATAGGAACTTTTCTATAATGTTCAAATATCTTTTGTTTGCCGCGGTGTGCTGTATAGTCGGCAGTCTGGCGGGAATGATAGTCGGCTCGCTTGTAATAACGCCCGCGATATATCAGGCTTATAATATTTTGTTCCGTATTCTGACGATTACGCCCGAACTGTATTGGCAGTTTTCCACGGTGGCTTCCGCCGCGATTTTTGCGGTCGTTTTGGGTGTTACGTCATACGTAATACTTAAATCTCTGCGCGAAACACCGTCGGGTCTGCTTCGTCCGAAAGCTCCGAAGCCCGGCAAGAAAGTTTTTCTCGAAAAAATTCCGTTTTTGTGGAAGCGCATAAGTTTTAAGTACAAATCTACGCTCAGAAATATTCTGCGGCAGGTAAAACATTTTCTGATGACCGTAATTTCGGTTATGGGTTCGACGGCTCTCGTATTTGCGGGACTTGCGCTAAGGGATACCGCGTCGGTTGACGCAAAGACGAATGCGGGTGTAATGGGGCGTGCGGCAGACTCGATTATTCTTATATCGTTCGTTATAATATTCTGTGCGGCTCTGCTCGAAATGCTTATTATCTATAATCTTACGAATATCAACATAGAAGAACGCAAACGGGAAATCGCAACGCTCAAAGTGCTCGGATATAAAGACGGCGAAGTTACGGGGTACGTTTTCAGAGAAGTGTTTATAATGTCTCTTATAGGTACGTTGCTCGGACTTCCCGCAGGTTGTTTGCTTGTTTATCTTATATTCGAATATATAGAATTCGGAGCGATTGCCGATATTCAATGGTTCAGTTGGGTACTTGCGGTTGCGCTGTCGCTCGTGTTTACTCTGATTGTCGATTTGCTCTTGCGCCGCAAGATTGTAAAAACCGATATGAATGCGTCGCTCAAAACGGTCGAATAACAAAAAATACACAATAGAAAATATATAAAATCGGTTGCGCAATCCGCTCTTTTATAATATAATGATAACATTGCGTATATATTGCTAAATAAGGAAGTATAAAAATGGAACTTAACGAAATTGCTGTAAAATTTGCCATTGCGGGCGCGCCTGCCGTTATCCGTCCCCACGGTGAAGGGCATATCAATCTTACGTATTACGTGGAAACCGATAAAGGCGCCAAGTACATATTGCAAAAAATCAACAATAAGCTTTTTGCCGACGTTGCGGCTCTTATGCGTAACATAGAACTCGTTACTTCGCATATTGCGAAAAAGAACGCGGCGGAAAAAAAGCAAAGCACGTGCTTGACTATCGTAATGACGAAAGACGGAAAACCGTTTTACGATAACGGCGGCGAGTTTTACCGTATGTACGACTATATAGACGACGCTATCGCTTATCAGAGCGTTTCCGACCCTGCGCTTTTTTACGAGAGTGCGGTTGCGTTCGGTGCGTTTCAGAATTATTTGTCCGATTTCGACGCGTCGCAGTTAACCGAAGTGTTGCCCGATTTTCATAACACGAGAAAACGCTTTTCGGACTTTAAGGCGTCGCTTAAAGCGGATAAGGCGGGGCGTGCGGCAAGCGTAAAGGAAGAAATAGATTTTGTTTTATCGCGTGAAAAGTATTGCGACAGAATAGTGTCGATGCTCAAAAGCGGCGAAATTCCGCTCAGAGTTACGCATAACGATACAAAACTCAACAACGTAATGATAGACGCCAAGACGGGTAAGGCGCGCGCCGTAATCGACTTGGATACGGTTATGCCGGGTTGCAGCGGTTACGATTTCGGCGACAGCATACGCTTCGGATGCAACAGCGGAGCGGAAGACGAACCCGATTTGAGTAAGGTTTACTTTAAGTTCGATTTGTTTGAAAGCTACTCGAAGGGCTATCTCAGCACGCTTAAAAATATCACGAAAGCGGAAAAGGCACAGCTTGCTTTCTGCGCTATACTTATGACTTACGAATGCGGAATGAGATTTTTGGCGGACCATCTCGACGGCGACGTTTATTTCAGAACGAAACGCGAAAACCACAATCTCGACCGCGCGCGTACTCAGTTCAAGCTCGTGTCGGATATGGAAAAGCAACTCGATAAAATGGAAAAACTAATCGAGTCGTTATAATACAGGTTTCAAAAGTATGTCGGGAACTCTCGGATATTTTCGTCCGAGAGTTCTTTTCATTTATATTCGTAATCGAAATTTAAGAAATTCTTAGTAAGCGGCGTTATAAACGTAAAAGGCGGCAAGCATAAATTGTCTTGCCGCCCGATATGAAAACGAAATTCGATTTAAGTTGTTTGTTATATGGGGAATACGTCTTTCGGTTTGCGCGTTTTGTATGCGCCGCGCGTAAAGTCGGGTATTTGCACGGGCGCGCCGTTGTTCTTTATCGACTCGCTCGACAACGCAGTTATGCACATCCAAGCCGCCGCGTCATAAACGTCGATAGGCATTTCTTTTTTGTTTTTAAGCGCCGACACGAAGCCTCGGAACTCGAATGCGTCCATACCGCCGTGTCCTGCTTCGATTTCTTCCTTTGTGATTTTTTTCCAGAATTCGGGTAAATATTCTTCTTCGTATTTTACGGCGTTATTGATATTTTTCATATTGTGTTCGATAGTTTGGAACGCTTCTTCGTCGCCGTCGATAAATACGTAATTCAGAGTTTGAGTATAGTAGCCGTTCGTGCCGCGGACGGTAAACGCGCGGTCGTAGGAGCGTGGCAAAGTAGTATCCAGACACATTCTTATGGTTTCGCCGTTTTCACAGGTTATTATGGTGTCTACTATATCGCCTTGATTAAAAATTTCGCCTTGAAGTTCTTTGTTTTCGAGCTTGTCGGAATTTTTCTTTACGTAATCTCTCATACCCGCCGCTTTTGACGCAACGCTTACAAGGCTTACCATTCTGTTGCCACGGTTAATGTTCAGAAGTTTTGCGATAGGACCTAATTCGTGAGTCGGGTAGTTTTCGCAATTTTCGCTTATATAGTGGTTAAGTCTGTAATGGCGTTTTTCTTTGCCCGTGGCTACTTCTTCTCTCAGGTCGTGAGCGTACGCGCCCGAGCAATGAACTATTTCGCCGAAAACACCTTTTCTTGCCATTTGCGTGCCGAGAAGTTCGTCCTTACCGTAGCAGCAGTTTTCCATAAACATAAACGGCGTTTTAGTTTTTTCCCACGCGTCGACAAGCTCCCAAAGCTCTTTTATGTCAAGCGAGCCGCCGACTTCGAGCGCAACGGGTATGCCTGCGTTCAGAAAATCTATCGCTACGGGAATATGCGTTTCCCAGGAAGTAGCTATATAAACGGCGTCGATAAGCTCTTTCGAAATCAAATCGCGGTAGTTAAGCGTTCCTTTCGGTTCGTTGCCGTTTTCCTTTTTTACTATTTCGGCGCACTCGGTTATTCTGTCTTCGTATACGTCGCAAAGAGCGGTGATAACGATATCTCCGTTTTTTACGAGAACGTCTTTCGTTATGCCTTTGCCGCGCTGTCCCAATCCGACGACGCCCATTTTGATTTTATCCATTTTATTTTCTCCGTGAAGATTATATTACGGAAATTATACAACTTTCTTGCAAAAATTGCTATGTTATTTTTTTGTATAATCGTTGTGTTTTTTTTACCCTTATGTTATAATTTATTTATGATAGCTAATATTGTCGAAAGTGAAAATTACGTCGTGTATTTCGATAAGCGGATTTTGTCGGGGCTCAGCGTCGATACTGTCGGCTACAATAACTTCAAATTTATCGCGGGCTGTAAGGTTATGAGAAAGGAAGAGCATTTTACTATGCACTTTATTCTTTCGGGAAAAGGAACTTTCAACATAGGAGGGAAATCTTTCAGGCTCGGAAAGGGCGACGTTTTTTACTGTGCGCCGAACGAACTTTTTTCATACTATCCCGACGAGAGCGACCCGTGGGAATACGTATGGTTTGGGCTTTACGGCGACAACGTGTCCGAAACGTTACGCCTTGCGGGACTCGATTCGGAAATTCACGTAAGATATGGCGTTGTAACAGACGCGGTGATAAATCGGCTCGACGGCTTTTTGTCCGGGGCGGACAAAAGCGTAAACAGGGGCAGTCTGGCTGCCGTTTCGGCGTTTACGGGGATTCTGTCCGAAATTGCGATAGAAGACGAACAGCCGCCAAAGCAGGAGAATATGACGCGTCGTTACGTTAAGCGCGCGAAGAATTGCATAGAAAACAACTTTACCGACTCCGAGTTCCGTATAGAACACATAGGGCAGTTGCTGTTTCTGAATCATACTTATCTGTGCAGGTTGTTTTTGCGCGAAACGGGCGTAACTATGGTTGCTTATCTGCGTGAGTGCAGAATAAACGCGGCGAAAAATATGCTGACTTCGACAGATAAGACGGTACGAGAAATATCTCTTGATTGCGGCTTTTCCGATTATCCGCATTTTTGCAAGATTTTTCTTTCCGAAACGGGTTTTACTCCGAGCAGTTGGCGCGAAAATCAGAAAAATTTATTGTAAATTCTGTAAAGTCGGTCGCAACTATTGACATTTTTCGCATATAGTATATAATTAAATAAAGGTATTGCAATGCCTTACCCGAATACGACAAAATTATTCTGAGAGGAAAGAAAATGATTGTAAAAATTTGTGTGGGCAGCTCTTGTCATCTTAAAGGTTCGTATGATATTATCGAAGCTATGAAAAAAATTATAGCCGAGCACGGCGCCGAAAACAAGGTCGAGCTCAGAGCGAGCTTTTGTTTGGGCAACTGCAAAAACGGCGTAACGCTTACCGCGGACAAACCCGACGAGAGAATGTTACATAACGTAAGCCCCGATAACGTTCGGGAAGTTTTCGAGCGCGAGATTTTGCCGTATTTGGAGTAGAGCGGATTATGTTGAAATATCTTGATTTTAAGGACGCGCGCTGTAAGGACTGTTATAAATGTCTGCGCGAATGTCCCGTTAAGGCGATAGAAATATCCGACCATCACGCAAAAATAATCAAAGACCGTTGTATTCTTTGCGGACACTGCACTAAGATTTGCCCGCAGAACGCAAAGGTTGTTCATACGGAAAAAGAAGCCGTTCTTAAACTTTTGTCGGGGAAAGGCAAGGTCATAGCGTCGGTCGCTCCGTCGTTCGTGTCGAGTTTTAAGTCGCAGAATTTCGCCGACATAGCCGCCGCGCTTGCAAAGCTCGGATTCGACTATACGGAAGAAACAGCCGTCGGCGCGAAAGTCGTTACGGAAGAATACATAAAACTTCTTAAAACGAATACTTTCAAAAATTTCATAACGTCGGCTTGTCCCGCGGTTAACCGTATGATACAGCTTTATCACCACGACGCGCTCAAATATCTTGCGCCCGTGGATACTCCTATGGTAGCGCACGCAAAGCTGCTCAAAAAGCGGTTTCCCGACGCGGACGTCGTTTTTATCGGACCGTGCATTGCCAAAAAGCGCGAAGCCGAAGAAAGCGGACTTATAAAAGCCGTTCTTACTTTCGACGACCTTGCTTCGTTGTTTGCGGAAAAGGGAATCGCTCTGAACGAAAGCGCAGGTTACGACAGCGACGGAGATTCCAACAAAGCGCGTTATTATCCGATTAGCCGCGGTATTATCAAGTCTTTCCCTAACTATCCCGAGAATTACGAGTACGTTGCAGTCGACGGTGTTGCGAGAGTTAACGAAGTTCTCGAAAATATAGAGAGCTTTTCGGGGTTGTTTCTCGAACTGAACTGCTGTGATTCGGCTTGTATAAACGGTCCTTGCTCGATTAAGAATGCGGGCGGTTCGGTAAAAGCAAACGAGGACGTGAGAAATTATGCGTTGAAGTCGGGCGGCGTTAAGCAGATAGAAACGAGCGGCGACGGAATAAAATTCGATTGCAAGTATAAGCCTTTGCAAACCCCCGAAAGAACTCCGTCGGAAGAAGAAGTCAAAGAGATTCTCGCCAAGATAGGCAAGACTACGAAAGACGACGAATTGAATTGCGGCGCTTGCGGATACAACACCTGCCGCGAAAAGGCGTGGGCTGTCGCAAACGGCTACGCTCATATAGATATGTGCGTGCCGTATATGCGCGAGCGCGCCGAATCTATGTCTTACGAAATAATACAGAACAGCCCGAACGGAATAATTCTGCTCGATAAGGATTTCAAAATTCAGGAAATCAACCGCCGCGCGCGAGAACTTTGGGGAATAACGGACGCGAAGGTCGAGGGCGGCAACGCATTCGATTATATAAATCCGACCGAATTTATTCTTGCGTCGAACGAGGGAAAGAACGTATACGGTAAAAAGATTTATATCGATAAAACGGATAAATACGCCGAACTTACGATAGTTCTTTTGAATAATCACGACGTGCTGTTCGGAGTGGTTAAGGACATTACGGCTCAGATGCGTTCCGAAGAGAAGCTGAACTCGATAAAATACGAAACGCTCGAAACGACCGACGAAGTCATCAAAAAGCAGATGCGCGTAGCTCAGGAAATAGCGTCTTTGCTCGGCGAAACTACGGCTGAAACAAAGGTTGCGCTGTTAAAGCTCAAAAAGACTTTGACGGAAAAGAGCGAGGAGCAGGTATGACCGAGTATTATCTCGAAAGCGGATATACTTCTCTGAACAAGAAGAACGAAGAATTGTGCGGCGATAAAGTCGAAAGCATTTATCAGGACGGCAAAATGACGTTCGTGCTTGCCGACGGAATGGGGAGCGGCGTAAAAGCCAATATTCTGGCGACTTTGACTTCCAAGATTCTCTGCACTATGGTTTCCAACGAAATAGATATGACGGACTGTATCGAAACGATACTCGGTTCGTTGCCCGTGTGCAAAGAGCGCGGCGTTGCGTATTCTACTTTTACGGTGGTTCACGTCGATACGTTCGGCAAAGGCTGTCTGATTGAATTCGACAATCCGCAGGCTATTCTTATGCGCGACGGCAAGTGTCTCGATTTGCCGCGTACGGAATCCAAGATTCTCGGGAAAACGGTTTATAATACCGAATTGAATTTGCGGGAAAACGACGTTATCGTAATGTTTTCCGACGGCGTAATTCACGCGGGCATAGGAATGAATCTCAATTTCGGCTGGGACAGAGAAGAAGTAAAAGAGCATTTGGAGTGCATAATTTCGCCGACTATGAGCGCGCGATGCGTTGCTTGCGAGCTTGCCACGGCGTGCAATCAGCTTTATCATAATCTGCCCGGCGACGATACGACGGTTGCCGCGCTTAAACTCAGAAAGAATATGCGCGCCGACCTTATGGTAGGTCTGCCCGTAAATAAGGAGAGCGACAGCGTTTGCGTTGCGAATTTCCTGTCGCACGACGGGAAGAAGATTGTTTGCGGCGGTACGAGTTCGCAGATTGTCGCGCGTTATCTCGGCACGGAAGTGTCGGCGTCGCTTGATTTTCCGGACCCGCGCGTTCCGCCGATAGGATTTATAAACGGCATAGACCTTGTAACCGAAGGCGTTCTTACGCTCAGAAGACTGCTCGAACTCAGCGAAGCGTATCTTTCTCCGAAAGACCTTACGCCTAAGTATTTTACGGCGAAAGACGGCGCGTCGGAATTGGCGCAGATTCTGTTGGAAGATGCCACTATTATCGACTTTTATATCGGGCAAGGCGTAAACGAAGCGCATAACGGTTTGCCGATTGACATAACTATGAAATTGAAACTTGTCGAGAGCATTGCGCATAATCTCAAAAAACTCGGCAAGCACGTAACTTTACATTACGTATAAGACAAAAGGAAGCAAAATGAGAATTTTCGACACACACGTTCAGGAACTTAAATATCAAGTACTCAAAGCCGTTATCAAAAACGCTTACGAAAACTGTTACGACGACGTTTATTTAGACGTACCGAAAGAGATTTCACCCGGTCCGAAAGCTCAGCACCGTTGCTGTATTTATAAGGAACGGGCGATTTTGCAGGAGAGAATCAAACTCGCTTTCGGCGGAAACAAGGATAATAAGAATATAGTCGAAGTTATAGATATAGCTTGCGACGAATGTCCTATCGGCGGAATGTTCGTAACCGATTCTTGCCGCGGTTGTCTGCAACACCGTTGCCGCGAAGCGTGCCCGCGCGACGCTATCAAAATTATCGACAAAAAGGCGTTTATCGACAAAGAAAAGTGTATCGAGTGCGGAAAGTGCGTAAATGCCTGCCCGTATTCGGCTATAATTCATCAGCGCCGCCCTTGCGTTACGAGCTGTAAGGTTAAGGCGATTTCGGTAGACGAAAACAAGAAAGCAGTTATAAACAACGATAAGTGTATAGCTTGCGGCGCGTGCGTATATCAGTGTCCGTTCGGCGCTATTCAGGATAAGTCGCTTATTATGGAAGTGATTGACATATTGAAAGGGTCGAAAGACAATACCGCGTATAAGGTTTACGCCGTAATCGCGCCCGCGATAGTAAGTCAGTTCAAATATGCAAGAATCGAACAGGTCGTAAGCGGAATACACAAGCTCGGGTTCTATCAGGTGGTAGAAGCCGCGCTCGGGGCGGATATAACGCTTTATAAGGAACTCGCGGAATGGCAGGAAAAGGGACTTATGACGACTTCGTGCTGTCCGTCGTTCGTGTCTTATATAGAAAAGTATTATCCCGAACTTCAAAAATATATTTCTCATTCGGTTTCGCCTATGGTAGAAGCGGCAATGCTTATAAAACGCACGGACCCTACGGCAAAAGTAATATTCATAGGTCCTTGCGCGAGCAAGAAGCTCGAATGCAAGTTGGAAAAGACGGAAAATGCGATTGATTCGGTGCTTTCGTTTGAAGAATTGCAGGCGTTTCTCGACGCGCGCGACATTGATGTTGCGGGGCTCGGCGACACGCATTTGGATAACGCGTCGTTCTACGGCAGAATTTTCGCAAAATCGGGCGGGGTTACTACGGGCATAAAAGACGCCGCCGCCGCAAAAGGTGTGGAAGGTCTTGTGCCTATTGCTATGAACGGCATAGACGAATGCAAAATCAATCTGCTTAAACTCAAAGCGGGAAAGGCGCTCGAAAACTTTTTCGAGGGTATGGCTTGCGACGGCGGTTGCCTTAACGGTCCGCTTTGTCTGTCGCACGGACCGAAGAACGTTCAGGACGTTGACAAGTACGGTAATTCGGCTAAGGAAAAGACTATCGACAACTCGGTCAAGCTGTACGAAATGAGCCGCAACAATCTTTGATTTTTTGTGCATTATCGCGCCGATAATTCCTTGACTTATTCGGCAAGAAAAATTATAATTGATAAGACGATCGGAATGACCGACACCAAAGGAGAGACTTATGAAATTCGAATACTTGCATCCCGCCGACCAGCTTGTTATGATTATGGACAGAATTTATTCCAATAATATGACTACGATGTCGGGCGGAAATATTTCCGTTCTCGATTCGGAAGGCGATATATGGATAACTCCGAGCTCCATAGACAAGGGAAATCTTACGCGTAACGATATATGTCAGGTTAAGCCCGACGGCACCGTTATAGGCAGACACAAACCGTCCGTCGAGCTTCCGTTCCACAAGCTCGTTTACAAGACGCGTCCCGACGCGCGCGCAGTTGTTCACGCGCACCCGCCGGCTCTCGTTTCGTACAGCTTGACGCGTACGGCGCCGAACACGGAAATCATTCCCGCGCCGAACACCGTAATCGGAAAGGTCGGCATTGCAAAGTACGAAGTTCCGGGAAGTATTAAGCTCGGCGAGAACATTGCCGAAATTTTTGCGAAAGGGTGCAATGCCGTTATGATGGACAATCACGGCGTAGTTACTTGCGGTGAAGACGTTTTTACGGCTTTCGAACGTTTCGAAACGCTCGAATACTGCGCCGAGCTGAACATACAGTCGAGTAAGCTCGGCAAAGCGATTGCTTTGGAAAAAGAGCAGCTCGAACTTTTCAAAACGCGCAGCGAAGCTACGCTCGGGGAATTTAACGTTACCGAGAGAACTTCGGAAGAAAAAGAACTCCGCTACGCTATTTGTAATCTTCTGCAAAGGTCGTACCGCAAAAGACTCGTTATGAGTACGCACGGTACTTTTTCCGCAAGGCTTAAAGGTAAAGACAGCTTTATTATAACGCCGACGGGAGCGGACAGGCTTTATATGGACCCGGGCGACCTTGTCCGCGTAGACAACGGTCTGAGAGAAGCGGGCAAGCGTCCGAGCCGTTCGGTGCTATTGCACAGAATGATTTATCAGCAACACCCCGAAATTAACGCTATTATGATAGCGTTGCCCGTGAACGTTATGGCGTTCGGCGTTACGCGCAGCGAACTCGACGCGAGAACAATTCCGGAAAGCTATATAATGATGCGCACGCTTTCGACTGCGCCGTTCGGCACGCTGTACAACGACTATCGGAAAATTACCGATATGGTTTCGGAAAGCTCGCCGCTCGTGCTTATCGAAAACGATTCGTTGCTCGTTACGGGTAAGTCTATACTCAACTGTTTCGACAGACTCGAAGTTTCCGATTTTACGGCAAAAACGCTTATCGCAACAAAGAGTATCGGCAAAGCCGTAAGAATTTCGGATAAGGAAGTCGAAGATATCAAAAGAGATTTCAACTTAAAATAAACAATATATATTAAGGAGAATATTTACAATGGCTAACAGATTTGTTCTTAACGAAACGAGCTACCACGGAAAAGGCGCAATCGCCGAAATCGCTAACGAAGTAAAGGGCAGGGGCTTTAAGAAGTGCTTTGTATGTTCCGACCCCGACCTTATAAAGTTCGGCGTTACGAAAAAAGTTACCGATATTCTGGAAAATGCAAAGATAGATTACGAGATTTACTCGCAAATCAAGGCTAATCCCACGGTGGAAAACGTCCAGACGGGCGTTGCGGCGTTCAAAAAGAGCAAAACAGACAGCATTATAGCGATAGGCGGCGGTTCGTCTATGGATACGGCTAAGGCTATCGGTATAATAATAGCTAATCCCGAATTCGAAGACGTGGTGTCGCTCGAAGGCGTTGCACCTACGAAGAATAAGTGCGTTCCGATTATCGCGGTTCCCACGACTGCCGGCACTGCGGCGGAAGTTACGATTAACTACGTAATAACCGATGCGAAAAAGAACAGAAAAATGGTCTGCGTAGACGTTCACGACATTCCCGTCGTTGCCGTTGTAGACCCCGATATGATGTCGTCGATGCCGAAAGGACTTACGGCGGCTACTGGTATGGACGCACTTACTCACGCAATCGAGGGTTATATAACAAAAGGCGCGTGGGAGCTTTCGGATATGTTCCACTTAAAGGCTATCGAAATAATTTCGAAGAATCTGCGCGGCGCGGTTGCGAACACGCCCGAAGGCAGAGAGGGTATGGCTCTCGGACAATACGTTGCCGGTATGGGCTTCTCGAACGTGGGACTCGGAATCGTTCACTCTATGGCGCATCCGCTCGGCGCGCTCTACGACACCCCGCACGGAGTGGCAAACGCTATAATTCTGCCTACTGTTATGGAATATAACGCGTCCGCTACGGGCGAAAAGTATCGCGATATTGCTACGGCTATGGGCGTTAAAGACGTAGAAAAGATGAGCATTGCAGACGCTCGCAAAGCGGCTGTCGGCGCTGTTAAAAAGCTCTCCAAGGACGTGGGAATTCCCGCCGACCTTAAAGAAATCGTCAAGAAAGAAGACGTTGATTTCCTTGCTCAGTCCGCTTACGACGACGCTTGCCGTCCCGGCAACCCGAAAGACCCTACGGTAGAAGATATCAAAAAACTCTATCTGTCGCTTATGTAACGGTGTTATGTCAAGCACAGTAGAATTTATCGAGTTCGTATGCGAGCAAATACGCGGAAATTATGCCGTGCGTTACAGAAAAATGTTCGGCGATTATATGGTTTATACAAACGATAAGCCCGTTTTGCTCGTATGCGACGATTGCGTATACGTAAAAAAGTTGCCGCAGATAGAAGATTTAATGACGGACGCCGAGTGCGGCATTCCTTACGACGGCGCGAAAGAACACTATATTCTCGACGTGGAAGATACCGAGCGCGCGAACGAAGTGATTAAAATTCTGGAAGAAATCACGCCGTTACCGAAAAAGAAAAAGAAGTCTTGATTTGTATTTGGATTTGCCTATTCCAAAAGCAACGGCAAAAAATATAAAAACAAAATAAGAAAGCTTAAAAGCAAACTTTAACATAGATTACGGTTCATTTTATCCGTTTTTCATTACTGATACCGAATAAAAATAAAGTCGGGTTACTTTTCAAACGGTAATCCGACTTTTTCATTGCAAGCCCGCAATCGGACTTGAAGACGGCATAAGCCTTGGTTCAGCCTGATGCGGATACCAAACAAAAATACCTACCGCAAGGGTAGGCATTTTGTTGGTGCACCGACTTACTGCAAAAACGAACACGGTAATATACAAGGTAAATCGACGTGAATTGTATTGCGCGGTGGAATTGCCGCTGTCGGACTATAAACTATACGGTAAGCAGTTAGCGGTGCGGTGATTGTTCACGGCTTGCAAGGGCTGTCATAGCGTCCTTATAGATACGCGTTGACAGCCTTTTTGCTTGCTCTTTATCGGGCGGCAGTTCGGCGTAAATGTTTTTGCTTTGGTCGTTAAAATAGATAATTGTTATTCCGAGCGACATTTGCTTATTCATATTTGAAATTCCTTTAATTCTTAATAACCCAACCCAAACCCACCCACAGCGGGCTTGCTTTTTCGTTCCGTGTTCCGTTGTGCCAATAAGGTAATAGTAACTTATTGACACACGGGGCGGCTATCGCCGCCCCGTATTGTGCCGTATTTCCCTAAAAGTGTTACAGTGTTACGGTGTGGACTAAGGTAATACTATACGCCACGCGCGGGCGGCAAGCCGCCCGCGCCCGTTGCCGTTGCGTTTGCAAAATAATCGTTTAATTGCTTTTCGTTGCGTTTAATCATTATTTCCGATATGCGGTGCATAACGCTTTCTTGCGTTTCCGTCATACCGTTTTTGTTCGTTTCCGACACCTTGACATACAAGGGTACGTTTATCATAGGCGAGCCGTCCTTGTTGCGTAACGCGATATACGCAACGACCTGATACAATTCTTTTCCCATAGTCTACGCCCCAAATGTTTCCGCAAATGCTTGTACAACGTTTTCATTTGTTGCGATATAGCCGATTTCGATAAGTCTTGTTCTCTTGCGATAGTGCGGAATGTCTTTTCCTTGAAAAATGCTTTATGTATGAGTTTCCGCCGCTTGTCTGTAAGGTATAACATTGCTTTGCGTATGATTGCGATATTCTCTTTCCGTATGTAGAGTTCGAGCGGGTTTTCCGCTCGCTTGTCCTCGAAGTCTATTCCTATATCGGTAAAATAGTAGAGCGAGGTGTGCCGCCTTGTTTCTTTCCAATGGTTTCTCTTTTCTTGTTGTAATAATTCCAAGCGTATCAAATATATATCTTCCGTAACCTCGACTTCATTTGTAGTGCCGTCCGCGAATGTATATTTGATTGTCTGCATAGAAAAACCTCCACCTATAAGCACGGCAACGGCGATAGGTAAAGGTTTTTGAAAATAAAAAAAGCCCGACAAACTTTCAGACTTTATAAAGCCTTGAAAATCTGTCGGGTTTTACTCTTTCATAGAGAGTTTTAACACCTAAAACAAACGCCGGCGATAACCGTGCGTGCGATTACTGCTCATATTTCATTGTGAGGGTGTAGGCGTTTCTATGAGGTATTGAATAAAAAAAGAATTGAGTGCGCCATTTATTGCTCCCGAAAGTGATTTTGTCATTTTACTTTCGTACACTCAATTCTTTATTTTGATAAAGTTTTATTCGGTTGTTATGCTTTGTCTGTTAGTATTTTTTGAATAATGATTTTGCCGTCCTTGATTTCTATTTGTAATTTTAATTTGCATTTCGGGCAATATATTTCCGCGTTTGAGCCGTCGCCTAATTTGAATAATTTATACCCGCATTCGGGGCATACAACGTAGTTTGTCATAGATATTGTTCCTTTTCTTTTTTTTCGATAAGCGGTTGATAATTAC
>WSNJ01000011.1 GCA_013316045.1 Clostridia bacterium
GCGTGTAAGGCTAACGGGGTTCCGATACGCATAGGTGTGAACGGCGGTTCGCTCGAAAAGGAAATAACGGATAAATACGGCAATTCGGCGCAGGGACTTGCGGAAAGCGCGCTCGGACACGTTAAAATTTTGGAAGAGTGCGGATTTTACGATATAGTTATATCGGTTAAATCAAGCAACGTAAGAACAATGACGGAAGCAAACCGCTTGCTCGATAAAATGTGCGATTATCCGCTTCATATCGGTGTTACGGAGAGCGGCGCATACGAAGACGGTCTTGTGAAAAGCGCGATAGGCATAGGCGCATTGTTACTCGACGGAATAGGCGACACTTTGCGCGTTTCGCTTTCGGGAGAGCCGTTGCAAGAAGTTATCGCCGCAAAACGCATACTGCGCGCCACGGGAATAGATAAGAATTTTTGCGAAGTTGTTTCTTGCCCGACTTGTTCGCGTTGCAAGTATGATATGATGAGCGTGCTTAATAAAGTGCGCGACCTGACGAAAGATATTAAAAAGCGTATGAAAATAGCCGTTATGGGTTGCGTCGTAAACGGACCCGGCGAAGCAAAAGATGCGGATTTCGGCGTGGCGGGCGGCAAAGACAAAGCCGTTATATTCAAAAAAGGCGAAGTTATGGCTACCGTAAAAAACGAAGAAATAATTCCTTATATGGAAAAAATGATTCTGGATATTACAAAAGATGGCTAAAAGTTTTATCGACAAGTTCAACGAATATACAAACGGCAAATTCAATTATCTTAAATTGTCGTCCGTTGACGTGGTAGTTTCGCGCAAAACCGTAACGGTTAATATGATTTATCCCGACGGAAAGCAAAAAGAAGTTTCGGCTGAAACGGAAGCTATTAAGTCGGCGGTAGAAAGAGCGCTTAACACCGCGGCAGAAGTTTCGTTGAAATTGACTCTCAGTCATTTCGATAAGAATTTTTTTATGCGCGGGTTCAGGGAATTTTTGAAGAGCTATCCAGCCGTAGTATCCACCGTCGGCGAAGAAGACATAGATATAAACGATTCGTCCGACGCTCCGAGCATAACGCTTAAACTTCAAAAACACGTATACGATTATTGTATCGAAAAGAAATTCGTAAAAGATATAGAAACGTATCTCGATTTATGCTATTGCGAAAAAATTGCCGTCAATCTTGTCGTGTCGGACGAAGCGGAAGACGACGACGATTTCGACGACGAAGAATTGCCCGTTTTGGAGCTTGAAAACGGTTCCGAAAGGTCGATACGCCCTCAGAACGTAGACGAGTTGATAGGCGCAATTATTTACGATAAAGCAATGTATATAGAAGACGCCGTTACTCCGAAAGAGCGCGCGGTTATTTGCGGTAAAATCACGCGCTTCGACGAGCTTTCCCGCCGCCCGAAAGAGGGCGAAACCGTTGCGCGCAAATTCTACAAAATGACGCTTGAAGATTTTACAGGCAGTATTGATTGCCTGTATTTTCCCAACAAATATACTCAGGATAAAATCACGCTGTTGCAGACGGGAAAGGAAATTGTGGTGCGCGGTTCGATACAAAAAGACGAGCGCGCCGAATCGGGCGCGGTGTTTTTCGCAAGAGATATTTCATACTGCACGTTACCGACGGAATTTACGGTAAACCGTATCAAGCGCAAAGTCGACGAACACTATAAAACGGTTTTCCCGAAGCCGTGCGTTATAACGGCTCAGCCGACGCTTTTCGATTTCACGGACAAAAAGGAAATCACCAAATCGCTGTTGGGAAGAAGCTATGTAGTTTTCGATATAGAAACTACGGGACTTAATCCGCGAGACGATATGATTATAGAAATAGGCGGCGTCAAAATAGTCGACGGAGTGTTTACCGAAACGTTTTCTACGTTTATAGACCCTAAAATTCCTATTCCCGAACGCATTACCGAGCTTACGGGAATAACCGACAGGGACGTGGTCGGCGCACCGCTGAACGACGACGTTATAATAGATTTTTACAAGTTTACGGAAGGGTGCATACTCGTAGGGCAGAATCTGCAATTCGATTTGTCTTTTGTTGCTATAAAAGGTAGGCATCTGAATATTTATTTCGATAACGATAAAATGGATACGCTGTATCTTGCGCGTAAGATTTTTCCGGGGCTTAAAAAGTACAAGCTCGGATATTTGTGTTCGTATTTGGGCGTATCGCTCGACCACGCGCACAGAGCTCTTGACGACGCAATGGCGACGGCGGAAGTTTTTGTAAAGATTTTGGAAAAAATGGACTCTAACGGTTGATTTTTTATTTCGGGTGTGTTATAATTATTCAGGCTTATATGATACGGTACTGAGAGCGGACAGAAAAATGTCCGCTCTCAACTTTATAAGCGGTGAAAAAACAATTAAGGAGAATAGGTTTTGTCGGTAGTCGAAACTGTTGCAAAAAGCGTTACGCCCAAAATCGAAGAACTCGGGTTCGAAGTAGTGGACGTAGAGTACGAGAAAAAGTACGGGCAAATGAATCTTACGATTTATATAGATATTCCGCGCGGAGTTAATCTCGACGATTGCGAAGCGGTGAATAACGCGATAAATCCGATTCTGGACGAACTCGACCCCACGGACGGCGCGCCTTACGTATTGAACGTTTCTTCGCCGGGGCTTGACAGACCTTTCAGGAAACAGCGCGACTTTGAAAGAAATTACGGAAAGGAAGTCGAAGTTAAACTGTATGCGCCGCTTAAAGGAAAGAAACTGTACGAGGGCGTATTACAGGCGCGCGACGATAATACCGTTACGGTACTTTGCGGGAACGAAGAGCTGAAAATAGAAAATACGAGAATAGCTCTTGTGCGCCCGCTGGTTAAATTTGAATAATATTCGGAGGATAAACAAAAAAATGGTCAACAAGGATTTTTTTCTTGCTCTCGACGAGCTTGAAAGAGAAAAGAGAATCAAGAAGTCTGTCTTTATCGAAGCGCTCGAAACGGCGCTTGTGATTGCATATAAAAAACACACGGGAACAAGTAAGGCGGTAACCGTCAAATTGTTGCCCGAAAGAAATACGATTAAAATCGTCGCATACCAAACGGTAGTCGAAGTCGTGGAAGACAAAGAGTCGCAAATCAGCTTGGAAGACGCGCGTCTTATCAACAGAAAGTATAAGGTAGGAGATATTGTTTCCGAAGAAGTTTCGTCTAAGGAGTTCGGAAGAATTGCGGCGCAAACGGCTAAGCAGGTAATTATGCAAAAGTTGCGCGAAGTAGAAGGCGAAATCGCGTACAGCGAGCTTTCTCAGAAAGAAGACGAACTTGTTACTTGCATAGTAAGGCGTATCGAGGGTAAAAACGTATACGTAGAAATCAACAAGCTCGAAGCCGTACTAATGCCGCAAGACCAATCTCCCAACGACAGATTCAACGTCGGCGACAGAATAAAGGTATACGTTAAGAGAATAAAGACGGGACCGAAAGGACCGCAGATAATAGTTTCGCGCACGGTTGCGGGATTTGTTAAACGTTTGTTCGAGCTCGAAGTTCCCGAGATAGCCAACGGACTTGTCGTTATAAAGTCGATTGTCCGCGAAGCGGGTTACAGAACCAAAATGGCTGTTTACAGCGAAGATTCTGATATTGACGCAGTAGGCGCGTGCGTAGGTAACCGCGGCGTTCGCGTAAATTCCGTGGTATCCCAGCTCGACGGAGAGAAAATAGATATTATTCCTTGGTGCGACGACAGCTTGGAGTTTATAGCTCGCGCACTCAGCCCCGCAAAGGTCGTAATGGTTCAGGTCAACGACGAAGAACATTCGGCAAAAGCGGTAGTTATGGACGATATGCTTTCGCTTGCAATCGGCAAAGACGGTCAGAATGCAAGGCTTGCCGCAAGACTAACCGGTTGGAAAATAGACGTTAAGCCTTATTCGACTTTTGCTCAGAGCGCAGCGGAAGACGAAGAAGAACAGCCAGAAGCGGAAGAAACGGTTGTTGCCGACGAAACGCAGGAAGCTGTTTCGGAAGAAAAATCCGCTACGGACGAAATACTCGATATTTTCGACGAGGATTTGGGCGAACTCGATTAAAAATTAAGTAAGTATGAAAGAAAAGAAAATCCCTTTGAGAATGTGCATCGCCTGCAAGGAAATGAAGAATAAGAAAGAACTTATTCGGATTGTCAAGAGTGGCGACGGCGAAATAAGTCTTGACTTTACGGGCAAGAAAAACGGGCGCGGCGCGTATATATGTCCGACTAAGGAATGTATTGAAAAATGCGCCAAAACGCGCGCCTTGAACAGAGCTTTTTCTTGCGAAGTAAGCAAAGAGATTTACGATAAGATTGCCGAGGAATTCGAGCGTGGAAAAGGATAAAGTAGAAACGCTTATCGGATTCGCCGTAAAGGCGTCTAAACTTGTGTACGGCTCGGACAACATAGTCGGCGGAAGAAAGAAACCGCTTGTAATTATGTGCGGGTCGGCGGCGGAGAACACGAGAAAGTCGGTAATCGACTTTTGTAACAGAACAAAGACCGATTTGATAATAACGAAAAAAACGCTCGAAGAAATCGTTTATAGGAAGAATTGCAAAGTAATAGCTTTCAAGGACGCGCAGATGGCGGGCGCAGTAAAGAAAAACATTAACGAAAACTATACATTGATAGTTGCGGAGGTAAGAAATTGACGACCAATACCGAAAATACCAAAGAGCCTAACAAGTTTGAAAATATCAGACAGCTCAACGCTCTCAATCAACCGGGGAGCGAGGTAAATTCTTTAATCATCAACATAAAGGATATGCGTAAGCGCATCGATGCGATTTTGAGCGAACAACGCGAAAAAGACCGCGAGAAAGAACGCCGCAGACGAGAAGAACAACGCGCGGCGGAAGAAGCGGCGAACGCAAAAGCCGTCAAGGAAGAAAAGCCGAAAGACCCCGCTATGGAAGAAAAGCAGGAAGTTTCTCCCGTTGTGCCCGAGAAAGTTGCCGTGGAAGCCGTACAAGAAAAACCTGCCGCTACCGAACCTACGGCTAAATCCGAAAAGGAGAAAGAGCCTGCCGCTGCCGATAATTCGGCGGCAATCCGCACTAAGCAGTTCGACGCAACGCCGAGCTATATTCGCGGCAGAATTACTCCGCAAGCGCCTACTGCGACCCAATCGTCGCAAAAATATCAGCGACCCGCCGGAAATTCGTCTTTTAACCGTCAGCAAGGCGGAAGGGACGGTTTTACTCCGCGCGGTTCGGCTCAGGGCGGCGCACCGTTCAGACCTGCGCAAGGCGGAGCGGGACAGCGTCCGAATGGAAGCGGCAGTGCGTTCGGCGGAGCGAAAAGACCTATTCGCGCCGAGATGCCGACCGTTATGCCGAGCAAAGACAGAAAGTCGTTCGACAATAAGAAAAAAGACTTTACGAAGGGTGCGGACGATAAAAAGTCTATGAACAAGCGCACGCTTATCCGTAAAGGCTTTATTCAGGACGGTTTCGACGAAGAGCGCGTAGGCGTTCGGAAGCTGAAAAATAAGAAAGTCAAGGAACAACCCGTTTTCGTTCCGCAAAAAATCGAGAAAGCGGTTATCACAACCGAAAATCTTACCGTTAAGATACTGAGCGAAAAAATAGGAAAGACGGCTCAGGAAATAATCAAACAACTTATGCTTTTGGGCATTATGACCAATATAAACAGCGTAGTCGATTTCCCGACTATGGAGCTGGTCGCAAACGAACTCGGGGTTGAACTCGAACTCAAACTCGAACAGAGCAAAGAGTCTATTCTCGAAGAGTACCACGACGAAGCGGATGACGAAGCTAATCTCGTTAAGCGTCCGCCTATAATTACCGTTATGGGACACGTAGACCACGGTAAAACTTCGTTGCTCGACGCTATAAGAAAAACAAACGTAGTTGTCGGTGAAGCGGGCGGTATAACTCAGCATATAGGCGCTTATTCGGTAGTCTGCAAGGGTGAAAAGATAACGTTTCTCGATACGCCGGGACACGAAGCGTTTACCGAAATGCGCGCGCGCGGAGCACAAGTTACCGATATAGCTATACTTGTAGTTGCCGCAGACGACGGTATTATGCCGCAGACGGTTGAAGCTATCAACCACGCGAAAGCCGCCGACGTGCCTATTATAGTCGCTATAAACAAGATTGACAAACCTGCCGCAAATATAGATAAGATTAAGCAGACAATGACGGAATACGGTCTTGTAACCGAAGAATGGGGCGGCGATACTATGATGATTCCCATTTCGGCAAAAACGGGCGAGGGCATAGACAAGTTGCTCGAATCGGTACTTTTGCTTGCGGAAGTCAATAACTACCGTGCAAATCCGAACAGACAGGCAAAGGGTTCGGTTGTGGAAGCAAAGCTCGACAAGGGCAAGGGACCTATTGCAAATATTATAGTGCTAAACGGTACTTTGCGCGTAGGCGATACGGTTATTTCCGGAACTACGAGCGGCAGAGTCAGGGCAATGGCTGACGACAAAGGCAGAAATATCAAGGAAGCCGGTCCGTCGACCCCCGTTTCGGTTCTCGGTTTCACCGAAGTACCCAACGCCGGCGATACCGTATTTGCTGTTTCCGACGAAAAAATGGCTAAGCAGGTAGTAGCCGAAAGAATGGCTAAGATAAAGAACGAGCAAATAGCAACTACTCAAACGGCTACGCTTGACGACGTATTTAATAAAATCAACGAAGGGCATATCAAAGACCTTAACATCATTATCAAAGCCGACGTTCAGGGTTCCGTCGAAGCTCTCAAAAATTCGCTTGCAAAGCTTGTTAACGAAGAAGCGCGCGTAAATATCGTTCACGGCGGCGTAGGCGCTATCAACAAATCGGATATAATGCTTGCCGACGTTTCGAAAGCAATTATTATCGGATTTAACGTGCGTCCCGATTCGGAAACGAAGTCGCTTGCCGAAAACAGCGGCATAGAAATAAGGCTTTACAAAGTCATTTACGAAGCAATCGACGATATAGAACTTGCGATGAAAGGATTGCTCGCACCGAAACTCAAAGAAACGGTTACGGGCAGAGCGCAGGTTCGTAACGTGTTCAAAATCACGGGGTCGGGCATTGTTGCGGGTTCTTACATTACGCACGGAAAGATTTACAGAAATTCCAAGGTGCGCGTATTCCGCGACGGCGAAGTTATTTGCGAAAGTCAGATTCAGGGCTTAAAGCGTTTTAAGGACGACGTTAAGGAAGTTGCCGAAGGTTACGAATGCGGTATCAGTATCGAGAATTTCAGCGATATTAAAGAGCTGGACGAAATCGAAGCGTATACGATAGAAGAAATTAAGAGCTGAGATTTTACCCTAAGGAACATAAAAGAATGAGTTTCAGAATAGAGAGAATAAACGCCGAAATGCAAAAAAGTATTTCGGACATAGTAGCCAACCGAATTAAAGACCCACGCGTCGGCGGAATGATAAGCGTCATAAAAGTCGATACTGCCAAGGACCTTAAAACGGCAAAAGTATACGTGAGTATTTACGGCGACAAGCATAGTGCCGCCGATACTTTCGGCGCGCTGAAAAATTGTGCGGGCTATATAAAAAAAGAGCTTTCTGCCGATTTTCGCGATTTGCGCGTTGTGCCTACGCTTACGTTTATTCTTGACGACAGTATGGAGTACAGCGAAAAGATTGACGCTATAATACAGGGAATAAAATCAGGCGATGAAAAAAACGATAACGGGAACCGAAATTAAAAGAGTAACGGAAACGGCGAACACCGCACTTATAGTAGGACATATGCGTCCCGACGGCGATTGCTTGGGGTCAGGGTTTGCATTAAAGCGGTATTTGGAAAAATTTTCCCTTGCGGTTGATTTTGTTTGCGACTCGGATAAACCCGAACATTACGCTTTTTTCGAAGAATTCGATAAACTCAACGATAAGAAGTTTTCGTCTTACGACGCTGTTTTTTGCGTTGATTGCGGCGACGAAAAGCGGCTGGGGCGTTATGTGGGCGAACTGAAAAAATGCGTAAGTTATAATATCGACCACCACATAACGAACGTGGGTTACGCGGATTATAACTACGTTGTTCCCGACGCGTCGAGTACTTGCGAACTTTTGTTCGACTTGCTCGATTCGGTAAACGGAATCGACGATTACATTGCGTTTTGTCTTTTTGTGGGTTTGTCGACGGATACGGGACATTTTGCTCACAGTAATACGAACGCAAAAGTTATGTACACGGCGGCAAAACTTTTGGAATATAATATCGACGCAAATAAGATAGCGTCGCTTTTGTACCGCAACAATACAATAAATAAAACTATGCTAGTCGAGCGCGCTATACGCTCTATGAAGTTTTATCATAACGATGAAATCTGCATCATATCCGTTATGCTAAAAGATTTGGAAGAAACGGGTTGCGTTTTGGCAGATACCGAAGGACTTACCGATTATGGTATGAATATCGGGAAAGTTCTTGTTGTCGCGTGCATAACGGAACAGAACAGACCGCAATTTAAGGTCAGTTTTCGTTCAAAAAGCGCGGACGTTTCGTCTGCGGCGGCAGTATTCGGCGGCGGCGGACATAAAAAAGCCGCAGGTTGTATAGTAAGCGGACATTATGAAGACGTTTTACGGAAAATAGTCAAATCGATAACCGACGGACTGAATTGATGAAAGGCATTATAAATCTTTACAAGCCGAAAGGAATTTCGTCTGCGGCGGCTGTAAGTAAGGTAAAAAAAATTCTTAACCGCAAGGACGTCGGACATATGGGAACGCTCGACCCGGACGCCGAGGGCGTATTGCTTATAGGCGTAGGCAAAGCGACGCGGCTGTTTGATTTTTTCTTGAAAAAGGATAAGGTTTACAGAGCAGAATTTACTTTCGGTTACGAAACGGATACGCTTGACGGCAGCGGCGCGACAGTCGGGACGACCGATAAAATCCCTACCGATGCGGAAATAGCAAACGCATTGAAAAAGCAACTCGGCGAGATTGAGCAGTTGCCGCCGAATTACAGCTCGAAAAACATAAACGGTAGGCGAGCCTACGACTTGGCGCGCGAAGGAAAAGATTTCAGCTTAAAACCGAGTACCGTTCATATATATTCGATTGAGCGGGAAGGTAAGATAAACGCCAAAAGTTTTGTTTTCGATATTCATTGCAGTGCGGGAACTTATATACGCAGTATATGCCGCGACCTTGCGTACGGCTGCGGCTCTCTTGCAACAATGACGGCGCTTACGCGCACGCGTTGCGGAAAATTCGAAATAGAGAAAGGCGTAACTTTGGACAAGCTCGTTTCTCTCGGTGAAAAAGCCGTATTACCCGTTGAAAAGGTACTCGCAGATTGCGAAGCTCTTACGCTATGCGACGATATGTACGTAAAACTGATAAACGGAATAAAAATTCCGTGCGATAAAGAAGGTGTTTTTACGGTATATTGCAAGAGAGAATTATTCGGACTCGGACAAAGCGTAAACGGGATATTGAAAATCACTTCGTATTTAAGGGACTAAACTTATGCTCGAAATCGCAAGTTCGGAAAAAACCAAAGAAAAAATCGTTGTAGGAATGGGTTTTTTCGACTGTGTTCACGCGGGACACAGAGTTCTTATCGAGCGCGTAAAAGCAAAAGCTCGCGAATTGAGTGCAAAAAGCGCGGTAATTACTTTTTCAAACAATCCTTACAACAGGTTTGAAATATCGGACAAGCTGATTTATACATATAGTGAGCGTTGTCTGCTATTCAAAGACTTGGACATAAATTACGTAATTCCTTTTGAATTTGACGAACGTTTCGGAAAAACGAGTAAAGACGACTTTTTGAGAGATTTATTCGAGAGATTCGACATAGCGGGTATAGTTTGCGGATATGATTACAGGTTCGGCAATAACGGCGACGGAAATGCCGAATATCTGAAACACGTTGCGGCGCAAAATAATATATCGTTATCGGTAATAGAGCCCGTTTTACTCGACGGCGAACGCGTATCGAGTACGCTTGTTAAGGAAACTTTGCGTTCAGGGAATATTAAAAAAGCTAATTTTCTGCTGACCGTTCCGTATTTTATGACCGGCGAAGTTATACACGGACGCGGAGTGGGGAAGATTTACGGCTTTCCTACGGCAAATATCAATATTTCCGCCGATAAAATGCTTGTAAAAAACGGCGTATATGCTACAAGAACCGTATACGACGGCGAAGTCAGAAAATCGGTTACCAACGTAGGCGCAAAACCTACTTTCGACGAATCGGTCGTCAGCGTGGAAACGCTTATCAAAGACGAAAAAGCCGATTTATACGGCAAGCAAATCAAGTTGGAATTTACGGATTTTCTGCGCGATATACAAAAATTCTCTTCTCCTCGGGACCTTGCCGACCGCATAAAGAAAGATATTGAATATTAACTTTGAAAAGAGCTTAAAAATATTTTCCTTTTTATGAAATATATGTTATAATTATCAACGGAGGATTTTATGTACGAAAATCTTTTTGGCGGAAAAACAGACGCTTACGTAATTTTCAGCCCGCAAAACCGTTTTTATTTTACAAATTTCAAATCTTCGTTCGGATGTCTTGTTTTGACCGAAAACGAAAAAACGTTCATAACGGATTCGAGATATATGAAAGCGGCGCAGGAAAAACTCGAAGGTTTTAATCTTATCGTCGCGCGCGGAATGAGCGATATTTACAAGTTTGTAATCGAAGTTCTTAAAAAGACCGATGCGAAAACCGTAGGATTCGAAGATAAATTTCTGACGGTTTGCGAGTACAAGACGCTTAAAAACGAATTGGCGGATTTCAAACTTACGCCTGCAAGCGCAAATATAGAATCGCTTAGAATAATCAAGAGCGCGGACGAAGTCGCAAAAATTACCGAAGCTCAACGCATAGCCGAGCGTGCGCTCAGAAAAATAATACCGCTTATAAAGCCGGGCGTTACCGAGCGCGATATGGCGGCCGAGCTTGCATACGAAGCCGTTAAAGACGGCGCGGACTGTATGTCGTTCGATACGATATTCGCATTCGGAGAAAATTCCGCAAAACCGCATCACGTACCGTCTGCTAAAAAGTTTGAAAAGAACGATATAATTTTGCTCGACTACGGGGTAAAATATCAAGGATATTGCTCAGATATGACGAGAACGTTTTTCATAAACGACCCCAATCCCGAGCTTGCTTCTATTCATAACATAGTTTTAGAAGCTCAGAATTACGCGCTTAAACATATCAAAGCAGGTATGACCTGCCACGAGGCCGATTCGCTCGCAAGAGAATATATCCGCGCAAACGGATACGATAAAGAATTCGGGCATTCGCTGGGGCACGGCGTAGGGCTCGATATACACGAAGCGCCGTTTGTAAGAGAAAACGGTCAGGACGTTTTGCAGGACGGTATGGTAATTACCGTTGAGCCCGGAATTTATATAGACGGACTCGGCGGAGTACGTATAGAGGATATGGTTGTCGTCCGTGAAGACGGAATAGAGAACTTAACCGATTTTGAAAAAACATTAGAAATTTAGGAGGATTTTATGGTATCGGCAGGAGATTTCCGCAAGGGAGTAACAATCGAAATAGACGGCAAGGTGTACGTTATAGTTGATTTTCAACACGTTAAACCGGGCAAGGGTGCGGCGTTTGTTCGCGCTAAAATTAAGAACATAGTAACCGGTCAGGTGTTGGAGCAAACGTTCAACCCGTCCGATAAGTATGAAAATGCGCATATTGAGCGCAAAGAAATGCAATACTCGTATAACGACGACGGATTGTATTACTTTATGGATATGGAAACTTACGAAATGATTCCGCTCAACTACGAGATAGTTGCGGAAGCAATGAAGTTTGTTAAAGAAGAAATGATGGTTTCTGTACAGAGCTACAAGGGCGTTGCATTCTCGGTTGAGCCGCCGAATTTCGTTGAACTCGAAGTAACGGAAACCGAACCCGGTATTCAGGGCGATACTTCCAAAGCCGGAAACAAGCCCGCCAAACTCGAAACGGGATTCAATATCAACGTCCCGCTCTTTATCAATATGGGCGATAAAATTCGCGTTGACACGAGAACCGGAACGTATATGGAACGCGTTAAATAAATTATGAAAACCGTTAAAGATAAATATTTGGTCGTCGGCGCCGATTTTGCGGGCTTTCCGCTTAAAGAAGCCGTAGTTGCGCACCTGAAAGCCAAAGGATGGAAGATAGAAGATTTCGGCGTCAAAGCGGACAGCGACCCCAACGATACGGATTTGATGTTTCACAGAGTGGGGCTCAGAGTAGGAGCGGAAATTTCGGAAGGTCGTTACGAGCGCGCGCTTTTGTTCTGCGGTACCGGTATGGGCATACATATCGCCGCAAGCAAATGCCCGCACGTTCACGCGGGCGTAGTTGAAAGCGTACCCGCCGCACTACGTGCTATTACCGGTAACGGCGTAAATGTTCTTGCTATGGGCGCGTTCTACGTAGCCCCTGCAATGGGTTGCGATATTGCCGACGCATATCTCAATGCGGAACTCGGAAGCGGCTACGAATGGTGGCACAATTTTTATGAGTTTCATAAGCTCGCAATCGATGAGCTTGAAGCGTTCGATTATGATGAATACAAAAAGAACGGTTACAATGTCAAAAAGCTCGGCGATTTCGATTTGAAACTCGAAACAAAGCCATAATAAAAACGGAAAGCGGTTATTTTGTAACCGCTTTTTTCGTTTTGTTTTTAATATGCCGTTTTCTTATTTTACAGCCAAATATAAATAGCAATGAGCTTTACCGTCTTTTGTGTATTCGGCAGGGACGGTGCTTTCGTAATCGACAGTAAAAGCGCGTTCCAGTTCTCCGCTTGCGGTAAGATTCCAGACTTTCGTCCACGCTTTATTCGCGCATTCGGTTATACTTTCTCCGTTTTCGTCGATTTTGATATATTTACCTTGCGCAACCGATTTTTCCATTTCGGTAAAGAAATCCGCCGTTACGGTCATTACAGACAAATTATATTTGCCTTTTTCGTTGTTTTCGTAGTCGCTGTACGCCGAAATAGGGGAAAGTCCCTTTACGGGAATGCCGTTTTCGACAAAATCAAGCGGCACTTTACCGCATAAAATATCCGCCCAAAGTTCGTTGATTTTAGCCATTCCGCTCTCGGAATTATCCGTGCGTATCGTTACGCTCTTAAATGAGTATCCCATAATTACGGTTCTCCTTTGAAATAATTCGTTTTACATAGGTTTCAGATTTTTATTGAGCCTGTCTACAATCCAAGCTATCCGCTTTTCCCGCCCAGCATCCGTTTTTGCGTCTAAATATGCTTTTGTATAGGTTCTTTTTACCGATGGTGGCATTGATAGAAAATTTGCATAGGCGAGTTCAAAGTCTTTCAGAATTTCGGTTATGCAAGCAATGTCTTCTTCGGTAACGGCGGCGGATTTCGGAGCGTCCCACTGTCCGTTATTTTTAGCTTCTTCAATTTTACGTCTTCCGACGTCGGTCATAATTCCTCGTTTTTCAAGTTCGCCGATAAGCGCTTTGTTTTTCTCTGACCACTTACTGTTTGTTCTGCGCATAGAAAAATACTTTTTATAAGTTGTATCGTCTATGCTTTGCATCCGTCCGTCAATCCAACCGAAACACAGAGCTTCTTCGAGCGCTTCGTTTGCTTTGACTGTTTTCGGACCGCCGCTTTTGCCGAACAAAAGCCAAACACCATTGCTCGATAAGCAATTTTTTTCAAGCCACTTCCGAAAATCTTCTCTGTTTTCAAACTTTATACAATCGTTCATTTTCCTAAAACCTTTATGTAATTATAACATATGGAGTTATATTTTTCAAGTAAAAACGTCGGATGCGAATAATAACCCAAACGTACCCAAATAAACCCCCAAATCCCCACAAAATCCCCCACGGAATTATCTTCCTTTTTGTCGAATTTTATGGTATAATTTGTAATGTAAATAAAACAAAAGGAACTGAATTTAATGATTACACAAGTACAGACAGCAGACACCGCGGTAAACTCTTTCGTATTTTCGGAGAGTATCTTGGCAAACAAACCGGTCGGCAATCCGCTTGACGAAAGAATAACGACGTTGTTTCTGACGCTCGGAATATCCGCCAAAGTTAAAGGATACAGATTTTTGCGCGAAGCGGTAAAGCTCATTAAAAACGAGCCGAGCAGAATAGATAATATTTCCAAATGCGTATATTCCGTAATAGCAAAGAATAACGGAACGAAAGTTTCCAACGTGGAAAGGTCGATAGGGTATGCAATCTTATTATCGTATAATTCCGGTAAACTTATGAATCTCAACAATTTGTTCGGAACGGTAATTTTTCGGACGTACGAAAAGCCGTCGGCAAGTGAATTTATGGCGCTTGTTGCCGAAAAACTACGCTACGAAGATTTATAATAAACAAAAGCGGCAGCGATGCAAAAATTTATTTTTGCAAGCCGAGTAACGTTATAATAAAATTCAATAAATTGTAAAGGCTGTCTGAGTCATAAAATAAGGACAAACGTAATACTTATATAATATGATTTACGACAGCCTTTATAAAATATTGCCGCAAGGCATTTCAAACGTAATATGCAAGCGTCTTAATCCCGATAGGGTATACGAGATTCGTTTGCGCACCAATAAACCCGTTATGATAAACTATGGCGGGAATTTTTATTATTTGTCGGCAAACGGCGTAAAAGATTCGGTATCGAGTAGTATGATTTGTTCGGAAGGCGTAATTTCGGATATAGTTGTTAAAGCGTCCGAATATTCGCTGTATGCCGTGAACGATAACATCTGCAACGGATACATTACGATAAAAGGCGGCGTGCGCTTGGGACTTGCGGGCGAGATAGTCTGGGAGCAAGACGACATACGCACAATAAAGAATTTCAGCTCATTGAATATTCGGGTGCCGCACGAGATTTTCGGTTGCGCGCAAAAAGTTTACGAATACGCGTGCGAAAGAGAATTGAAAAATACGCTTGTCATTTCGCCGCCGGGAGCAGGTAAAACAACGCTTTTAAGGGATTTGGCGCGCATTATCGGCAATGCAAGTCCTGTAACGAATATTCTGCTTGTGGACGAGCGCAACGAGCTTGCGGCGGTACATAACGGCGTAGCACAGCTTGATATAGGCGTTCATACCGACGTTATAAGTAATTGCAGTAAACAATTTGCTTTTTCGCAAGGAATACGGGCGATGCGACCCGACATTATAGTAACCGACGAGCTGTTCGGGGATAAAGATATTTCGGCGATAGAATATGCTTGCGCGTCGGGAGTATGCGTTATAGCGTCCGTACACGCCGCAGACCACGCCGACCTTATAAATAAGCCGGGGTTTGAAAACATAATAAAGAAAAGGCTTTTCAGGCGGTACGTAAATTTATCGTCAAGGCACGGACCGGGAACTTTCGACGGAATATACGACGAAAATTTCAACTGTATTTATTACTCTTGAAATGAGATGATAACTAAATTTCTTATTGTCGCATTATGTATGGTCGCGGGAACAATGACGGGCGTAATGTTTTCAAAAAAACTCGTAAAGCGAGCCGAATACTTTGAAAAAATGTTGAATTTAGTGAATGCGATTATCTCGGAAGTAAAATTCCGCAAAAGCGCAACTAAAACGATTCTGTCCGAATTTTGCAAATCCGACGGGTCGCTGTTGTCGGAACATCTCAGAACGTATATAGAATGCGAAGATTTTTCGTCGTTTGCGTTATCGAAAAACTTTCTGAACGAAGAAGAAAAACGGGAAATAGAAAGACTGTTTCTTTCGCTCGGTACTTCTGACAGTCAGACGCAGATTTTCGAGCTTGAAAACTACAAACTTAAAATTTCGGATATGCTCAAAGCGGCAGACGAGAAGAAAAAAAAGTTCGGCGGGCTTTATATAAAACTCGGATTTTTCGCGGGACTTGCTCTCGGAATAATAATATTATAGGAGTGCGAAGTGGATATAAATATTATTTTCAGAATAGCCGCCGTCGGAATAATAACCGCCATAGTAAATCAGATTCTCAAAAAGGCGGATAAAGACGAAATAGCTACAATAACGACGCTTGCCGGGCTTGTAATAGTTTTGCTTATGGTCGTAGATATGATTTCTCAGCTGTTCGATACTTTAAGAACTATGTTCGGCTTATACTGAAATGGAAATTGTGAAAATAGCGTCTATCGGAATTATTACGGCATTCTGCACTCTTATGCTGAAAGAGCATAAAAGCGACGTGGCTTTGCTTGTAGGTATAGCAGGCGGCTGTCTTATTCTCTTATCGCTTGTAGACTATTTTGTTAACATTTTTGCCGTAATATCGTCGATAGTGGACAAGTCCGGTATTCCGTCGAAACTCTTTGCGATAATTCTGAAAATAATCGGAATAGGGTATATAGCAGATTTTTCGGCGGGAATAGTCGAAGACGCGGGACAAAAATCACTATCGGAAAAAATTATTCTTGCAGGCAAACTCATTATTATGGTTATTGCCTTACCGATAATCACTTTGTTATTCGACACCATTTCGGGGCTTTTGCAATGAAAAAAAGGCTTTTATTATTATTGGCAATAATTTTTTTTGCGGCTACGGTTTTCGTTTCTCCCATAACCGCTTTTGCCGAAGAATCCGAAAACGGTAATGTTCAGGACGATTTACAAAAGAACGTAGAAGAAATTCTCGACCAAGTGGATACGTCCGAATTGGACGCGTTTCTCGCTTCGCTCGACGACAATCAAAAGAGCGTATTCGGCTCGGCAACAATCGGCGAAAAGTTAAAAAAAATACTTTCGGGAGAGGTTAAACTCGACTATTCGAATTTTTTCGGATACATTTTGGAAATCATAGGCATAGATTTTTTGCAATATCTTCCGTTGATAATATCGATATTGGTAATTTCGATAGCGTTTAACATAATTAGCTCCATTAAGGGAAGATTTGCGTCCGACTCGGTGGAAAATATAGTTCACTTTGCAAATATAGCTCTTATAGTCGTGCTTGTACTGAGTCAGGTTATAATGCTTATAACCGCTTGTATGAATATGGTTACTTCTATGCGAAAGCAAATGAATATGGTTTTTCCGATAATTCTTACTATGATGGCGGCAAGCGGCGGCAATGCTTCGGTGGCAGTGTATCAACCGTCCGTTGCGATATTGGCGTCGGGAGTAACCGAACTTGTGTCCGTCGTAATTTTACCGTGCTTTATATTGTCTTGCGTATTTACTGTGGTCGGAAGCATTTCGGAAGGCGTAAAACTTAAAAAAATGTCGTCGTTTTTCTCCGGAGCGTCGAAATGGTTGCTCGGCACCGTGTTCTTTCTTTTTATTGCTTTTTTGTCTATACAGGGGATAACCGCATCGGTTTACGACGGCGTGTCGGTTCGTACCGCAAAGTTTGCGATTAGCAAATACGTGCCGATTATAGGCGGCTATCTTTCGGAAGGACTTAATCTCGTAATGGCGGGAAGCGTGCTTGTGAAAAATGCAGTCGGTATGACCGCCGTCGTACTATTGCTTTTGTCGCTTGTTCCGATAGTAATGAAGATAATCGTGTTCAATCTGAGTTTGTCGCTTACGGGCGCGATAGTCGAGCCGCTCGGCAATACGAAAATAAGCGCATTGCTTTCCGACCTTTCCAAAAATATGGGAATGCTCGTTTCGATAGTGCTCGGTACGGCTTTCTTATATTTTCTTTTTCTTATTTTAGTAGTTTCGACGGGGAATCTTGTTTTATGAACGCAATATCGGCTTGGATAATGAGCATTCTCGGCATAGTTATTATAGGAACGCTTATCGACCTTATTTTGCCGAGCGGAAGAATAAGCAAATATATTAAATCCATTTTCGCAACCGTTACGGTGCTTGTTATAGTTACGCCAATTCCGAGCCTGATAAAAAACAATTTCAACGTTGAAAACGGGAATCTGATAGCGCCCGAATTTACATTGGACGAAAATTATATAGCGTTTGCCGACGGAATTAAGATGCGCTATCTTGCAAAGGGGGTCGAAGAAAAACTTGCGGAAGACGGTTTGCGCGGCGTTTCGGTGGAAATAGACGGTAAGTTCGATAACAATAATTCTTTGATAATAAATTTTGTTAAGGTGAATTTGCAGAATCTTGTCATTGACGAAGATAAGCAGCATATAAATAAGTATGAGCTTATAAGAGATTCGGTTACAAAATATCTTAACGTCGAAAAGGGCGCGGTGATAATAAATGAGTAAAGACGGCAAGGTATCAAAAATATTCGATAAGTTCAAAAAAATCAAGCACATCGAGATAATAATCGCCATTATAGCCGTTATAATAATGCTTTTTATTTACTTCGGCGCAAAATTCGGCACCGGAGCCGATAAAAGCACTGCGTCGGAACAGCTGTCGGCTTCGGATTATTGCAATCAAATGAAATCCGATTTGGAAGAAGTGCTCGGCGGAATTGCGGGAGTCGGAAAACTCAAACTCGTTATAAATTGGGAATCGAGCGTAGAATCCGTTATCGCATACATAACGAATAACGGCACAAATTCGTCAACGTCAACGCCTCAGATAATTCAAAGCACAGGCGGCGGTAAACCGATAGTGCTTAAAGAAATTTATCCGAAAGCGTTGGGAGTTATAATCGTTTGTGAAGGAGGAGGTAATGTAAGCACAAAATTGGACATTATAAACGCCGTATCGGTATTGCTTAATATAACGCCTGATAAAATTAGCGTCTATGCTATGAAAAAATAAATTTGTATTAAATTAACGGAGGTATCCAATTATGCTTAGCAAGAAAAAGAAAATTTTTGTCCTTGTGGGAATGGTTGCGCTTCTCGTACTTACGGGTTGTTTGAACATTTTTCTGAATAAAGGAACGAAAAAAGTAGAGGGTTCGGGAGACGACATTACGTATCAGAATCTGTTTGCGACGTACAGGGCAGACCGCCAGGCTACGCGCGACCAAACAATTTTATATCTCGATGCGATTATTGCAAACGAAGCGTCCACGCAAGAAGCTATTGCAAGCGCGGAAGCAAGCAAGCTCGAAATCACTAAAAATATGGAACTCGAACTCGTGTTGGAAGGTCTTATAAAATCTCTCGGATTCGAAGATGCGTTTGTAACGAATTCCACCGAAAATGTGAACATAATCATTAAGCAGGAAGTTCTCAGCGACGATGAAGCAAACAAAGTTCTCGACATTATTGTAAGAGAAACAGCAAAAGACGCTACCAACGTAATAATTATACCTGTAAAATAGGGTCAAATAAATTGTAATTTTACGAATAGTATGCTATAATAAACAAAAGATTTATAACGAGGACGCTTTGAATGCCGCTCAAATCCAGATACAACGCGAATTTCACAGGCGACGTTACCTATGGAAACAAAGTCGTAACGTCAATATTGGAGCTTGCCGTTAAGGAAATAAACGGTGTGGCGGGGCTTCAAGGCAAGGGCGTTCGCAGCGATATGATAGGCGATACGCTGAACGTGGACGTATATATTAACGTTTTTAACGGCGTGAGCTGTACGGACGTGGCGTTCAGAGTACAGGAAAACATAAAGCGAAGCGTCGAATCGATGACGGAATTTAAGGTCGGCGTAATAAACGTAAATATACTCGGTCTTACATTCCGCGAAAACGGAGAAAAAGAACCTTACAGACTCTGATAAAGGGTCTGTACGGTTTTTTATATACACGAATTTCAAAGAGGCACATATGAGCAGGAGCGAAACCCGCGAAAATTTATTCAAACTTATATACGAGCGTTGTATGAACGGCGAAAAAAACGCATTGACGTATTCGATGATAGAAAACGCTACCGAAGACGAGCAACTCGGTTATCTCAGCGACGTTTATAACGGAGTAGACGAAAAAGTCGATGTTCTTACTGATTACATAGCGCGGTTTGCAAATGATTTTTCTGCCGAGCGTATTTATAAAGTCGATTTGTCTATACTTTTGTTGGCTTGCTACGAAATTTTATATATGGACGATATTCCCGACGCGGCGTCTATAAACGAAGCCGTTGAGTTGTCGAAAAAATATTCCACGGAAAAAAGTTCCGCTTTTATCAACGGTATTTTGGCGGGAATAAAAAAGAACAAAGAGGAGTTGCTTAATGAACAGCGCGAAGATAATTGACGGAAAAGCGCTTTCCGCGAAAATACGCGGCGAGCTTAAAACGCAAGCTCTTGAATTTGAAAAAGCACACGGAAGAAAAGTAGGTCTTGCCGTTATTCTTGCGGGCGATAATGCCGCAAGCCAGGTTTATGTCCGCAATAAAATAATCGCCTGCGAAGAAACGGGAATAAAGTCTTTTGCCTATTATTTACCGGCAGACGTAACGCAGAATAAGTTGCTTGAACTTATCGACGAGCTGAACTCCGATAAAGCAGTAGACGGTATTTTGGTGCAACTTCCGTTGCCGAAAGGGCTTGACGAAAACTATATACTTTCCAAAATCGACCCCAAGAAGGACGTTGACGGCTTCCACGCGGTAAACGCAGGAAATCTTTTGCTCGGAAATGCCTGTCTTGCCGCTTGTACTCCGTCGGGAGTAATAGAGCTTATAAAGTCTACCGGCACAGATATAAGCGGAAAGCACGCCGTTGTAATAGGGCGTAGCAATATAGTCGGAAAACCGGTGGCTTTACTGCTTTTGCAAAACAATGCGACCGTTACCGTTTGTCATTCTAAGACGGCAAATCTTAAAGAAATTACCAAAACAGCCGATATTCTTGTTGTTGCAATCGGTAAAAAGGAATTTGTTCGCGGAGATATGGTAAAGGACGGAGCCGTTGTAATAGACGTAGGTATGAACAGATTCGACGGAAAACTTTACGGAGATGCGAACTTTGAAGAATGTGCCGAAAAAGCGTCGTATATAACTCCCGTGCCGGGTGGAGTAGGTCCGATGACTATTACTATGCTTATGAACAATACCGTTAAAGCCGCCAATCTAAATGCCTAAAACTTTATCCGTTTCGCAACTTAATAATTATATTAAGGGCGTATTTCTCGACGAAATTCTGTTGCACAATATCGAAGTTTTCGGAGAAATCACGGAATTCAATATTTCCGGCGGAAATACGTTTATAACGGTGCGGGAAGGCGATTGCGTATTACCCTGTATAAAGTTCGGTCTGCACGAAAATTTGCCGATAGGAATGAAAGTTCTGTTAAGCGGTGCGGTAACTTTTTACGAAAAGGGCGGACGAGTAAGTTTTAACGTAAGAGTTATCAAGCCTTACGGCGAAGGCGAAGATTTTCTCAGACTTAAAAAACTGAAAGAGCGGCTATGCGCCGAGGGACTTTTCGAAAACCGTCCCGAACTGCCGCCCAAAATAAGTTCGGTTGCCGTGGTTACGAGTGCGTCGGGTGCTGTTATTCACGATATACTCGGCATTTTGAAAGACCGCATAAAAATCGACGTTTACATTTTTGACGTAAGGGTTCAAGGTGAAGACGCCGAAAAAGAAATAGCTTCCGCCGTTAAAACAATTAACAGCCTGAATAACGTAGATTGTATAATAATTGCGCGCGGCGGCGGAGCGTTTGTGGATTTGAACGTATTTAACGCCGAAAGCGTTGCGCGTGCCGTTGCACAAAGCGCTATTCCGATAATATCGGCAGTAGGGCACGAAACGGATTATACCTTATGCGATTTGTGCGCAGGCGTCCGTGCGGGAACGCCGAGTATTGCCGCCGAGCTTGTAGCTTCCGTTAACGACGCTTTGTACGCTCGGATAGAACATTGCATCCGCAATATGAATAAAGCCGTTTCAGACAAGCTGATTGGCGCAGAAAGGCGACTGTACAGAACTTGCCACTTCATATCCGTTACATCGGAACGGCGTATTATGAGCAGTTATAACGCCGTTAAACGCATTTCGGAGCGTATGAGCGCAATAATCGATACGAAACTCGAATCTGCGCAATCGGACGTTTTAAGAAGTGTTAAGGCGGTTAACGATAACATCGAAAAACTTGCGGAAGATAAGAGTCGAAGATACGGCGAAACGGATAAAAAACTTGAAATGCTGAGTCCGCTTAAAATTTTATCGAAAGGGTATGCGCGAATCAAAAAGCAAGGCAAAAATATTTTCAAAGCCGCTGAAATAAGCGAATCCGATGAAATAAGTATTGTTATGTCAGACGGAGTACTCGGAGCGAAAGTTAAAAACAAAAAAATGTTGTAGGACGGAAAAATGGAATTCGAAAAAAAACTCGACAATCTCGAAAAAATCACGACAAGGCTCGAAGATAAAGATTTATCGCTCGAAGAAGGGATTAAATTATACGAAGAAGGCTTGGCGCTTACAAAAGAATGTCTCAAAAGTCTTTCCGAAAGTCGAGGAAAAATAGTTTTAATTCGTAAGGAAATGGACAAATTAACGGAAGAACCTTTCAATAACTGATTTTGGAGATATTCGAATGTCGTTTGCCAAAGAATTACAAATTAAAAAGGATGAAATTGAATCTTTTTTGAATGAACTGTCATTTGACGATATTCCCGAACCGTTGAAATCGAGCGTAAAATACAGCTTGCTCGACGGCGGGAAAAGAATTCGTCCTATTTTTCTATTGGAATGTTTTCGTCTGTTCGGCGGAAAATTGAACGGCGGCGTCAAAAAATTTGCGTGCGCCATAGAATGCGTGCATATATATTCGCTGATACACGACGATTTGCCGTGTATGGACAACGACGATTTCCGCCGCGGTAAACTCACGAATCACAAGGTTTACGGGGAGAGTATTGCCGTATTGGCAGGGGATGCGCTTTTGAACCTTTCGTATGAACTTATCTTCGACGCTATTCGATTGTCAGGATACGACAAAAACTTTGTGGAAGCGGGGAAAATTTTTTCCGACAGTATAGGCGGGAAAGGACTGATTGCGGGACAGGCTCTCGATATAACGACCGTCAAGGACGAAATGACTTCCGATAAAATCAATTATATTTACGGGCATAAAACAGGCGATTTGATAAAAGCCGCTATGCTTGCGGGAGCTAAAATAGCGGGTGCAAGCAACGAAGAAATTAAAAAGATTTCCGATTATGCCGAAGGATTCGGTTTTGCTTTTCAGATTAAAGACGATTTGCTCGATTGCAAAAGCGGAAAAATCGGAGCAAATAACGATTACGTTGCTGTTTACGGAGAAAAACTTGCGCAAAAGGCGCTTAACGACAATATCGATAAAGCTGTGGAAGCATTATCGGGGCTTGGTCGCAATACCGACTTTCTGAAAAAAATTGCATTGAAATCGGCGGTTCGCAAACAATAATATAAGAGCGTGCAATTTATACTATGGAATACAAATATCTCGACAATATAAAATCTCCGAAAGATTTGAAAGAGCTGTCTTGTTCTCAGCTCAAAATTTATGCCGCCGAACTGAGAGATTATATAGTCGAAACCGTAATGCGTCAGGGCGGGCATCTGGCGTCCAATTTGGGCGCAATAGAACTTACGCTTGCGCTTCACTACGTTTTCGACGCGCCGCAGGATAAATTATTGTTTGACGTCGGACATCAGACTTATGCCCATAAAATCATTACGGGAAGAAAGAAAGATTTTGATTTGCTACGCACAAACGACGGCGTATGCGGTTTCCCTAACGCGAAGGAAAGCGAATACGACGCGTTTACGATGGGGCATAGCAGTACTTCGCTGTCTGTCGGCTTGGGCATTGCGCGTGCAAGAGATATCAAAAGCGATAATTACCGAGTCGTATCAGTCATTGGCGACGGCGCATTTACCGGCGGAATGGCTTTTGAGGCATTAAACGATATAGGCGCAAGCGGAGCTAAAATGATTATCGTTCTTAACGATAACGAAATGTCTATATCGAAAAACGTCGGCGCGATTTCAAATTATTTTACAAAACTAAGACTCAGCAAGCGGTATTCGAAATTTAAGTCGAGAGTAAAGCGCGGAATAGCGTCATTGCCGTTTTTCGGCGATAAAATAATGCGTTGCGCCGAAATTACCAAAAATTCGTTAAAAGCCGTAATGCAAAACAAAATTATGTTCGAGCAAATGGGAATAAAATATTTCGGACCTTTCGACGGACATGATTTGCACAGTCTTATAGAAATATTTTCGAGCGTTAAGGATAAAAACGAACCGATACTTATTCACGTAGCTACGCACAAGGGGTACGGTTATCCCGACGCAGAGAAAAATCCAGATAAATTTCACGGCGTTGCGCCGAAAGGCGAAAAAAGCTGTTTTCCATATTCGGAAATTGTCGGCAAACAACTGTCGGATTTTGCCGACAGCGATAACCGAATCGTTGCGATAACTGCGGCAATGGCGGACGGAACGGGTCTTTCGGAGTTTGCTTTAAGGCATAAGGAACGCTATTTTGACGTGGGAATTGCCGAACAGCACGCCGTTACGATGGCAGCGGGGCTAGCTAAACAGGGCTTAAAGCCGTATTTTGCGGTTTATTCGTCGTTTTTACAGCGCGGCTACGACCAGATTGTTCACGACGTTTGTTTGAATTCGTTGCCCGTAACGTTTCTTATAGATAGGGCCGGCGTTGTCGGGCCTGACGGCGTTACGCATCAGGGTGTTCTCGATATCAGCTATTTATGTATGATTCCGAATATTACGGTATGTACGCCTAAGGACGGAAACGAACTCGGGGAAATGTTAAAGTGGTCGCTTGATTTTAACGCACCGCTTGCCATACGTTATCCCAAGGGATACATCAAAGATTACGGAAACGCGGCGTCTATCGCTCTCGGCAAGTGGGAAGTAATTAAAAAGGGCACTAACAAAATTCTTCTGTGTGCGGGCAATCGGGCGTTGGATGCAGCGTGCGAAATAACGGACGAAAACGTTGAAATCGTTAATGTGCGCTTTATAAAACCGCTTGATACGGAATATCTCGATAGCATAAACAAAGCGGAAAACACGGTTATAACATTCGAAGATAACGTAATTAAGGGCGGTTTCGGCGAATCGGTATTATCGTATTTCAATTCGGTCGGAAAGAGAGCGGATGTAACTATTTTAGGGCATAAAGACGAGTATATAGAAAATCTCGACTCGGCGGAAGTGCTGAATAAAATAGGATTTTCAAAAAAGAATATTGAAAATTTGTTGTATAAAAATTCATAATAGTGTATAATTGTAAAAAAAGCTATGGATATGAATTTTATGAAAGTCGGTATATACGCCAATATCAAAAAAGATAAGAATTTGGATATTACTAAAAAAATTATCGAGTTGTTTCGTAGCGAATCGATGAATTTTGTAGTATATAAAGATGTTGCCGAAAACTTTAACAATGTAAAATCGTTTGATTTTACCGACAAAATGCGTCCCGACGTTATGGTAACGATAGGCGGCGACGGTACTATTTTAGGTATAGCCGAATATTGTGCGAATAACCGTATACCTATTTTGGGCGTAAATCTCGGGAAGCTCGGTTTTCTTACCGAAATCGAAATAAGTAATTTGAGCGAAATCGCAAATGTATTGAAAAACGGGAATTATAATGTTGAAAAGCGCACTATGCTTTCAGCCGAAGTCAACGGCAAAAAAGTTTCTGCGCTTAACGAAATAGTCGTGAAGCGTGAAAACGACGGAAGAATGGTATCGCTTGACGTATTTGTAAACGGCGGTTTTTTGGATAATTATTATTGCGACGGCTATATAGTTGCAACTCCGACGGGTTCAACGGCGTATTCGTTATCGGCGGGCGGCTCTATCATCAGTCCGATTGCCAACGTTTTCGCGCTTACGCCTATAAGTTCGCATTCGCTGCATTCGCGTCCCGTTGTTATATCCGACACGGAAAAAATTGTATTATCGCTTAAAGGCGACGGAAACGCCGCTGCCGTTGTTGCCGACGGAAAAATTTGCGAAACAATCGGTTGCGCGCAGGAAATACATATTAAAAAATCAAATACGCAGGCTCTGTTTGTGCGCATTAAAGAAAACAACTTTTATTTGAAATTACTTAGCAAGTTGAACACTTGGAGCGTTACCGGGGGAAGAGAATAACAACTATGGCAAGAAATGCAAGACAACTCAAAATACTCGAACTTATAACAAAAAAAGATATAGAAACTCAGGATGAGCTGGCGGCAGAACTTATGCTCGCTCATTATAACGTTACGCAAGCAACCATATCGAGAGATATTAAAGAACTCGGACTGATTAAAATAACTACTCCCGACGGTAGGCAAAAATATTCCAAAGACGTTGCCGACCACAGCGTTGCGAATAAAATCGTTAATGTTTTTAAGCATTGCGTTTTGAGTATCGACCACGCCGTTAATATAGTCGTAATAAAAACGCTTTCGGGAAGCGCAAATACGGCGGGTTTAATGATTGACAAATTAAATAACGGCGGAGTGTTGGGGTGCGTTGCCGGCGACGATACGGTTATGATTGTTACGCGAAGCGAAGACGTCGCCGTTGAAATAGTGGGCATATTAAACGAATTAGTGAACGGATAAAGAGAGAAGAAAATGCTTAATAGGCTTATTTTACATAACGTAGCGTTGATAAAACATCTCGAACTCGAATTCTGCAATGCGCTTAATATTTTAAGCGGAGAAACGGGTGCGGGAAAATCTATTATAGTCGACGGTATAATGTTGTTGCTCGGAGAAAGGTACGATAAGACCGTTTTGCGCTTCGGGGAAGAAAAGGGATTTGTGGAAGGAGTTTTCGAATCCAATGAGCAAGCGAAAACGGTTTTGGATGAATTCGGTTTTGCCGACGAAGACACCGTTATAGTAAACAGAACTTTCAAATCCGACGGAAAAAGCGAAATACGTATAAACGGCAGGGCGGCGACAATTTCTATGCTGAGAAAGTTGACGGAAGTACTTGTTGATTTGTACGGTCAACACGAATATCAATCTCTATCAAAACCTAACGAACATTTACGTATTTTAAACTACTATGTCAGACATAGTATATCTGAGCTTTTGAAAGAGCTTGAAGCCGAATACAGAAATTACGTTAAAATATCAAAAGAATTAAAGGAAATAGGAAACACGTCCGAACGCGAGCGCAATATGGATATGCTGCGTTTTCAGATTGACGAAATTAAAAAAGCAAATATTGCCGACGGTGAAGAAGAAGAACTTTTAGAGAAACGAAAGATTTATTTGGATGCCGAAAAAATTGCCGAAGCAATTTCGAATGCAAGAGAGTCTTTGTCTTTTGCTGACGAAAGCAACGCAGTGCAAATTATCGAAACCGCGACCGCCGCAATCCGCGAAATTTCCGATATAAGCGACATATACGAAAATATTTACGAGCGCTTAAACTCCGTTATGATAGAGCTTGACGATATTGTCGAAACTCTCGGGACTCAACTCGAAGAAACGGAATTTAGTCCCGAAGATTTAGAATACGTCGAAAACAGGCTTAATGCTTTGCGCGGATTAAGGCGTAAATACGGCGATTTTGCCGCAATGAATAAGTTTTTGGAATCGGCAAAACAGCAACTGTACAAACTTGAAAACAGCGCGGAAATATTCGAGAAACTGCAAAGTGAAAAGGCTGTATCGATTAAGAAAATTTATAATTTGTCGGCAAAGCTATCCGAGATACGGCGTGCCGGTGCGGTTGAATTCGAAACCCTTATGAAGCGCGAGTTGAACGAGTTGGGAATGGAAGGCGCCGAATTCAAAATAGTATTCGAAGAACTGCCGAAGTTTGAAGAGTGCGAAAAATATATATCTTCGGTCGGTATGGACAAAGCCGAATTTTATTTGAGCGCAAATGCAGGGCAACCGCTTAAACCGCTTGCAAAAATAATATCGGGCGGCGAGATGTCGAGATTTATGCTTGCGCTGAAAGTTATATCGAGTAGGGTGGATGATATTCCGACGATGATATTCGATGAAATCGATACGGGAATAAGCGGAAAGATAGGACAAGAAGTTGCGAAAAAACTTGCCGTAATTTCACGCTTTCACCAAGTACTATGCGTAACACACCTTACACAAATAGCCGCAATGGCAGACAATCACTACTTAATAACAAAGACTAATGTGAATAATGCTACGGAAACCAAAGTCGAACTCTTGTCGGGTAGCGGAGTTATCGAAGAAATATCGAGATTGTCCGGCGCAAAAGACATAAGCGAAAAAGCATTTGAAAATGCCGCGCAAATGAAAGAATGGAGCGATAGTTTCAAGCGTTCCGTTAAAATATGAAACGAATAACAATTTTTGATATTTCCGCACTCGCATAATATTAAGAATATTAAGTAAACTAATTATTATGAAGCGTGTCGGTTTTTTGAAAATTACCGTATTAAAACTGCTGATATTGTCCGCAGTTTTTTTACTGATATCCAATATAGTTCCGTCAATCGTTGAAATTTCCAACATTCCCGCAGGAATAAGACTTTCAAGCGCAGAACTCGAAAATTTGAATATCAGACATATCGGCGTTCAGATTGACGGGGTTGCGGAAACCGCATCTTTTAACAGCGGGATAAATCAATGTAAACTTAAATTCAAATTATTTAATATATTGCCTATTAAATCCGTATCTGCCGAGATTGAACCCGAGAGAAAGGTATATCTGGGCGGTTTTCCGGTCGGAATTTCTCTTAAAGTCAACGGTGTATTGGTTGTTCAAAAGGTTGAAATCGATACTTACGCAGGAAAGGTCAAGCCGAATTCGGGTATAGTGGACGGGGACATTATCATAGAAATGAATGGGAAAAGAGTGCTTTATGCCTCCGATATCACTGAAAATATGCAAAATTTCGGCGAAAACGACCGCATAGTCGAAATGGTTGTTTTGCGCCACGGTGAAGAAGTCAAAATAACAGCTTATCCCGTAATCGAAAACTTAACGGGGTATTATAGGCTCGGACTTGCGGTAAAAGATATTGTAGACGGCATAGGTACTGTAAGTTTTGTCAGAACAGACGGTCGCTTCGCTTGCTTGGGCCATCCGATAAGCGGAAACGAAAATAATAGGGTTTTGCCTTGTTACAGCGGCAACATCTACGACTGTAAAATTTTAGGCTATTGCAAAGGAAGTAAAGGGGTTCCTGGGGAACTGAAAGGGGCTTTTACAAACACTTCTTCACCGATAGGACGCATCGAAAAAAACAATGAGTTCGGAGTATACGGCACGGCAAACAAATCTTTATCCGCAGAATTGATTGACGTCGGAAGTCGCCATCTTGTAAAAATGGGAAAAGCGCAAATTGTAACCACAGTAAACGATAAATTGACGTATTATGATATAGAGATAGTTAAAGCAAACGTCCAAAACTCGCCGAATGAAAAAGGAATGATAATAAGAGTAACCGATAAAAATCTGCTTTCGACAACCGGAGGAATTTTACAGGGAATGAGCGGTAGTCCGATAATACAGGATAATAAGATTATAGGCGCCGTTACTCACGTATTTCTTAACGACCCGACAAAAGGCTTCGGCGTATACGCCGATTGGATGTACGAAAACTAAGCTGTTAAATAGATTGTTTATTAAGCATTGCAAGGGCGGGGATCACCAAAAACAAGCACAAAGACTCACTCACAACTATTCGCAAAAGACAGCTTTTGCGTAAAGATAGTTAGTTTTTGCGCGCAAGCGGATGCGAATCGGATTTGTTTTAATTTTTAACTTAAATTTCGTTCTGAAATTCGGTTAGATTGCAGTTTAATTATTTTGCTTGATAATTATGAAAATTTATTATATACTTAATATATGGCAAAAGACAATTATTTTGATAAACGCGCAGAAACAAACACTAATAAAATACGGGAAATCGTTGAAACTTTCCCGACTTTTGCCAATGAATTTTTTATCGGAATTCAAACGAGAACGTCTGAGCTTACAAGATTAAATTACGCTTACGATTTGCGCATATTTTTCGATTATTTATGTAAGAAAAAATTTAAGAACGCTATGACTCCGCAGGAACTAACTCTTAACGATTTGGAATTTGTTTCGGCGCTTGATATAGAAATTTTCTTGGAATATTTGTCAAGTTATACATATAACGGCAAATCTTATAAATGTGGCGAATGCGCCAAAGAACGCAAACTTTCGACTCTCCGGTCATTTTTCAAATATTTTTTCAACAAAGATAAACTGTCTTGTAATGTTACCACAAAAGTCGAATTGCCCAAAAAGCACGAAAAAGCAATCGTACGTCTTGAACCGGACGAGATTGTCAAACTGCTAAACGAAGCTGAAAATGCTACCGATATGAGCAAAAAGCAACAGGATTTTCATTCTCAGACAAAAATCCGCGACGTTGCAATATTAACTTTGTTTTTGGGTACCGGAATTCGTATCAGCGAGCTTGTAGGCATAAACCGCGACGATATAGACATCGAAACCAACAGTTTTACGGTAACGCGCAAAGGCGGAAATAAGGCAATTTTATATTTTTCCGACGAAGTTGCCTCGGCGTTGAAAAATTACTTAAAATGGCTTGACGAACAGAAGGAAGTAAATACGGAATTTTATTCCAAAATTAAAAATTATGATGCGATGTTCTTATCTATTCAGGGAAACAGAATTTCGGTGCGTGCCGTAGAATTGCTTGTAAAAAAATACAGTAAACTCATTACCCCGCTCAAAAAAATAACTCCGCATAAACTACGTAGTACATATGGTACGGAATTGTACCGCGAAACAAATGATATTTATATAGTTGCTGATGTTTTGGGACACAAAGACGTTAACACCACAAAGAAACATTATGCCGCAATCAGCGAAGAAAGACGCAAAAAAGCCGCAACCGCCGTAAAACTGCGCGACGATTAAAGCCTTAGCAAACTATTTATTTTTCATATTGTAAATCTCTTCGACGCATCTTTTGGCCGCTATTTTAATATGTTCGTAAGTTAGACCGCCCTGTAAATATGCAATATAAGGTTCTTTTATCGGCGAATCGGCGCTTAACTCGATTGATGCGCCTTGTACAAACGTACCGGCCGCCATAATAACTTTATGCGAATATCCCGGCATATCCCACGGATACGGGACGGCAAAACTATCTACCGGAGAACATTTTTGAATTGTCTGACAAAAGCTCACGAGTTCGCTTTCCGTATCGAATTTTATTGATTTGATTATGTCGTTACAACGTTCTTGCGGTTTCGGCAAAGTTTCATATCCGAGCTTGTCAAACGCATATCCGAATAATACGGAGCCTTTGAGCGCTTGCGCCGTTACGTGCGGAGCCATAAACAATCCCTGATAAAAATTTCTATATCCCCCGCTGTATGAACCGATTTCCGTTCCGGTTCCCGGTGCGGTAAACCGCCCTTCTATTTGAGAAATATAACGTTCTTTACCCGCAATGTAACCGCCGGTCGAGGCAAGTCCGCCGCCCGGATTTTTTATTAAAGAGCCGACTATAATATCTGCGCCCGCGTCGGTAGGCTCTGACGTGTCTACGAATTCGCCGTAACAATTATCTACCATAACACAAACTTCCGGCAAAATGTTTTTAACGTAACTTATTATATCGGAAAGTTCTTTACAGGAAAACGATTTTCTCCAAGAGTAACCTCTTGAACGCTGAACGGTAACAAGTTTGGGCTTTTTTTTCAATTCCGCTCTTATTTTTTCCTTGTCGAAATCTCCGTTTTCAAGCAATTCCACTTTTGAAAACGAGATTTTGAAATCTTTCAAAGACCCTATATTGTCGCCCGAAATCACTTCTTCAAGCGTATCGTAAGGCGTTCCGCTTATAGAAACGAATAAATCGTCGGGTCTTAAAATTCCGAATAATGCCATAGAAAGCGCGTGAGTGCCCGACGCTATAAGCGGCGAAACTATTGCTCTTTCGGTATTAAAAACGTCTGCAAAAATTTTCGCAAGAGTATCTCTGCCCACATCGTCATAACCGTAACCCGTTGTGGGTGCAAAATGACGCAGAGCTACTTTATTATCAATAAAAGCATTTAATACTTTTTCCTGATTGTAAAGCGCTATTTTATCGATTTCGGCAAAAGTATCTTTGCAATCGTTTTCACATTCCGTTATAAATCTTTCAAAATCCAATTTAATTACCGCCTTTATTGTACTATGTTTGACACATCACTGATAAATTGTTTAGTTTTTATCAAAATTTCACCATATTCATTGCTTTTTATAAATAGTTTGTTTGCTCTAATTCCCTTAAAATACGTTATTTGTCGCTTTGCATAATGTCGGGAATTTTGTTGCACGGCAAAGAGCGCTTTTTCAACAGGCTCATTATTTTCGATTGCGGAAACAATCTCTTTATACCCTATCGCCTGCATCGATTGGCAATTTTTATATTCGATAAGCGATTTGACTTCTTCCACAAGACCGTTTGTAAACATTGCCGCTACACGATTGTTAATATCTTCATATAATTTTTCACGCTCTTTTTCGAGAATAAAAAACAAATAATCGTATTCCGATTCCGTAACAAACGATTCGTTTTCACTTTTGGTTTTTCCCGAAACGTAAAATATTTCAAGAGCGCGAATGATGCGCTTCAAATCGTTAGGCATAATTTTTTTAGCCGCTGCCGAATCGATTCGAATAAGCTCTTCATATAGCGAAACTACACCTTCTTGTTCGGCGCGTATTTTCAGCTTTTCGCGCAATTCTTCCGATTTGGGTACGGTACATAAATTATAACCGTTAATAAGTGCGTTTATATATAGCCCGGTTCCACCGACTACAATAGGAATTTTTCCGCTCGAAGCTATTTTTTCAATAGCCTGCTTGCAATCGGATACGAACTCGCCGACAGAATATTCTTCATTCGGATTTTTAATATCAATTAGCCAATGTCTTATTCCGCGCATTTGAGCGGCAGTGATTTTACCGGTTCCTATATCGAGTTTTTTATAAATCTGCATAGAGTCGGCGCTAATAATCTCCGAATTGATTTCCTGCGCGAGATTTAATGATACATCGGTTTTTCCGACCGCCGTAGGTCCTGATATTATAATAAGTTTTTGCTTAGGTTTATTTATCAAACTATCCGCTTGAACCATTTTTCTATTTCGCTCTTTTTTATTTGAATTACGGTTGGTCTGCCGTGCGGACAAAGCAAAACCGCGTTACTGTCCGTTATGGAAGCTATAAGGCTTTCTATCTCATCATTAGTTAAGCTCTCTTTGCCCTTTACGGCAGCTTTGCACGCCGATTGCGCAACGGCATCCTTTACAAATTCTGTTCTGCTAATCTTATTATCTCTTATTTTTTCCAAAAGCAACGCGACAAACTCTTTCAGATTTATATCGTAACAAAGCGACGGCACTCCCGATAAAGAAAATCGGTTTCCGCCAAACGGTGAAACGATAAAACCCGCTTGTGCCAACAAATCAATAGAACTTTCTATAAGCTCGCGTTCGGAATGCGAAACTTCAAAAATATACGGCAATAACAAATCTTGTACGGCATTAGTATTATTTTCTATACATTCCAAATATTTATCATACAATAACCGTTCGTGTGCAGCGTGTTGGTCTATCATAAACAAACCGTCGTCTTTCTGAACAAGTATATACGTATTAAATAATTTGCCAACGACAATTATTTCACCGCAAGCGGAATCTTTCAAATCGAATTTATTTTGAACAGACTGATTATTATTGTCGCTTCTATTTTGCGGTTTTTCGGATATGGCATCTGTGCCGTTTGCATCGATTATTCCGTCGCCGAATTCATTGACGTTAAGAACCGTTGTGGGAAATTCCGATGACAATACCCTGCTGCGAGCTTCTTCGAGAGTTACTTTTCCGTCAAAACGCTTTTCGGAAACGGAAATGCCGGTATTGCTAAAACCGGTATCCTTAAACAGCAAACTCGAATCAAACCGTTTGGATTCCGATTTGCCGATATCGGAAACTATTTCTTTCGGAGCCAACAACTCGCTCGTCAACGCTTTTTTAATCGCTCCGAAAATCTGCCCCTTGATTTTATCCAAATTTGAGAACTTGATTTCGGTTTTATTCGGGTGAACGTTTACGTCAACCATATCGAACGGCAAATCGATATAAAGGACGTATGCCGGATATTGGCGTTTCATAAGATAATCTTGGTAACAAACATAAATATAATATGAT
>WSNJ01000057.1 GCA_013316045.1 Clostridia bacterium
ATGATAGACAGATTGCTCGGGTTCGTGTTCAAGATTTACCTTTCGCGCGAACTCGGCGCTACGCAACTCGGAATTTATCAGGTCGCGCTGTCCGTATTTTTCGTACTGCTTACGCTTACCACGAGCGGAATACCGCTGATAGTAAGTAAAATGACGGCGAAATTCAAGATAGCGAACGATAAAAAGTCCGAACACGGCACGGTAACCGCCGCGCTTATAATAGGCGTTACGCTGTCGCTTCTCGTCTGCTCGGTATTTTTGCTTTTTTCCGACGCCGTTGCGAAAATGTTTGCGACCAAACAGAGTATGACGATACTTCTGTTCCTGCTCCCCGGCGTTCTGTTCTCGGGAATTTACGCGGCGTTCAGAGGCAACCTTTGGGGGCATCAACGCTATACGGCAGTATCGCTTATAGAGCTTTTGGAGCAAGTCGTGCGCATAGCCGTCTGCGTAATTTTATTCGCGCTCGGCTTCGACAAGCTAAAAATGACCGCGCTTTCTATGTCGGCGGCGTGCGCCGTAACCGCGCTTGCGTGCGCTATATGCTACTTTGTTTTCAAAGGCAGAATAGCCAACCCGAAACCCGCTTTTTTGCCGCTGTTGAAACAGAGCACGCCCATAACTATGATACGCGCGTCGAACAGCATAGTAAGCTCGCTCGTGGCGTTAGCCGTTCCGTTCCTGCTCGTTCGTACGGGAATGAGCGTAGCGGAATCTATGGCGGTATACGGCGCGAGCGTAGGTATGGCGTTCCCGGTTCTGTACATTCCAATAACGGTAGTAGGCTCTCTCGCATACGTGCTTATACCCACGCTTTCGACGGCTGTTGCGCAAAACGACGTTAAGTCAGTGCGCCGACAGATAGAACAGGCCGTAACTTTTTCGATAGTCGTCGCCGCGCTGTTCGTCCCCGTTTTCCGCGCGCTCGGCAACGAAATAGGCTTATTCGTTTACGACAACGAAATGAGCGGTAAATTCCTTTCGTCCTGCGCCTGGCTTCTGATACCCGTTTCGGTTGAAAACATAACCTCGTCTATGATGAACTCGCTCGACCTGGAAAAATCGAGTTTCGTCAACTTCGGAATAGGCGCGGTACTGCTGTTCGGCATTATGTTCGCTTTTATGAACAGCTTCAAAATAGAGATAATGATAATAGGCTACGCCGTAAGCTGGACTCTTTCGAGCGTTCTCGATATATGGAAAATACGCAAAAAGACGGGCATAAAACTCAGCTTTGTAATGCCGCTAATCAAAAGCGCCGCGCTCGTATTTCCGAGTACGATACTTATAAAATCGCTCTACTCGCTCATTTCGTTTATGCCGAAAGTCCTGTCGATTGGCATATCCGCGCTTGCGGGTCTTGCCTTTATGTTCGTGCTCGGACTCGTGTTCGGCATATTCGACTTTGCGTCGTTTTTCGGAAAAAACAAAACTCGGAACAAAACAGAGCGCAAAACGATTGCCAAAAAGCGAAAGAAAGGTTATACTAATAAAGCAATTAAATATTAAATCCGCGCGTAAAACGAGCGGTAAAGGAGATGCCCGACATTGAGAAACGTTTCTCAAAAGGAAATTGCGACTCCTAACAAGAGCTACGCAAAAGAATCGAAGCTGAAAATCACTACCAGACGGATAACGTACATAGCCACTCTTACGGCGATTACGCTCCTGCTCAAAGTACTCGGCAACCTGTTTATAATAGGCGGTAGTCTGAAAATCAGTTTCACGTACGTAGGTTGGATACTTTCGGCGGTTATACTCGGACCGTTCGGCGGCGCGGTTGTAGGTTTCTGCACCGACGTGCTCGGAACGTTCGTTCTGCCTGTCGCAGGCAGTATAAACCCGATTTTAACGCTCGGTTATACGCTTTATCCGTTTATAGTCGGAGTATTTTACAAATACTTGCCGATAAAAAACAAGAATTTATCCCTTTCTCTCGGCGTTATCGCCGCAACGGTAGTAAGCACTCTCGGAATCTGTTCCGCGGGTCTTTACTATTTTATGGGAATGGGTAACTCTATGTCGTTTATAACCTACGTTCTCACGTCGAGAACGCTGCAACTACCGACGGTAGGAGTTAACCTTGTGATAGTTCTTCTGCTCTACCCCGCGGTAAAAAGGTTAAACATATCCAACGCCGACTGAGTATGAAAGTTTACGGGCGCACCACGAAAAAAAATCCGAAGTATGCTTTTAAGCGTCTTTTGCCGCTTATCGTTTCGTTTGTGTCGCTCGCCGTATTGCTCACCGTTTTGCTTGCCGTCCGCCTTAACGAATCGGTAGCGGAATGGTGCACTACGCATATATCGAAATATATAGTTTTCGTTATGGGGCACATTACTTCCGTACTCCCGTTTTCGCTGTACGAATGGACGCTTATTCTCGTTATAGCGGGCGTTATCGCGCTCGTCGTTTTAGCAATCGTCGGACTGTGCAAAAAGAAATATTTCGCCGTGCTTAAAGGAATTTGCATATTTTCGGTGGTTGCTATCGCGTTCGGAAATCTCTACACGCTGTCGGCAGGGTTCGCCTACTACCGCAAGCCGCTCGAAATCGAACGCAGCGAAACGGTTTACAAGGGCGATATTCTGCTCGACATTGCAAACGGTTTCGCGGACGATATGAACGCGTTGAGCGCGCAATTACCGCGCGACGAAAACGGCAACGTTATATCTCCCTACTCGGTCGGCGAACTTGCCGAAAAGTTGCGGGAAGAATACAAGCGGCTCGACGGCGACTACTTTTTTTCTTACACGCCGAAAGCAAAAAAACTCGTCAACGGTTGGTTTATGACGAGTTCGGGCTTTACGGGCGTTTCGTTCCTGCCGTTCGGAGAACCCAACGTAAACGGTATGACGCCCGCGTCCGACTTGCCGCAAACTATGGCTCACGAACTTGCGCATACAAAAGGCGTAATGCGCGAAAACGAAGCCAACTTAACGGCTTATTGGCTGCTTCTTTCGTCCGACGACCCGTACTTGCGTTACTGCGGATACTTTGCAACGCTCGGCACTATGTACTCGGCGGTTGCGATAGGAAACAATTACGACTTTGAAAAAGCCGACGAATTCTGGCAAAACGTTGCGCCCGAGTTCAAGAAAGAACAGTCGAACGCCACGGAGTTTTGGCTGAACTACCGCGGACCGTTCGCGTTTTTAACCGACTTTCTCGACAGAGCGGGACGTTGGTTCAACGATTTGTATCTGAAAATAAACGGCGCGGACGACGGCGAAGGCAGTTACAACAACCCTTGGGACATTATCGAAACGCCCGTCATAGACCCCGATACGGGCGAAACGATTATAACCTACGAACCCGTATATTCCGAAATACACAAAATTTATTTCGCAATTTACGAAAGCCGTAACTTACGCTGAAAATATTTATTCTTCGATTTTCTCGATTATCGCGCAGTACTGCGTTTTTTCGGGGTTCATTTTTATTTTGACTTTATCCCCCGCCACAAGTTTTTTCGACAACGGATTTCCGCCGCGCAAAAACGTCTGAGAAGACACATCGCTCGCGGATATGCCGTATCTATAAAAGAACACTTTCGTTTTTCCGAAAAACTCCATTCTGAAATGACCGTCTACGGAAGTTATTCTGCCCGTCAATTCGATTGCGTCGGGGTCGGCAAGCACTTGCTTGACCGAGCGCGTCTGCCACCTTATAGACCACTCGACGGCAAAGACAATCATAAATACGATTGCCGCTATGCCTGCTATTCCGAGTTGCCAGAACCCGTCGGATACCCACAGAACAATCGAAATTCCGCCGAAAATCAGGAGCGCCACGAAGAACGCAAACGTTAACGCCGCTTTAAGGCTGAGCGACAACGACCATTCCTTAAAGTCTTTGTTCCCGTCCGTGTACGCTATATAAGTTACGCAAAACGCCGTCAGAAAAATTCCGATTGCGACAGCGCCGAGTCCTACCCCGAGCCTGCCGTAATTGTCGGTACGGTAACCCGACGTTGCAAGAAATCCACCGCCGCCGATAAAAACGATAAACGACAGAGCCGCGCCTATTTTAGCCAATGCTTCCTTCGGTTTCACAATACTTATATTATATTATTTTCGCCGCACTTTGTCAATAAGTTAATATTCCGTTTCTTTATTCTTTTCCGCTTTCGGCATAGTTTTCGAGTTCGTCCCGCATTCCCTTTTTCGTTTTCAGCGGCAGAAGAAAACCGCATCTCTCTTTCAGCTTTTCGGCGCGCTTTTTCACGCTTAATTTGAACTCCTCTATCTTAACGACTATTTCGCGCTCCTTTGCGAATTTGCGTATCTTAGCCACTACGCCGAACGAATAGCATACGTCCACGATAAAGATTCCGAGCAGTCCGCCGAGTAAAAACCACCATTCGGGAGTAGCGCCGACGTAATCGAAAGCCTTGCAGAGCGCGGAATGAACGAACAGATAGTAGATAGCGCAGATTATGCACCAAAACAGCGTGAACAGCGGGCAAATAATGCCTTGCAAGTTGCCCCGCCTGTCGGAATAGTCCCACAATTTCACTTTCATAACTTTTGTGAAGAAAAGCCCCGTTACGTATTCTACGAGCGTCATAAGCGCCGTAAGAATAACTATAACGAACACCGCGCGCCACGCCGTCGAGCCGATAAACGAATAGTCTATTCGGCACATAAGAAACAACGCCGTAAGCCCGGTGCCGTAAAGCGGCAAACACGGTCCTACCAGAAAGCCGGGGTTAATCCACTTTTTGTGCGCGTATCTTCGGAAGAAAAGTTCGTCCGTCCACCCGAGCGCGCACCCGACAAAGAACACGAAAACAAGTCCGGCAAAATATCCCATAACGCGGTCCTACCTACACAACTTCCGTACATACCGCCTTTCTTTAAGCGATATTTTCCCGTCAATCGAAGTTATCAGCAAACAAAGAATCACGATGTCGGCAAGCAAATCTTCGTCGGCATTACCGATTATTTTAATAAGCTCGCGCGTATATCGGTCAATCTCTTTTTTCATATTTTCGGCTTTCTTAAACGTGTTTTTTATAAAGTCGAAATCGAAGTCTTTTCCGAACGTTTTTACAAGCGACGGATACATATACAGGTAGTTCTTCTCGTCGAATATTCCGTCGGCGGCGGCAGAGCCCATAACGAACGCCGCGAGCGTCCCGACCGCGTCTACGCCGTCAAAATCGAGTTCGCGCAAACCTTTGAGCACCGAAACGGATTTATCCGCAAGCAAAACGCCGCGTTCCACGGGACTGATATTCTCGCACCGTTCGCATAATTTTCTGAATTCAAACATAAAATTTCTTCCCCATTTTTGCTTTTATATTCAAACGGTTTCTCCGCTTTACGAAACGTTAAAGCGGCAAATCTTTTTTGACAAACTTAACCGCGCCGACGATATAGCCTATAATTCCGAGCACGGCGAGAATAGCGAACTTCCATATAAACGCTACCGTGCCGTCGATTATCGAAATTGCGTCGAACAGCGAAATCACCGTTACGTAATTGAAATTATTCAATGCGTCGAGCCTTACTACTTTCGGAATAACGCTGCTTCCGAAAAGTCCGAGCATAGCCGCAACGAGCGAAAATATGCTAAGCCCGCCGCCTACCGCCATAGAGCGTTTGCTTCTGTCGAACCAACACGACGTTAAGAAGCACAGCCCCGACAGCGCGAACAGCACAAGGAACGCGCCCACGTTAAGCAGTACGAGTTCGCCGTAGGTCAGCAATACGCCGTCTACGCACGCAAGGCAGACGCACCCCGTAACGGTGGTAAGCAGGAACATCGCCAGAAGCGACAGCACGAGAAACAGAGCCTGAGTAAATACAACCGTTCCGCGCTTTGTAGAAGTAGACAGCACGTAAGCCATCGAGCCGCTGTCAACCTGACCCGAAATCAGGTTATTGGAAACCATTATCATATATATTATGGGAAGCAACAGCCCCGCGAGCTTATAGAAAACCGAACCTACCACCAAACTGTACAAGTCGAGCTGTCCGACTTCTTCGAGCGCTTCGGCAACGTCTTTCGGAAGCGACGCAAGCAAACTCGACGCTATCGCCGAAGCAAGCGACGCCTTGACCTTTTCCGATTCGGCGGCATAGGTTTCGGCGTCTATCTCGCCGCTTGCGAGTTTTCCGTCAAGCTCGCGCATATCGTATTCGAGCCTGCCCCTATACGTGATTACGGTAGCCGCCGCAATGTCTTTAACAGAGTCGTACGTGTACCCGAACGAATCGTATTTTTCTTGCGTAACGCCGAATGCGCTGAGTTCGCCGACTATTTTGTCCACGTTTTCCCGCATAGTTATGTTGCCCGCCAAAAATATCGCCGAACAGGTTTCGCTGCGCTCGGCTCTGTAAGCGTTCCGCTCGTCGCTTACAAGATACCCGTTCAAATCGCCCGTAAGATAGTGGGTTATAAACGAAGTAACGTCGTAATCGGGCGGAACTTCTTCGCCGTGCGACAGATAGAACTCGTTAAAAGCACCGTTGGGGTTTATCGCATACATAACGGACGCGAGCAACTCCTGCGCCTGCGCAGAGTTTTCGTCGTACGACGGGTCTATCGCCGCCGCCTTGCCGAGTAAATACGCTTTAAGGTCGTTTACCGCGCCGCCGTATATCGCCGCAACCGTTTCGGGATTCATAAGCGTTGCCAAAGGATTCGGGCTTTCTTTCAACGCGTTTTCGGCTTGCGCAACAAAAAAGCCGTCGAACTTTTCCATACCGTCGATTTCGTTTGAATAGTACCCTATCGCGCGGTTTTCGAGATTTGCGTTGATTTCTTTATTGATTATCGTATTCTGAATTGCTTCGGTCGTTTCGCCTATACTGCCGTTTCCGCTTATAAGCATTACGCACGCGAGCATAAAACAAACGGCGAACGTTATAACCGCCCACATTATTCCGTTTGCTTTGCAAGACTGTTTGAACAGAGCTTTACTTAACATTTTTTATTTTCTCCTTCCGATAATATTTTTCTGAAATGATTTTCGAGCGTGTACGGTAATTCGGACACGAATTTGACGTTGTAATTTTTCAGCGTTTTGAGAAGTTCGCCCGTTCTGTCGCTCGGAACTACCGCCGTTACCTGCGAATACTGCTCTTGTCTGCGCGCAATTTCATACGGCTCGGACAAAAATTTCTCGTAGTCCGAATGCGCGTTGAACTCTATTTTGAACTCTTTTTCGGGACGGTTTTGTATGGCTTTCATTTCGGCAACGTCCACTATTTTACCGTTGCTTATAAGCGCAACGCGGTCGCAGGTCGTTTCGAGTTCTTCAAACAAATGACTGCTTACGAATATAGTTTTGCCATTGGCGCGTTCTTCGCGTATTATATCGAGAAAGGCAACGCGCATAAGCGGGTCGAGTCCCGTAGTCGGTTCGTCGAGAATTATTATCGGCGCGTCGTTCATAAGAGCCGCGACGAGAGCCGTTTTCTGCTTCATACCCTTGCTCATTCGCTTCAAGTTAGCGCGCGGGTCGAGCTGTAACCGCTCTATTAGTTCGTTCGCGCGCGTCATATCTTCGAGCGCAAGGAATTCGGCTTGACTTTTCAGAAACGCCGTACCCGTGCCCAAGTCGGGAAAAGCTATCTCGCCGGGAACGTACCCCACGGTCCTGACAATCTCGCTCGAATGCTCCCACGAAGAAAGTCCGTTAACGCTTACGCTTCCGCCCGTAGGCTTTATAAATCCGAGAATACTGCGTATGGTCGTCGTTTTTCCGCTCCCGTTCGTTCCCGCAAAACCGACCGTTTCGCCCTGCTCGATTTTAAGGTCTATTCCGAATATTCCGCGCCCCGAACCGTAATCTTTCGTAAGCGAATTTATTTCTATAACGCTCATTGCAACGCACCCCCGAAATCTTTGTCTTCCTTGTAGAACTTCATAAAATAGTCTTCGAGCGTTTCACGGCGGTTTCCGAACGTTTTCGCGTCGAACTCGGACAAAAGAGCGATAAACGCATTCATATCGCCGTCGTTTACCGACATAAACAAATCGGCTTTTTCCGTGCTTATTATGTTTGCCGACGGAATGCAAGACAGCTTTTGCGCAAAACCTTTCGCGGATTTCTCGCTCCCGAATCCAACCGAATAGAACTTTTTAGACGCGTGTTTCAAGTCGTCGGCTATAAACTCCGAAACAATCGCGCCGTCCTTTATTATCGCTATTCTGTCGCACGTGGAATCTATCTCCGAAAAAATGTGGCTCGACAGCAAAATCGTTTTCCCGCGCGCCTTTTCTTTGTGAATAAAGCGTATGAAATTCGCCTGCATTACGGGGTCGAGCCCGCTTGTCGGCTCGTCGAGTATAAGGACTTCGGGGTCGTGCATAAACGCCGTTACGACGGCAAGTTTGCGCTTAACCCCCAAACTCATACGCTTAACGTCGCACTTTCTTTCCGTTTCGCCGAGTTCAAACAAATCGAGCATTTCTTTAAGCCTTTCGCCGTTGTGTATACCCTGCAAGTCCTGCATCATAGCGATAAACTCGTCGCCGTTAAGCCCCGCGGGTAGCGCAATTTCGCCCGGAATATAGCCTACTTTGCTTAAAATCTCGTAGTACTTGTCGAACGTAGGCTTGCCGAAAATAAGAGTTTCGCCGCTTTGCGGTTTCGAAAATCCCATAAGGTGGCGTATCGTCGTTGACTTACCCGCGCCGTTCGGTCCCAAAAAACCGAAAACTTCGCCCTGCCCTACCGAAATCGAAACGTCGAAAACGCCGCGTCCGAAGCCGTAGTCTTTCGTTAGATTTTTAACTTCTATTACGTTCATTCAGCTCTCCTTTTTGTACAAAGTTTTTATATTTACAACGTTGACTTTTTATCTTAATCCGATTATAATATATAAAAATCGCAAAGTTAAGTACAAAAATAAAATCAGTGTAAAAATATTTACACTGACTGAAAAACTGTATATAAAGGAGCGCGCGGAAATGAAAGTAAAGAATATGAACAACTCGTCGGTCAAAACGCGTAAGCTGATAAAAAATACGTTTATAGAAATGCTGTCGGATAAGCGCGAGATAAACAAAATATCCGTAAGCGAGTTAGTCGCCCGCGCCGACATCAGCCGCGCCACGTTTTACGCGCATTTCGACGATATTTACGACGTAGTCGAAGAATTCGAAAACGAGCTTATAGACAAGTTTTTCACGAACGCAAAACTGCTTACCACAAACGATTACGAAAGGTTTTTCGCAGAGTTTTTCGCATTTATACGCGAGAACCACGAAAACTATAAAATGATGTGCCGCTCGAACGACTTTCTGTTTTCGGCGAAAAAACTCTCTACGCTCGCTACTAATAAATTTTCCGAACTTTGCAACAACGATAAAACCATTGTAAACCGCGAATTTCTGGAATTGGAAATAAATATTTTCGTCGAAGGTCTTTTGTGCGAATATATAAAGTACTGCCGCGGGCTTTCGTCGGTTTCGATGGACGATTTATACGCTTACGCGAAAATGTGGTATAAAAATTTTCTCGAAAACCGCCGCACAAAGCGCTAAATGTTTGACTTAGTACTGTCGAAAATGATATACTTTATCGGTAACGCAAACCGATTTACCGAGAACAAACCCCTCCTAAGGGTTACCGCTACTTAAAACCGATTTGCTTCCGTAGTTAAATGGATATACTCGCTTCGCTCGTGGCGTTCGCGCTTCGCGCTCGGCTGAGAACAAACCCCTCCTAAGGGTATCACTACTCAAAACCGATTTGCTTCCGTAGTTAAATGGATATAACAAACCCCTCCTAAGGGTTAGTTGTGGGTTCGATTCCCGCCGGGAGTACCAAAATAAATAAACGGAAATATTTTAATGCAGAATAAAGCGCTTGTCGTTATCGACATTCAGAACGATATAACGAAAAATTACAAAGAAATCATCGGAAACGTCAATTCAGCTATCGACAGAGCCGTTGCCGAAAATTTTCACGTAGTTTATATCAAGCACAACAACATAACGGACGGCACGAGAACGTTTAAGCCGAACACCCGCGGCGCAGAATTGGTTGCGGAAATGAAAATCGTATCCGACAACGTTTTCACGAAAACCAAGGGCAACGCGCTTACAAGCGAAGAATTTGCCGCCTTTATAAACAAAAACGGAATAAACGAATTCTATATAGCGGGCGCGGACGCCGTAGCTTGCGTTAAATCCACCTGCTACAATATGGTCAAGGCGGGCTATACCGTTCACGTGCTTTCCGATTGTATTACAAGTTACGACAAAAGCAAAATCGACGAAATGCTTAAATACTACGCAAGCAAGGGTTGCAGTGTAGGAAAACTCGACGAAACTCTGTAAAAACCGATTGCGAATTTCCGCCACGCCGAGTTCGGGAAAAAGAACTCGGCTTTTTTATGCTATCGCAAAAAGCGCAAGCGTCTGAGCCGACTGCGCTTTATCTGAATTATTCCGAGTTATACGACGGCGTCCGTCATCGTATAAGCTGTAAGCGAATTTTCTTTTACCTGAATACAGACGTATTTAATCGCGCACTTTTCCGACGCGAAGAACTGTCTTTTTGCCGACGGAGAAATACGCAACCAATCGCCCGCTTTCAGGTCAATGCTTTCGCCGTCAATCACGACTCTGCCCGCGCCGTCCGTTATTGCGTAAATTTCTTCGTTCTGCTTATGCGAATGAACGAAAGGAACGCTCGCGCCTGCGGGCAACGAGTTAATGCTTATTTCCGCGCCCGTAAGGTCGAGTAGGTCGTGAAGCTCCGTGCGCGATTCTTCCGCAATGCCGATTTTCTTGTAACTGTTCTTCATAGTGATACCTCCGAAAAATTTATTTGTTTTTGTAACCTTTCCGATTACAGCCATAGTATAGCAAATGCTTAACAGGAATACAAGAACGTTACTTTTTTATTACCTGATAATAGATTTGTAACTTAGTTTCTTTTCTAAACTATTGACTTTACGCCTGCACTTTGCTATAATAACAACAAATCTCAAAAGGAAGTAACCGCTATGCTGACGAAAGACGAGTTACCCGAATGCCCCGTTGCGACAACAGTGCAACTCATAGGCAACAAGTGGAAATTACTTATTTTACGCAACTTAGTTTACAACGGAACGCAACGCTTCGGCGATTTTACCAAAACGATACCCGCCATAAGTAAAAAGGTTTTAACCGACAATTTGCGGGCTTTGGAAAGCGACGGAATTATCGAAAGAGAAGTATTTGCCGAAGTGCCGCCGCGCGTAGAATATTCTTTATCCGCGCTCGGCGAATCACTCCGTCCAATTCTCGACGCTATGTCCGATTGGGGCATAGAATATAAATGTAATTCAGTCCAAAACG
>WSNJ01000058.1 GCA_013316045.1 Clostridia bacterium
ACGCAAGACTGCCCAAGCCTACTAAACACACAAAGTGTGCTTGACTTTTCGGGAGATATAAACTATAATGTAGAATGGAGCGGAATGGAAAAAGTTCCGCGCCAAGTTATGTTATTTCAATTCAATCAAGGAGAACGATATATATGGCTGAAATTTTTATGACTGCGGAAGGCAAGAAACAGCTCGAAGACAGGCTTTACGACCTTAAAGTCAACGGGAGAGCGGAAGCCGCCGAGAAAATACGCGTTGCGCGCGAGTTCGGCGACTTGTCGGAGAATGCGGAGTACGACATTGCGAAAGAAGAGCAAGCCAAAATGGAAGCCGAGATTGCCGAAATCGAAGCTAAGCTCAGGGACGTTAAGATAATAGAGAGCAGCGGAAAAGGCAACGTAGTGGATATAGGGAGCAAGGTCCGCATTTGCTTGGCGGGCTCGACGGACGAGATAGAGTACGAGATTGTCGGAACGCACGAGTCCAACCCTATGGAAGGCAGAATTTCCAACGAATCGCCGCTCGGCAAAGCTCTTATCGGCAAGCGCAAGGACGAAGAAGTTACCGTTAAAGCTCCCGCGGGCGACGTTAAGTACAGAATTCTCAAACTGCTGTAATAAAAATCATATAAATAAGGTAAATTTATGCAGAACAATAACCAAACCAACGAAAATCCCGCGGCGGAAATCGACGAGAACGAAGTTGCGCGCATTCGCCGCGAAAAGCTCGACAATCTCAAAGCAGACGGAAAGAATCCCTTTGAGAACGTAAAATTTCCGCGCACGAATTTAAGTTCGGAAATACTTTCCGATTTTGCGTCTTTCGAGAACAAGACGGTTTCGGTGGCGGGCAGAATAGTAACGCGCCGCATTATGGGCAAGGCGAGCTTTGCTCACATTCTCGACGGCGACGGCAAAATTCAGGTTTATCTGAAAATCGACGCGGTCGGAGCGGACAAGTACGACGAGTGGAAAAAACTCGATATAGGCGATATTGCGGGCTTTACGGGCAAAGTGTTTATGACGCACAAGGGCGAAATCAGCGTTGCCGTGGAAACGTTCACGCTGTTGTCGAAGTCGCTGTTGCCGCTTCCCGAGAAGTTTCACGGCTTGAAAGACAACGATTTGCGCTACCGTCAGCGTTATCTGGACGTTATCGCAAACCCCGAAGTAAAGACGGCGTTTATTATCCGCAGTAAGATAATCACTTCGATACGCAGACTGCTCGATTCCAAAAACTTTCTCGAAGTCGAAACGCCTATCCTTAATACCATTGCGGGCGGCGCGAACGCGCGTCCGTTTATTACGCATCACAATACGCTGAATCTCGATATGTATATGCGTATCGCGCCCGAGCTGTACTTGAAGCGTCTTATAGTCGGCGGGTTTGACAGAGTTTACGAGCTGGGCAGAATGTTCCGTAACGAGGGTATGGACGTTAAGCACAACCCCGAGTTCACTATGCTCGAACTCTATCAGGCTTACGCAGACTATAACGATATGATGGACCTTACCGAAGAAATTTACCTTACCGTAATGAAGGATTTGGGAATAGGCCCCGTTATCGAGTATCAGGGCGAAAAGATTGATATGTCCGCGCCGTTCGAGCGCAAGACTATGAAGCAAGCCGTAAAGGAATACACGGGCATAGACTACGACGCTATGACGCGTGAAGAAATGTTCGCGGCGGCTAATGCGAAAGGCGTGGAAATCGCGGATAAAAACGCAAGCAAGGGCAATATTTTATATGCGGCGTTCGACGCGCTCGTGGAAGAAAAACTCAATAAACCCGTGTTTATAACCGAGTACCCCGTGGAAGTCAGCCCGCTCGCCAAGCGCGTTAACGGCAACCCCGACTTTACGTATCGGTTTGAATTCTTTATCTTCGCGCGCGAAATGGGTAACGCGTACAGCGAGCTTAACGACCCCGTTGACCAACGCTCGCGTTTCGAAGCTCAGGCGGCGTTGAAGAAAAAGGGCGACGAAGAAGCTCAGGACACCGACGACGACTACGTTACCGCGCTCGAATACGGTCTGCCCCCGACGGGCGGTCTGGGCTTGGGCATCGACAGAATGGTTATGCTGTTTACCGACTCGTCGTCGATACGCGACGTTATATTGTTCCCCACTATGAAACCCATCCGTCGCGGCGTTTAACGGCACGGATGCGGGCTACGTGCGTCGTATCTGCAAGGTTACGTATGTTTTGATACGCGCCCGTTGCAGATATGACGCCTGTTGCCCGCCTGCGCACCGTTCTACGCCGCGACGGTAACGTTATACTACGGTAATATTGAATTAAAACGAGGGGTAATTTGGATAACAAAGTTACTAAAAAGAGAATAACGAACCATCTCGAATACGATTGGTACAAGTACCTTATATTCGTTATTGTGGGAATTGTCGCCGTGGTGTTTATCTTTCAGCAGATAAACCGTAACAAGGACGACGAAGATTTTGCGATATTCTTTACGGCGTATTCGGCGCGCGAGAATACTTACGTGTCCGACTTGTTCGGCGAGTTCGATTCCGAAGACTACGACGCGGAAACTTACGGACCGAATATTTTCCGCGAGATTTCGGTGGAATTTCAAAACCCCGAAAGCAATGAATACGCCACTCTTTTTTCCACGCACGGGCAGGTAACTTCCGACGTGGTTATAGTTCGCAAGAGTTATTTTGCAAGCGCGGACGAGAGCGGCGCGGAAACTTATTTTTCCGCTATGGGGTACTTGGAACTCACCGACGAAATTCTCGCGCTTTTGGGCGTGGACGACAAAACGAATTCGCCCTACGAGTTTATGTGCGTAAATTCGGACGGCAAGCGCGTGAACGTAGGCGACGAAGGCGGCAGGATTTTCGGAATCCGCATAGACAACTTATCCAAAATCGGCGGCATAGCTCAACTTTCAAAGGAAACGGCGGAAGGCGAAGAACCCGCCGAGAGCGAATTTTTCCTGTATATCTTGCGCGACGGCTCGAATATAGGACCTTACGGAAAGAAGAATAAAAAGCCGGAGAACAAGCAGACGTTCTTCTGCGTGAGATATTTACTTGAAAAGTACGGACCGGTCGTATCTTATGAACCTGACTAAACTTACGCAGAAATACAAATCGCTCGTTGCCGACAGATGGCACACGCCGGGGCATAAAGGCGTTTTATGGGACGACGATATTACCGAAATCGACGACGGGGAATATTTTCCCGCGGGCACGGTTGAACAGGCGCAGAAAGACGCCGCCGCTTTGTACGGGGCGAAAGAACTCAGGTTTCTGACGGGCGGTTCGTCGATGGGCGTTAAAGCCGCGATTCTTGCGGCAGACGGCGATATTTTGGCGGCGAGCAACAGCCACCGCTCGGTGTTCGAGGGGGCGGCTCTTGCAAAAACTCGGGTTCACGTTGCGCAGGCTCCCGTAACGGACGGTCTGCCCGCGCCGCTCACTGCGGACATTATCGAAAGCGGGCTTAAAGAGCACCCCGACGTTAAAGCCGTGCTTATTACAAGCCCCGACTACTTCGGGCGCGTGTGCGAAAGAGAAGTCGAACAGGTCGTCCGCGCGAAAAACAAGTTGCTTATAGCCGATTCTGCGCACGGCGCGCACTTTGCGCTAAGGCGCGATTTGTTCCCGCACTGCTTTTCGCAGACGGCGGACTTTTGCAATCTTTCGGCTCATAAGACTATGTGCGCTCTTACGATGGGCGCGTATCTGTGCGTAAACAATACCGATTATATCGGACGCGCGGACGAAGCGCTTAAAAACTTAGGGACTACGAGTCCGCTGTATCCGTTGCTCGCTTCGCTCGAAAACGCGGTCGAAGTAGGACGGTTTCAAAGTCCGCTTTACGACAACCTTAAAGCGTGCGTCGCAAAGTTCAAGGAGAAAATCCCGACGCTCGAAAACGACGATTTTACGCGCGTAGTCGTGAATGCGGAAAAGCTCGGGTTTTCGTCGGGCAAAGAGCTTTACGGCGCGTTGCTGAAATCGGGTATAGCGGCGGAAACGTACTCGGGCGCGTACACGGTGTTTATTGCGACTCCGTTTGACGATGGGGATAAGTTTGAGAGATTAGCTCGGGCTATCGGGAGCATATCCGCTCCGTGATGCGGGCTACGTGCGGCAAGGTCGGCTCGGTTACGTATGTTTTGATACGCGCCCTTGCCGCCGAGCCGCCTGTTGCCCGCCTGACGGGCGGCTATGCTCCCGATTAAATGGCAAAGGCGTTTCGAGATAACGGGCTACGTGCGGCGGGCTGAAACGAGAACTGCTTGGAGAAGAAAATGACAGAAAAGAAACTCGGAAAATTCATAACGGTGGAAGGGTGCGAGGGCGTAGGCAAAAGCACGCAGATACGCTTTTTGAAAGAGTATTGCGAAAAGTACGGAGTAGGCGCCGTGTTTACGCGCGAGCCGGGCGGAACGGACATTGCCGAAAAGATTCGCGCGGTTATTTTGGATGCGGATAACAAGAATATGGACGCGCTGACCGAGCTTTTCTTATACGCGGCGGCGCGGCGGCAACATACGCAGGAGCTGATTATTCCCGCGCTCGAAGCGGGCAAGACCGTTTTCTGCGACAGGTACAACGATTCGACGCTGAGTTATCAGGGATACGCGCGCGGACTCGACAAGAATATGATTTCCGTTCTTAACGGGTGGGCGAGCGGCGGCGCGAAAATAGATTTGACCGTTTTTATAGACGTGAACCCGACCGAAGGATTCCGTCGCAAGGGCGGCGCGGACGAAAGCGACAGATTGGAGCGCGAAAGTATGGAATTTCACGAAAGAGTTTACCGCGGCTTTAAGGAAATCGCCGAAAAGGATAAAGACCGCGTAGTCTGCATAAAAGCCGACGGCACTAAGTTTGAAACGCACGCGAAGATAGTGGGTGTTCTGAAAGAAAAAGGAGTATTTTGAGAAAAGGATAATTTTTGAGAGATTTCTCCACGCGCGGCTGACGCCGCTTGGTCGAAATGACAGTGTCGGAGTGGGGAGAAAGAAAGATTTCTCGGCTACGCTCGAAATGACAGGGGTGTGGGGAGAAAGAAAGATTTCTCCGTGCGCGACTTCGTCGCTTAGTCGAAATGACAGGGGGATGGGGGAGCGAAAGCACGGTGGCGTCATTTCGACCGAAGTTGAGAAAGCAAAGCCCGGCGGTGTCATTTCGAGCGGAGTGCCGTAAGGCACGTAGTCGAGAAATCTATAAGAGAGAAAAGATTTCTCCGCTCGCTTCGCTCGGTCGAAATGACAAACAAGGGAAGTCGCATAAATGACCAAGGCGGCAAGCCGAACGTAGCCCGCATACGTGCCGCTATACGCCGACAGGGAGAATATATTTTATGAAAATGATAATGGCAATAATCAACGACTCCGACGTGAGAGAAGTTACGAAAGCTATGATGGACGGCGGATTTTACGTTACGAAGATAGGCTCGTCGGGCGGATTTATGCGCAGCGGAATGACGACGCTCATTTCGACGGTTCACGACGAGAACAAAGCCGCCGCGCTTGAAATACTGCGCGTTTCGACGCACGGGCAGAAGTATCACAAGAGCGCGCCCGTTATAGATACGCTCGCAATGCCGAGAACGGTGCAGAGCGAAATAGTCGTAGGCGGCGCGACCGTGTTCGTGCTGAACGTAGAGGAAAGTCATAAATTCTGATGGAAAGACCCGCATTTTCGTCGCTCGCGTCGGGTTCGGACGCGTTCGCGCAACTTAAAAACGATTACGCTACGGGGAATATATCTCACGCGTATCTGTTCTTATCGCCCGACAGACTGTTTTTGACGCTTTTGTCGAGAGCGTTTGCCGCGCTGTGCGTTTGCGGCGACGAAAATTCCGAGAACGGCATTGTCGCGCAGAACGGTTTGCACGCGGACGTTAAGATTTATCCCGCCGCAGACGAGAACGGCAAAAGGCGCGAAACGGTGCTTACCGCGGATATAGACGCGATAACGGGAACGCTTTATTACAGACCGACGGCGGGCGATAAAAAGTTTTATATAATAGACTACGGCGAAACGATGAACGCGTCTTGTCAGAACAAGCTGTTAAAGACGCTCGAAGAACCGCCCGAAAGCGCGTACTTTATAATCAACGCGGCGGATAAAAGTCCGCTTTTGTCTACCGTTGTTTCGCGGTGCAGGCAGATTAAGCCCGCTACGTTTTCGCAAGAGAGTCTTTACGCGGCTATGCGCAAAGAGTTTCCGCAATGCGACAGGATAGATTTGGCTGTTTCGGCTTCGCGCGGAATGCTCGACTACTGCGTGAGAATGGCAACGGACGACGGCTACGCGCGGGCGTTCGATAACGCTTTGGCAACGCTGTTGACGCTGAAAAGCTCGAAAAACATTCTGGCGAATGCGGCGCGCGTTCTCAACTATAAGGACAGACTGTCCGAAACGGTCGAATTTTTCGAGATGATTTTCCGCGACGTTATGGCTTTTCACGGCGGCGGCGCGCTTATGTGCGCAAGTCTGAAAAGCGATATAGAAAAGCTCGCGGCGGAGTACTCGCTCGGCGCGACGGTCGAGATAATGCCCGCGCTGTACAACGCTAAAAAGCGGTTGAAGCTGAACGGCAATCCCGTAAGCGTGGCGGACGAACTGCTGTTTAATATCGCAAAGTTAAAGGCACAATATAAATAACGCGCCGCAATATCGGGGCTTACCGCGGCGGCGCAACGATACGGAAAAGGAGAAAAACAATATGCCGAAAGTAGTCGGAATAAAATTCAGGAAAAATCCCAAGACGTACTATTTCGAAGCGGGCGAGCACGAATATACGCTCGGCGGCGGCGTTGTTGTGGAAACGGCTCGCGGGACGGAGTACGGCAACGTGGCTATGCTTCCCACGGAAGTCGAAAAGGATAAAATCGTCGGTACGTTAAAGCCGATTTTAAGGCTTGCCACGGAAGAAGATACGGCTAAGGTCGAAAAGTTCGAGAGCAAATACGAATCGACTATGCGCACCTGTGCGGAGCTTATCGAAAAGAGCGGGCTTGCTATGAAGCTCGTCGACGTGGAGTATACGTTCGACGAGAGCAAGCTGATTGTAAACTTTTCGGCGGAAGGCAGGGTCGATTTCCGCGAACTCGTTAAAAAGCTCGCTTCGGCTTTCCGCATAAGGATAGAACTGCGCCAAATCGGCGCGCGAGACGAGTGCAAAATGATAGGCGGTCTCGGTCCGTGCGGCAGGGTTTGCTGTTGCAACGATTATCTTAACGATTATACGCACGTAAGTATCAAAATGGCGAAAAATCAGAATCTGTCTTTGAGTCCTACGAAAATAAGCGGACTTTGCGGCAGGCTTATGTGCTGCCTCGAATACGAGAACGCGCACTACGCCGAAACGAATAAGAAAATGCCGAAGATGGGAGCTACCGTAAAAACGACGGACGGTCGGGAAGGAACCGTTGCGGGACTTAATCAGCTTAAAGAAACCGTAAGGCTGAAAATTCCCGATAAGGATATGTTCAGCTTTGCGGACGTGCCGCTTAACGATATAGTTTTCAAGGGCAGAAAGCCGCAGGAAGAAAAGGACGACGACGGCGACGGGCTTGTTCCCGAAGAACTGAAAACGCTTTTGGAGTGAAACGCGCCTTTTAGAAAGAAAAATAAAAAACTTTCGGTATTTCAATAGACAATATTCGCGCTATATGTTATAATTTCTATAACATAAATTCAATTAAAGGAGTGTACATATTATGCCCAGATGTATCAGCGATGAGTGCATTAAATGCGGTTCTTGCGCAGGAGAATGCCCCGTAAACGCTATTTCGGAAGGAGATGCTACTTACGTTATCGACGCTAACGAGTGCATAGATTGCGGTGCTTGCGAAGGACAATGCCCCGTAGGCGCAATCAAAGAACAGTAATATAGCGGAATAACAAAATAATAAAGGCGGCGGCTTGAAAAAGTTGCCGTTTTTGTATTGCGGTAAATTATGACTAAGCAAAAAAGACAAATGAATATGCTCGGCGGAAATCTGTGGAGCAACATTTTACTGTTTGCGTTGCCGCTTGCGGCGAGCAGTATTCTGCAACAGCTTTTCAATTCCGTAGACGTTGCGGTTGTGGGGCAGTTCGACAGCAATCAGGCGGTTGCCGCCGTCGGAAGCAATTCGCCCGTTATAAACCTTTTCGTTAATATGTTCGTAGGGCTTGCGGGCGGAACCAACGTGGTTATTGCAGGCTATATAGGCAGAAAACGCGACGACAACGTGCGTAATACCGTTCATACCGTTATATTATTGGGAATAATCAGCGGCTTTGTTATGCTCGGCATAGGTATGGGGCTTGCAAAGCCCGTACTCAGGCTTATGGAAACTCCCGACGACGTTATCGACCTTGCGGTAAGGTATCTTCGGATTTATTCGTTGGGTATGCCGTTTATATTGGTGTACAACTTCGGCGCCGCCGTTCTGCGCAGCGTGGGCGATACAAAACGTCCGCTTTACTGCCTTATCGCGTCGGGGTTTATAAATACGGGGCTTAATATTCTGCTCGTTATAGTGTTCCGTATGAGCGTTGCGGGCGTGGCGATTGCTACTACGGCGGCAAACGCGTTCAACGCGGTAGTCGTTATTATTCTGCTGCTGCGCGAAAAGGGCGCGCTTAAACTTTCGCTTAAAAAGCTGACTATTAAAAAAGAAGAACTGTCGCGCGTGCTTAAAATCGGCGTTCCCGCGGGCGTTCAGGGCATAGTGTTCTCGCTGTCGAACGTGTTTATTCAGTCGTCGCTGAACGGCTTCGGCAGTACCGTTATGGCGGGGTCTACCGCGGCGGTGAACTTCGAAGCGTTCGCGTACTGCGTGGTAAGCGCGTTCGCGCAAGCCGCCGCTACGTTCGTGGGGCAGAACTTCGGCGCCGGCAATACCGACAGGTGCAAAAAGATTCTGCGCGTAAGTTTTATTTACGGCGTGGGAATATGCGGCGTTATGTGCGCCGTGTTCGTTTTGGGGCGCGGATTCTTTGCACGTATTTATACGCGCGACGAAGAAGCCTGCTATTACGCTATGACGCGTATGGTTTACGTTCTGTCGTTTTCGTGTCTTACGGGGACTTACGAGATTACGGGCGGCGCGATGCGCGGACTCGGGCATTCGCTTACGCCTGCGCTTTTGACCGTTATAGGCTCGTGCGGACTCAGAATAATATGGGTGCATACGGTTGCCGCGAAAATAAACAGCTTTGTCGTGCTTGTAATTATCTATCCGATTTCGTGGATTATAACGGGGCTTGCCGTAACGCTCGCTTACTTAATTTGCAGTAAAAAAGAGTATAAAAAAATCTTCACTCCGCCGCAAGCGCAGAGTGAAGAGATGTCGGATGATAAAATTTGAGAGATTTCTCCGCTTCGGTCGAAATGACAGTCCTGCGTGGTGTCATTTCGACCGAAGTGAGCGATAGCGAACGGAGTGGAGAAATCTATAAGAAAGAAAGAGTTTTTTTGGAAAAGATTTCTCCGCTCGCTTCGCTCGGTCGAAATGACAAGGAAAAGATTTCTCCGCTCGCTTCGCTCGGTCGAAATGACAACGGGGCAGTAAAACTTCGCCGGGGTTTACAGTAAATCTTCGCCGACGTATCCGAGATTAGACGCTTGACGCAGGAAACCTTCGCCGAGCGTTTTGTTTTTGCTTACGCCTTCGCCGTTTAGGTAGCATACGCCCAAATGGTATATCGCCGCGGGGTGTTGCTGTTCAAAAGCGGCTTTGAAGAATCGAACGGCTTGCTTGTAGTCGCGCTTTACCGTCTTGCCGTAGTAGAACATTTCGCCGAGTTCGTTCTGAGCGTCCGCGTCGCCCGCGAGCGACAGCGATTGCAAAGTATCGTATTTCGTCCAGAAATCTTTTACGGCTTTTTTCGCGCGGTATTCTTCCGACGCTTTTTTATTTTCGGCGATTAGAAACCGCTCGTTCGCTATCTTTTCTTCCGAAATGCCGATTGACTTGTTGTATTCCGCGCGCTTCTTATTATCAGACAGAACGGCGTAAGCGTTGTTTATCTTTTCGAGCTTTGTTTTGTTCTTATTTGCGGTTATGCGCTTTTTAAGCCTGTTGTACGATTGCGCGATTTCTTCGTCGGTCGCCCATATTACTACGCCGAGCGTGCCGTATAGCGTGGGCTTTGCAAGCTGACGGTCGGCGGCGAGCTTCTTTTCCCACGCCGCGCCGCGCGCTTCGTTCGATTGGACTGGCTGTTTCTGCGCTTTGGGTTCTTTCTTCTCGGGCGCGGTGGACTTTGCCGTTTCGGGTTTCTTTGCTTCTTCCTTCTTTTCGGGCTGAGCTTTTTTATCCGCCGCGGGCTTTTGCTGTATTTTTACTTCTTTTATCGGCGTTACGATTTCGGCGGGCTTTTGCTCGGCGGGCTCGGCAACTTGCGTTGCGGCAGTTTCCGCCTGCGCCGAATTTCTGAGCCATTGCAACTGATTGTCGAGAGATTTTTCTCTGTCGAAAGCGGCTTTAATCGCCTTGTCTTTTTCGGCGATTTTGCTTTTCAGCTCGATTATATTGCGGTCGTCGGTCGCTAATTTACGCTTTAATTTTTCTATATCCGCCGAAGCGTTTTTCAGAGCGGCGGTAAGACGGCGCACTTCCTTTTCGGACGCGGTGTAACCGTTCTTGTAGCCGCTGTCGTAGCCGTCTTTGAACGCTTTGTCGCGTACTCCCGCAAGGTGCGCCTGAACCTGCGCCTGAACCTGCGCTTGCACTTGGTATGCGTAGGGGGTCTGCATTTGGTACGCGTTTGCCGCTTGCGACTGATATGCGTTAGCCGCCTGAGCCGCCGTTTCCGCCGCCATACGCTTTGCCATAATCTCCTGAGAAAGCTGAGCGTCGTATTCGGCGCGTTTCTGCGCGTCGCCGAGTACCGAGTACGCTTCGTTTATGTCGGTAAATCTCCGAGCCGCAACCGCGTTGTCGGGGTTTGCGTCGGGATGATACCGCTTTGCCAGCGCGCGAAAACTGTGTTTTATCGTTTCTTCCGTTGCGTTTTGCGCTACGTTCAGCACCTTATAATAATTTTTCATTCTTCGCCCTCGCTTTGAAATTCCTTTGTGTAAGCGTTTATATAATAT
>WSNJ01000012.1 GCA_013316045.1 Clostridia bacterium
CTATGAACTGCGACAATTCCCGAATGTTGACGTCGATTAGCATTGGTCTTTGCGTGTCAAGGTAAACGTCCAAATCGTTATGCCCGTGTTGTTCATACCATCTGCTTTGCCAATCCGGAAAATACATAGACAGTCTGCTGTTAAGGTATTTTTGAGCCTCCGTGATGCAGATTACCTCGTATGGAAGATTAAAGTGTGTTTCCACGAAAGGATTGGCAAAGCCCAGACGGTAAGGGTTAATTCGGCGGCTATATCGGGGACTATACCGATACCGCTTAAACGTCATATCGTAGTTAGCCGATACGCAGTGAATCGGCACAGTCCCCAAGTTTTCAAAGCCGCTGTTTCTTTTCCCTATAATCTCACGAGCCATAGTCCGATTACGAACCTTGTCAAACGCATAGCCGTTTGCGACGTGCGTCATAAAACAAGTCTTACCCGTTCTCGGCGGTGCGAAGATTATGGTTATCATATCAGGTTATCATTCCTCCCGGAAGTCCGATGAGTTCCAAATAGTATTCGTATGAACAACTCGACATAAACTGCCCGTAACCTTGACCGTATTCCGTTACATAATCCCAATACATACCCCAATCTCTCGGAATTTCGTATGCCTCGATAAATATACCCAAAGTTTCGCTGCACCCTATGAACGGCGAATTGTTTGCGCTATCGGCTTGAATGTATGTTACGGTATCAGGTATATAAATATTTCTCAACGCCTTGCAGTTTGCAAACGCACGACTTCCGATATACCAAACGCCGGAAGGAATATTCAAGCTCTTTAACTTTGTACAATTTTCAAACATACTGTCGTCGATACCGCTGTATGTGCTTGGAAGAACAACGGACGTAAGCGAAGTACAGTTCATAAACGCCTGATAACCCAAGCCCGTAACGCCTTCGGGAATTTCCACCTTAACAAGCGAAGTGCAGTCCTTAAATGTTGAACCGTTACCGTATTTAACCGTATTCGGTATAATGACTTCGGTAAGATGCGAACAGCCTTCAAATACGCCGTCGGTGCCGGAAGGATTGTATTCGCCAAGCGCAGTTACGCCCGGTTTAATCACGAGTTTACCTTCGAGCGCAGTTCTTCCTACGTTTGTGCCTTGCTTCAACTCTTTATCTTCCGTAATCGCAAAGTAATTTTCGGAAATGAGTTGTTCCCAAGTTTTCGTAAGACGTCCTTCGGCGCTTATTAGTCCATAGCCCTCTTTGAAAATTGCCGTTAATGTCGTCGCGCCCGTGATAATGTAAGTGCTTTCGTCAACAATATTAGATCCGTCCGTAGACCAGCCGTAGAACACAACGCCGCTTTTTTGTGGGATAGCGGGATAGTTCGGCTTGCCGTTATTCGTAACCTTTTGAGTATTATAAGTCGTGTTTCCAACTTTGAAAGTAACGGTGAAATCGTCCAATCTCCACAATGCTGTAAAGGTCATATTTTCAATAATCATGTATTTGCTTACGTCAACGGGATTTGTTCCGTCAATAGACCAGCCTGTAAATACATAATCTTTCTTTGTCGGGTTGCTCGGCACGGTAGGTTTATTGTGCTTTTCAACGATTTGCGAATTATGAACTTTGCCGTCCGCCATAAACTTGACATCGTATTTGTAGGTAATGTCAGCCACGAACACGGTATCTGCCGTAATGCGGTATTCGCTTACATTGACCGCCGTTCCGTTGACTTTCCAACCGTTGAATACCTTGTACACCGTAGATGTTGTCGTAGGTGCAGTTGCATAGTTGCCGCTCTTAATGGTATCGGTTTTCAATGTCGTATCTTCGTATTTGAACATTACTGAATACAACTTTGTGAACTTTGCCGTAAAGGTTGTGTTCTGCGTAATCTTGTAGTCCGCAAGATTGACAACGGAATTGCCGTCAAGCGTCCAACCTTCAAACACAAAACCATTCTTTGTCGGATTAGTAGGAATGTTTACTTTGGCGTCCTTCAATACGATTTGGCTATTGTGATTTACACCGTCCGCCATAAAGGTTACGTCGTACTTGTGCGTTACGTCCGCAACGATTTTCGTGTTTGCCGTGATACGGAACGTCGCAAGGTCTATCGGCTCGCCATTTACAGTCCAGCCGTTGAAAATCACATAAGCAGTCGAAGTCGGCGTAGTTACAGAAAGCGTACTGTTCTTATTTACAATCTGAATATTGTAAACGCTGCCGTCGAACTCAAACGTAGCGACAACCTGTTCGCCGTTTTCGAGCGTTCCGAGATACTGTTCGTAATAACTTACCGATTTTTGGAGTTCGGCAATCTTTACGTTAAGCGCATTGACCGTTGACGAATTGTTTTGCATCTGCAACGTGAGGTCGCTGATTTGATTGTTAAGGCTTACGATTTGCGAATTAAGCCCGTTAATCGTGCGAGTGTTCAATTCGTTGGTTTCCTGCAACTGCGTATTGAGCGATTGCAAATTTGCGAGTTGGCTATTGAGAGCGTTAATGGTATTTGCGTTCTCGTCCTTGTTAGCCTCCAACATAAGCACTTCGTTAGAAAGCGTGGCGATCTGCCCGTTCAATTCTGATATGGTTGTTTCGTTGCTTTCCTTGATTGTGTTAAGAGTTTCGATTTGCGTTTCAAGAGCGGTCTTTTGCTCGTTCAGCGTATTGATTTGCCCTTGATAGTCTTTAATGCTGTTATTGAGAGCCGTTGCCTCGCTTGTGTACTGCGAAATCAAATCGTTCTGCGTGGTAATGGTATCTCTATAACTGTTGATAAGTTTGTCGTATTCTTCCTTATCCGTAAGTGCCGTATTATAGCCGTCCTCGTAGGCGTTCTGAATGTCGTCTTGCGTATATAAGCCGTTACCGGCCATACCTGCTTTAACTTTCGACCAATTCAGAATGCCCCAAGTCAGCACGAACGCAAATGCACCCACGACAATAATACTGAAGATTATTGCTAAAACTTTTTTTGTGGTTGACACTGTTATACCTCCTTGATGATTTCTATAATTTGCAACCGAATACCGTTGTCCGCAAAATACTGTTCGAGGAACGACGCATTTGTGTTTCCGGTGGTTGCAAGTGTGAGTTGTGTTTTGCTACTTAAAAACTTGACTGAAATTTTCATAGACGCACTATTGACGATTTGCCCGTCGGTATTGTAAAAGTCTAAAACGACCGTCGCATATACCGATCCAGCCTTTATCTCGCAGTTAAGCAAAATGTAATCGTTCAGCACGACGTTGTAGGTTTTTTGAGCTCCATCGAAGCTATCCACTTTCAGCAATTCTTTCTCAAAATAGTAAGTATCCGTATCATCGTAAAGGTCGTGATAGAACACCACACTCGTAGCCGAATACTTAAAGCTCTCTTGCGAAAAGCGATTGCTTATGTCAATAGTTCCGTTGACGTAGCTCTCGGCTTTGACTTCCTTATAGAGTTGCAAACCGCAGAATACGCCGGCAACGATAAGCGCAAAAGCGAGAATATACAAAATTACCAAACCTATGACTTTCTTCATAGCACCACCTCCGTATATTCGTTGTTTGTTGCCACTTCTACTCCGTCAAGCGTAATATTACGGCTGCGAATAAGCCGTTGCAGATTCGTTCCGCAAAGTGAATTTTCAAGCATATAGAACGTCTGCATATAGCCTTTAAGCGTAATTGTGTCTAACTCGACTCCGTTAAACGCATCATAGTCCAACCCTACTATCGTCATGTTCTTGTCTTTGAAATAGTCCGACGCCAGATCGAGCGTAACATTTACTTTTGCTCTCGGGATATCCGCAAACAGTTTCTTGGCGTCCATAGTAAGCGAAACAAAATACCCTTCGTAAACCTCGCTGTAACGGTAAGTGAAAATATCTTCGCCGCGTAATTTGCTTGTAACGTTGAGATTGTACGTCATACGTTCCTGCCAATAACTCGTGTCGATTTTATCTTCCGATACGTCGTACTTTGAGTTGTTGTCTATAATGCCAAACATACTTTGCGCGCTGTTTCGTGCGCCGTTTTCGTCGTAGTGGAATTTAAGCACCGAATACGTCTTGATAATATCCGTTACGTCGTCCGTCTTGAATTTTTTAGTGTCATAATCGTATTCCTTGATAGAGAACAGCGAAGATAAATCAACCGTAATGTAATAATCGCCGTAGCCTGCACTGTTGGTTTTTACCGCTTGCATACACGACTGAAACAAACTGCCGTAGGTGTAATAGTAACGATTGTAAATATCCCCGACTTTCCAGCCGATACCGAAAATGTTGCGCAGATCTCCGACATCCCTATCGAAATACTTGTCAAGACATATAGCAAAAGCGCGGTCGTCGATTTTGATGATAAACTGCGTCGTGCGCTTAAGCTCGGTTGCGATGCTGCCGTTCTCGTTGGTAACGCCGTTCCAATTTATACCGTTTGTGTAATCGTAGTAGTTGAAACTTTTATCGACATAACTGTTGACGATTTTCATAGCGTTATCGTCCGTGCCGTAATAGCGGTCGTTATTGCCAAACGGGTTGATGAACTTGACACTTGTATTTCCGTCCCAAACGTCGAGCGGCAAGCCTTGATAATCACCCAAATACTGCATCCCCGTAGAGCGGTAATCCGCAGACGTTAGGCTGACAGTCGTAAAGTAGTTCATTTTGAGTTCTTGTAACTGTATGCCGTTGCCTTTGTCGTTACTGTAATAATTTACTTCGAGGAAATAACGGTCTTTGAGTTCGTCTTTTTCTTCTTCCGTCAGATCATCAGATTTGATTATCTCTTGGATATCCAAACCGACTTGGTTATCAATGTTGTTTACGCCTATCGTTATATCCTTCACAAAGTAGTGGTAATAGATAAAGGCGATAATAACGCACACACTGATAACACACAAAAATACAAGGCAACAGTTGGCTATTGTTTTTAAGACCTTCAAATTTTTTGTACCTCCTTGTTAGAATAAAAGGCGCTAAATAAACTTTTCCGTCTAAATAGCGCCTTCGTTGTTGGGGTTTTACAGTAAGCCGTTCCAGCCGAAGAAGTTGAGCATTTTGGCAAGCCAACGTAAGCCGTATGCAATCCATTCAAAGAGTTTGGCGAGAATTGACAACGGCCACATTCCGACCAGCACAACAAGGATTATGACGAGGATAATAAGTATCAATTTCTTCATAGGAACGCCTCACCGTTAGCGCATAAGCATTGCAAGCAAAGTCTTGTCCGAATTGCGTGCGGGCTTGACTGCGCACTCATACACTTCGCCCGTTTCCTTATCCACCGTGCGGACGAGAAAACGCGTACCCGTAACTGTCTTGCCTTCGCCGTTGGTGAACTCAAAAGGTTCTGCGATAAAGTCCGCCTTATCTTCGTTGCCGAACACGATATCCAAAACCGTATAACCGCCTTTGTCGTTTTTGTCGGGCGGAGCGATTTTGATCTTTACGTCCCTACCGCGGACGTTGCCGCAGATGAAATATTCGGAATAGGTTTTACCCTTATACTCGAATGCGCCCTTTTCTACCTTAATGCTGTTCTTTGCCATAGTTTTTTACCTCCCTGTTATGCGGATTTCTTTCCGCCCTTTTTCGCCGGCAACTTCGTGCCTTTTTCTCTGGAATACTTCTTTGCTTCCGATTTGGAAAGACCTGCGTCCATAGCCTGCTTATAGCGGAACAGTCCAGCGTGGTCGCTCTGGCACTGCAAATAACCCGAGCGGAGTCCTGCTTCATAATCGCTCAAAGGCTGACCTTCTTTCTGTCCGTGCTGATGCACCTTTGCTCTGCGTTCCTCAACGTAGCTCGCCGCACGCTTGCTGGGTGTAGTCCAACGTCTTTCCGTATTGTAATTTGCCATGTTCAAATCTCCTATTGGTTGTAATTTTGCCCGTGAAACCGATAGCACAGCTTATCTGTCAAACCGGCGCTGATATATTTACTTTGTCGATCTGTTCTTGCGTAGGCGGCCACCTTTATGAAATTCACGCTGAACACAATCGCCGTTGCTTTATGCGCCGTGCAACATTCGATTAGTTAAGTAGGCTTAAAAAGCCGTCGTCCGATTCGCTTTCCAAAAGAACCTGCTCGCCCTTAACAAGCGTGCCTTGCTCGTCGTAGTAACGCCTTACCAGCCACAGTTCCGCACCGAAGCCGCAAGCGGTCTTATAGTCGAAATACGCACTTGCTTCATCCTCGTCGGCAAAGTATTTACTGCCACGATTACACTCGACACGATAAAACTGCACGACTGCGTTCTTTTGCGCACCTTTCATCTTGCACATCGTCTTACTCCTTACTTGGTTTATTTCGTAGGTGCTTGTTCATAGCCCCTACACTTATAGCCACGAAAACGGGCAAAAGTTTTCGGTCTTACACAAAATTTTTGAGTTTTTTATAAATTCGTGCCAATCTATTGCTGATACTGCACACCGCAACGCCATCGCTCGCCGCTATCTCGGACACCGTTTGTCTTTCAACAAACAAGCGATTAAGAAGGCTTTGTTGCGTGGGTAACAGTTCCGAAATTGCCTTCTGCAACTTTTCGTTTTCCATACCGCCGAAAATCTCATCGAAATTGTATTCGTCCGTATAAGACGGCTCGACATTCATTTCGGTAAGAGATTCCATTGAAACGTGCCTACGGGTTTCACGGCGATTTCCATATTTTTCTTCCTTGTCCATTTCAATCAAAAGGTCGTAAAGCTCGTCCTCTACTTCCACGACACTTTTAGTTCCGTCTGCAAATTTGTAAGTATAAGTTTTCATATTTTGACTCCTTGAATTTTTTGATGAAATCCGCAGAGCCGAGTTTTCCACAAACTAAAAGACGGCATAGAAACGATTGAGATTTGTTTCCATTGCCGTCTTGCGGTCTGCGGATATATTTAATTGTTGCGACTATTTACGCCGCTTTTTCTTTATTGGTTACGCTGATTTTTCCGTCGTCCGAAAAGCATATAAGCGTAGTACAGCCTTTCAATACTATCTCGACGGTTTTGCTCGATTGATCTACTCTGCACACGAGCTTGCCTTGACTATTGCGTACTTCTTCCATATTTAATCCTCCGATTTCTTTTCCTTTTGCCATTTGAGAATGTTCTCAAGAAACTTCTTCGCTATTGGCTCTAATGTTGCTTTAGGTATATTGGCATAGTTCGGCATACCGTTTACTCGAACTTCATACGCTGGTTCTGCTTTCTGTTTCATTTCCTTACTCCTTTCAATCCGAAAGTCTTAATAATGGACTTCATTACTTCCGCATCTTTGCCGTCAAGCTCTGGCAAAAGCCTCTGTAATAATTCCTGCTGCTCGTCCTTGAGATAGGACTTACCCAACCTATAATTTTCATCTACACGAATGCCACCTCCATTGCCTTTAGAAGTGTCAATCGGATAATCTAAAGACAATATTAAAATGTCATTGCGGATTGTTCTGTCCGTTACGTTAAACTCAAATGCCAGATTTGCAACTGTTTCAAATCTACGCATACAAAGAACTTCCAATATGGCATTTCTTCGTTCGCTTGACGTCATATCCGATTTCACCTCCTTTCGCTTTTCTTGGCGTTATTCTAAAATTCAAATAGGAAGGTTTTTTTCCTATTAGAAAAACTTTTTTAATTTTTTTGAGAAAAATAAAAAGCCGCCGAGTAGCGTGCCACGCACTACTCCCATTGAGTAAATGCGCTTTGCGCTATTCGGCGGCCTCTCGTGTTATTGTAATTACTTACAAAGGTTCGGTTAAACCAATCCGATATATACAGTTCGACCTCTTGGCTTTACAGTGTCTCTGTTTCAGACCGACCAAGCGTCTTGCCGTATATTGTCATAAAGACTATAAATTGTAATTTTTCTTTCGTTACTGCATAATTGTTTGCCCTTCGGGTGCGTAAACGTCTAATGAAACGTGCCGTCTGCTCATTACCCGTGATATTGTTACAGTACCACAGTGAGGACACTTGACTTTCGTCAAACCGTTTATGTCCCTTATCCCGATTGTCTTTTGGTGGCAGTTGACGCACACAAATGGCACGGGCTTTTCGTAGTCAAATTTTGGCATTATCTTTATTCTACTCCTTTTCTCTCGCCTGCAAGAGATGGTATTTAGAAAACTGCCTTTGTGCGGTTGAGAACTCCGGCACGGAAGTAATCTATCTTTTGCAAGTCCTATATAACAACGATTTCGGGGCAAAATCGCAGCTAATACATTTTAATGCAACTAACAAGGACACCTTGTATTTCACAATCCTTGACGATAATATCCTGCATGGACTTATTTTCCGGATGAAGCCTTATCTTGTCCTTTTCTTTATAAAAGCGTTTAAGCGTGTTTTCGCCATTGACGAGTGCAACCACGATCTCGCCGTCCTGCGCTTCCTTTTGCTTACGAATAACAAGCAAATCGCCTTTGCTTATGCCTGCTTCTATCATACTGTTACCAAAGGCACGAAGCATATACATTTCGCTATTACCGAAGATTGAGCAAGGAAGCGCAAAACTTTCTTCTATGTTCTCTACTTCCAAGCACGGCTCACCACAAGCGATTTCACCGATAAGCGGAACAGTTACGGTTTCGCCACCCCACAGTTTTGCAAGTGGCGCTATGTTTCCTATATCCGTGCGTTCGATACGCCCTTCCGCTGCCAACTGCTTAATATACCGTTGCACGGTTGCCAAAGAACCGAGCTTCAGAGCGTTCATTATGTTACGGAAGCTCGGCGATATACCGTGTTGCTTTTGGTACGCTACGTTGTACTCCGCTATGGCGTTTTTCGTTTCTTCGCTTAAAACTCTCATTTTATATCCTTTGCATTATAACAAAACTGTCCGTTTCGTTATGTGAGTAGAGTATAACATAAAAACCGCCATATTGCAAGCGTGCAGCGTGGCGGTTTACAGACAGTGAAAAAATTTTTATTTAATTATAAAATCGGTGGTGTTTCTATTATATACTTTTGTCAAGATTGGCAAGGTGATTATAAAAGCTACTACCGGAATACTTGTACTCTGCGTAAAGCAGTTTAGCACCTCTATCTAAATGAGCCTTAAGATATTTCGGAAAATATTCTTCTTCCGATAAATCACTCCCGTTTTTATTTACGATGAGAGCCTTAAACAAATCATCATATTCACCTGTTATCGTTTGACGATTAAGTTCAAGTCCATCAGTATCCGTATTAAAGCTATCCTCATCTAACTCCGCACTATTTCTGATAGATAAAGCAATCGCAATTTTTGCCAACGCAAATGGCTGCAAATGAATAGTCGCGCCAATATCATTGAACACCTGCATTGTTTCTTTTGACGTTTTTAACTTAAATACCATGTTACACCTCAAAATACTTTGACGGAATGACGGTAGTGTTGCCGTAATCGTTTATAGATAAAATAAAGCGATCCGATATTTTGTCATCAATGAGTGCTTTATACTCTCCCACTATTTCTTCATCCGTAGAAAGAATAAACATCTGATTAGAAATTTTATTGAAGAACTCCTCAACAATCTTTTCACGATGATTGGAGTCAATTCTTGCAAAAGGTGTATCAATGAAAAACGGTATATCCTTTCGGCTCGTTTTTAATAACGCCAAGTATAAAGACATAATATAGACCTGTCTTTCACCTTGCGAGAACGGTGCAGTTATTGGTGAAGGTAATACTATGGTTTCCTTTTCACCCAGACGTAATTTATTGATTTCAATTAAATATTTCGTATCAAACATTTCCAAGAAATGAGATTTTTCATTCACTTGCAAATAGTTCTCAATTTGCAAGAAGGTAACGTCGATAAACTTATACGGAATCACATTTATATTCTTATCAATAACAATCCCATCTATGAAATTATCTTTATTAATGATTGATGAAAAACAATCAATAAAAGCCTGCTGTAAAATTTTACCTTGTCGAGCAATCAATTCTTCTTCAAGTAATGTATATACTCCTATCGCTCTTGATGAAAGTTCCGTAATAGATTTTGATTTCAGCATCTTTTCGTAAACTTCTTTGGCTTTATTAAACTCTGAATTAATCTGCATTTTCTCGGCATCTTTTACGGAAATATCTTGAACCAACTTTTCAGTTCTCAACTTCAAGTCTAACAATGCTTTCTCGATTTTTTCCTTTTGTTCAGAATATTCCTCATACCCATCAATCGAGCTGGCAGAAAGTTGTTCCCTTAACTTCTTTGTTGTTCTTAATGAAGCGGCTAACGCCTTGTTAGATTTTATAATCAACTGTTGCTCGAAATCTATTTTTTCATAGATTTGCGCAATCAACCTGTTTATCTGACTATTTGACAAATCGAATAACACATTTTGCTCTTCACTTCCAACAAAAAGTGTACGAAGGAACTGTACAATTTCTTCCGAAGAAGATTCTGTAATTCCTTTTTCGTTAAGAAAATTCAGTAACGATTCTTGTATATTATCTTCCTGCAATGCTTCAGAAATCGCCTTTTGACTTTTGACATCTTGTTCATGTTCCAACCTTGCAAGAAGTTCCTGCATCTGTTTTTTCACAATAAGGAATGGCAAATAATGATTGGCTATTTCTTTTAACCATCTATTAATTTCTTCCCTTTTTGCTTCTTCCTTTGTAAGATTGGCGCTTATTTCTTTCCATTCAGCCAAACTTACCCCACCAGATTTTGAATATTCTTTATGTAGCGCCTGCAACTTTATCTGCAATAAATCAGTATCGTTCTCAAGGCTTTTAAGCTGCTCGTGCATACTTTCAAGCACTTCTTCGCACGACAATAATTTCTTCTTTGCTTCTTGATATGCGAAATAGGCAGTATTACTTCCGTCTTTTTTCTTAAAGTATCTCTCAAAATTTTCAACCATAAGGGACAACGTATCCAACCCATACAGTTTCAAAAAAGCATTCTTAAAGTTCTTCCCACCGCCATTTCCAAGAAAGAAATCAGCAATGGATTCGCCGTCAAAAAAGTAGAAATTAAACATATCCGGCGGAATGATTGATAAAAGATAATTAATGAAATTAGATTGACTTTCCGCGTCAAGTAACTCGTCATCTTTGTAAATCAAAAATGTTTCGTCTATCCCTTTCTTCTTCTTTTCCCACTCTCTATGCAAACGGTATGTGTCTATTTGCTTACCATCATTAAACACTAATTCTAATTCTACATAGCCTCTCGCAGAAGCATCATACTGTAATTTTACATTGAGAAGATTTTCGACAATAGAATAATACTCCTTGCCCGGTGCCTCAAAGCCCCAAACACGGCAACCATACAAACAAGTTTTAATTGACTTGAAAAAGGTTGTTTTTCCTGCCCCATTCTTACCGCCAATCAAAACAATATTGTGGACTTCATCCGACGATAAATCAAATACGTTTCGATCAACGTAAGGACCTATATTATATAAAATGATTTTTTTAATCTTCATCGTCCAATCCTGCCTGTATATTCTCGTAGTGAATCCACTCTTGATTGATGAGCTTATCGAACTCTTTTTGCATCTTACTACTTCTTGCTATATACTTATTGTTGTTTATAGACACTATCAACTTGGTTATTAATTCAAATGGTATATCAGCTTCTTCCGCAGCGACCTTTATTCTATCAATAATTTCAGGCGCATACAAAGCGTCCTTATATCTATCCCACGGCAGCCTTTTCCCATAAACTTCAAAGTATATATCTACGAGCTTTCTTCTTGACAAATCGCCTTCCAAGTCCCAAAGCGTATCAATATACTTTAATTCGTCTATAGTGATTAATTCGATGCCCGTGTCCTTTTGCAATTTTAACAGTCGTTTTAATATCTCTTGCCTTGCTTCGAGTTTGAACGGACCAAAACCATATTCGCCATTGTTTTTCTTATAGACCTTACCGTTTCTACGTTTATTATCACGGAAATTTGGATCTTGCCTAATACTTACAAGCCAATTTCTAAAATCACGCAAAGGCACAAGCTCGTCCGAACCGTGATTAATAAAATTTTGTAATGATTTATCTTCCTTCACGATTGTGCAGCACCAACAGCCAAAACGCGAATTGCCCGTTACAGGGATTTTGTCTTTATCAATTTGCCCGATGACGCTTTGTTCTTCGCCCATATCTTCACCTTGATATAAACTAAATAAATATTTCATATCAACGTTCCACGGACTTATACCATCGTTTTTAAGCAAATACTCCCATACTCTTTCATTCTTAATTTCTGTAAGCGGATTATAAACATACGCCTTTGCTATATCAGTATGCGGCGTAAGTATTTTTCCTTCTATTTCCCTTGAGGAAATACTTCTGTTTCTTGCACTACTTTCTGCCTTTCTAACTCCCAACAAAAGTATTACTTCGCCATACTGCTCAATTAAGGAATTAGTATATTTGTTCATTGGTAATATTTTTAATCTTTCCGTACACCATCTAAATCCCGGAGGTTCAGGTGTAGGATAGCCCAATCCAATAATTAAACTCCAAAAAGATTGCGTTACGTCTGGATAAATAATATCGGCTTGAATGTTTGCTCGAACCTTCTTTGAGAAAATATTTATCTTTTCGGAAGAACTGTGCATATACTTTTTAACAACGGGATTTTCAACACCCGTGTCAGAAGTAACAATAAATATTTTCTTGGTACGCGCATATTCAGGCAAACGCAAAACTGTTTCAACTACTAATGTTACAAGCAGTGAAGAATCTTTGCCACCGCTATACCCAATAAGCCACGGGCGATTATCGTGCTTATATACATAAGTCATTTCGTTAATTATATCTTCAAATTCGGGAAAATTGTTATCTGATCTCATTTTCTTTCGCTTCCTCTTCGCGTGTTAAGGATATTCCAATCTTTGACTTAATTAAATTGCACATTTTTATAATAGCGTCCTCGTTATTCACTATCTTTCCATGTGCATCTATCATTCGTCCATTCCATTCTTGATTGCAACGAAGCCAATCAACATTAGATAATTGTGTCAACTTACCTAACTCGCTTTGATTTTCATAAAAATATCGTCCTAATCGACCAAATGCTTGCAATGTAACAGATAAGGTTAATACATAATCTTCTCTTAAATCGCATTTATGTATTTGCTTATTTTCTAATTGCTGCCACTCCACAATGTACTTAAAAATCATTCCCCAATACTCTACAAGAAACTTGCTATCACTTTCTGTAACCACTTCATCTTTAAGCACCCTTCTGTTGGCTCTTAAAAAGTTCGCTAACGTAAACAGTTTTAACGAGTTTTTCCCAAGATTATCTTTTTCCTTGTCCGTATATTTAGACAAAAATGAAACCTTTGAAACCACCTCTTTTACTGCATTAGCTAAATCATCACGACTATCATATAAAGTAGAAAGCGACATTGTGGATTTAACCGCGTGCTTATTGAGATCAGCAAACATTTGTTGACTACGTTTCAAGCCGGCATCTTCAAAAAAGACGATTGATATAGTTTCGCGTGCTAAATCGGGCGCTTCCGCAAGTGCAGCTTCAATGGCCGCCTTTCGATGCTGTCCGTCATTGATTAGAAACACGGCTTCCATATCTACTTCCAAGATACCAATACTATCGTCTAACTCCGATGGAATAAATTTCATAGTACCATCAATCGACGCCGACAAAGCCGAAAAAACATAGTTGCCCCTATTGTTCAAAATGTAATCTCGTATTTCGGGTATTCTCGCCTCGTTTATACAACGCTGCGCCCTAAATTCAGGGGCAATATAATCACGCTCATTTCTAAAAATTTTAGAAAGAGTGCCAAGTGGCAACATGGCAATATAATATTCGCGCTGTGCCTGTATTCCTTTTACAACCGAAAACTTATAGGTTATACCCATACCAACCTCGCATAAAAAAATATACTTACGTATATACGCAAGTATATCATTTTTTATATTAAAATGTCAATAACAAATTACCATAAAATCAAATTTTTATAGCAAATCATCCTCACCAATATCATCTTCAGATATGCCGTCTATCTCATAGTTATATCCCTCTATTGTTGACGCCAAAAATGACTTAATCTTTTGCATGGCTTCAATAGGATCATCGCTTCCCTGCTCTAACAATTTACTCACACCAAAATTCGCATACTTTGTGAGAAACTCAAGTTTAGCAAACTTAATTTCAGATGATGGATTAAATGCTAAATCCATTCGCTGTTCTTCATTAAAGGTTACAAGCGACGTCGTTAATATGGCAGACTGAAATAGGAAATCCAAATCAGTATTATGCGGATGCAAAACAGTTCTCGGAACACTTGCTCGATTATCCTTTTCCTCGGGCGTTTCCTCCCCCGCTATTTCCACTTGTCTATCATACATTATGCCAATAGAAATACTGATTGCAAAGATGCTGTAATTAGGCTGTAAAGTTTGCGGGAAAAACGGCGAGAAAAGATCAAGAGCTTTTCGCCAATTACTACCTTTAAGAATGACGTCTGTCGTTATTTCCATAAGAAGCCCTCCTCAACGTGAGCAACGTTTTGCTCTGCATTAGACACGATAGTATAAACATTACCTATCTTATCTTGCTCAAAACATTCTTGCAAATTGTCCTTTGAAAACAAAATAATTTGTGGTGCATATTCCGGAATGGTATTAATAACCTTTTGGCGCGGCAAATCTCCAAGTTTAGAGAACGGCGCATCCAAAACTAACGGATACTCTTTATTCGATAGTATTTCTTCTTCTCGAAGAAGTTTGAAAATACCACCTATATAAGCAAATGATACCGTTGCAAATTGCCCCTCTGACTTTGACTCATCGTCAAAGCTATCAGCAACACGCAACGAGAAATCCTTACTTACACTTACAGTACGCTTGGCTTCCAGCATAGCATCGAGCAATTCTTGTATGCTCTCTTGCAGCTTCTTACTATATGCCAACGATTTCCCCTCAAGGATACTTACAAAATACTGCTTGACTTGTTCCATTATCTCAATCTTCCGGTCAATTATTTGATTCTCGGAAACCGTAGAACTTAACTTGTCTATATCTTTTTTACATTTGTTTACGAGCATTTTGGCTTTCGTCAATTCTTCTACAAAGCCAGATCTCTTATACTTATAATCTTCAATAGCCTGCTCTGCTTTCTTACGCTCAAGAACCAAGTCCTCATACTGCTTATCAGATTTCATGGCATCATCAATTCTTTTGATTTCGGCATCCTCATTACGTGCGCTCTCTAAATCTTGATTTGCCCTCTTAATAAAGCCTTCCAACTTTTCTCTATTGTACTCTTTACCCCAGCGCGCCGCCATATCAGTAAAATTCATATAAAGGCTATCATACCCAAGCGGCGGTAAGAAATTATACAGTTTCCTCAAAGTTTCTTTCTCTTTGGCTGTCAAAGGATTTCCGCATATACACACTTCTTCTTGCAAAAGAGCATCTATCAATTCTTTATTTACGCCGTGAATTAGTTTTGAATTATTTGCCTGCTCTTTAATTTTCCTCGAAGCCTTTTCTATCACTTTAGACATCATCAATTTGGGGAAAACAGAAATTAATTCTTCGCCAAAATAAGCATATTCTCTTTTTGCCGACTCTAAATAATTATCCCTACGATGCTTACACTCGTTCCGCTTCTGTTCGTATTCTCTTTGGGATTTTGCACTTCCTATCTGTTCGGAAATTCGTTGTATTCTTTCCTGCAACTTCTTCGTTTCGGCATCGAGCTTATCTAAATTTTCTTGTAACGAATCACGCTTATTTTGAGCGCTCTCCATTTTTTGCCCCAAAGTGATAAGTTCAGAACTTGAACCCATACCCGTCTTACTTAAAAACAGTGTACCGAGTACAGTCGTCTTTAACTCTGTACTTCCTATGTATTCCGCTGCCTTATCATATACGCTCAAATCAAGCATTAGATACATTGCATCACGCAAGCTATTAGCGGAGTCTTTACCTTTGGCTTTCAAATCCGTAATCATGCTTTCGCCGTCGAAAAAGAAATAATCAGCCAACCCCGAAGGCAGCAACTGTTCTACAACTTCTTCCGGATTTGATAATCTGATCCAATTATTATCACTATCTTTTTTGGTAATGGTAAAAGACGTCGTTAAGCGTTTCGTTTCAAAAACAGATTTTTGATACGTCCACTCTCTACGCATAGAGTATTCTTCGCCTGCGTGTTCAAAATCAATTATTCCTTTTACAGCAAACTTTGAACCAACCTCGGCATCACGTTCAAGTTCTAAATTATACATTTTATCACTTGCCGTTTTATTAAAACGCACCTTCCCATAAATGATCCATTGGAAAAGCTGATGAAAGGTTGTTTTACCTGCACCGTTTACGCCGTAAATTATAGTAACCTTGCCATCTGTGGAACACTCTATTTTCCCAGCTTCCTTAAAGTTCCTAAAATTCTCGTATTGTACTGTTTTAATTTTCATCTTTCATCACCTGCTCTAATTCAGAAATGATTGTTTTGGCAACGGCTTTTCTGTCCGATGGCTTTGACTCGTTAAAGTCCTGTTTGGATTTTTCTCTAACGACCGTTTCAACCCTTTTTTTCATTTCTTCAATTATTTCATTATTAGTCATCCAAATCCACCTCCGTGTTGATTTCAGTATAGAACATTACGTCGTCTAATGTCAAATTGTAGTCATTTAACAACGTATCTAATTGCGCTAACAGCTCATCGTGATTTAGAGCCAATCTTGCATACTCATAGTACCTGCGCAATTCTATTACGGCCATTTTAGGCGTAAGTCCCGACGGCAAAACAATAACGTCATATATATCGGCTGATTTCTTATCGCCGTATTTACGCAATATTCTTCCTCGCCTTTGAACGAACTCCCTATAATCATCATTGCTTGAAAGTATTAAAGCACTCTTTATAGACGGAATATTTATGCCCTCATCAAGACACCTAATAGCAACTAAAGAAGAAACTTCGTTGTTATTAAACATATCTACCAACTCCATTCTTCTATCCATAGATTCCGTAGCAGTAAACTGACTTGACTTAATTCCAAGATTATATAAGCGGTCTTTTACAAATTGTATATGACGAATTTCATCATCTCTTTGCCCATCGAAAAGCCGTCCATCGCCGCAATAAACAATAAAATGGTCTTTTACAGGAATTTGATTTATAAACTCATCTATTTGGCTTATTTTATTTTCAGCCATAGAAATGATACGTAATCTTGCACGGACATATTTAACAAAGCGTTCGGAATCAACCAATATACCTTCGTGGAAGCAACTTGCCATATTTGCCGATATTTGATTAAATCTATTTTCTTCGTCCTCTGTAGCAGATACAAATATCGGATGATAATTATAAGGCACAAGGAAATGCCGTTCCAATGCTTCCTCTATCGGCAAATTGAATACTTGTCCACCAAAGAAATTTACCAAATCAACGCCAGCCGCATTATTCTTACCATTGACAGGAGTTGCACTTAAACCAAGCATATACTTGAACGTATTATGTAATTCTTCATCACGTTGAGTAAACCTATGCGCCTCGTCCACGATAAGCAATTTTTCTTGACTCGATAAATCCATTACAGATTTGAACTTATCGGAGTAAAAAGATTTTATCGTTGTAATCAAAATAATTTGCTTTTCAGGATTATACTTCTGCGCAATAACTAATTGTTTCGCAATGCTATACCATTGATGGTTTTCAGAAGATATGAGCAAAATGCTTGCATCCTTAAATGCTCTCTTAACATCTTCAGCCCATTGTTTAACAAGGTGCTTATACGGCGCAGCTATAACAACAAGACTTGGAAAATCTTCTATGAGCTTTTTGGCAGAATATATGGCAGTCCAAGTTTTACCTGTACCGGTTGCCATAATATAGAAACCTTTATAGCCGTTTTCTACCCACTTTTGAATAGCATTTTCCTGATAATCAAATAACTTAATCGGCTCGGAGTTTTTCTTGGTAAACTTTCTTTCTTCAATGACATTGAAAATACTTTTCTTGATGGAATCCATAAAGTTATAGACGTCTAAAAATTCGTTTTGGTTATCCCAAAGTTTATCAAACTCTACAACCTCATCATCTACGCTATCACCCTCGCCTGCAATCCAGCTACGAACAACTCTAACTCTTTCGTAGTTATTTTGATAAGCATTCACGGACGAGTTCGGCGAACCATAAAAAACAATTTTATTATCGTCTTTGTCGATCAGTATTCCTAATTTGTCGTGATAGATACCAATATCGTTTTTAACCGAAGCGACTTTAATATCTAAAATATCCCTTGCGACAAGTTCTGACAACACTTCCAAGCTGGCATCATCAAAATACTTAATTTCACTATTAAAGTCCTCAAAAAACCTACGGTTAATCAAATCCTCTTTACGTTCATAACCCAACTGTATTGCCGCTATATCATCTTCACTTAATGTAGGGCTTACAATCAAATTAACTTTACCGCCATTACGAATAAACGATGGCAAAGCATTTATGATTAACTTAAAAACAGAGGACGAGAAAAACCCAACGCTTCTTCGATACGTTGTAGCCAACTTAAGCGCAGGATTAAGCAAACAGTCCACAAAATTGTCTGTTCCTTGATTGATATAACTTTTTTTAATTAGTAAGTCCTTGAAATTCATATTTACTCCAAATCATCGTAATCGAAAGAATCTAAAATATCTTCGTCATTATTATCAAACTGTTCCGAGTCGCCTTGATCCATTTCGGCTAAAGCACCAAAATCAATATTGGACTCATCGAAACCTTGTCGCACTAAAATCGGTTTTGCCTCATTAAGATAATTAGACGTTAATGCTAATTTGAATTCTTTTGAATACTTCTTAATAACGCTATACAAAAGCCATGTATTCCATAAACAAGCTAAATCCGGCAATTCTCGGTAATTATAAAAATCCGACAGTAACTTATACGGCTCTTCTCCAATGAAATCCTCCAAGACAGCATCCAATCTCGAAAAATCCACTTCATCAAGTCCAACTGCGTTTACAGAAATAATAGTTTCTCTGTTCTTAAATATGAAGGCGTCATTATTCCTATCTATAAACTCTATATATCGTTCTATAGTAGTCCCGACTTCCTTTGCAAACTGCCTAATATTGGCTATGCTACACTCTTCATACTGCATTATCAAGTTAATAACTTGAGCTTCGCCGCTGATCACTTCAACGCCCAAAGCGCCAATAAACGGTCTGTTATATTCGTATTCATTAGGGAATATTTCTCGAAGCAAGTAAAAGAATTGCAAATAGTGATTTACACCAACCCTATTAAATAGTCCCGATAAACTACCCCTAATTCTTGAAAATACAATATTGGCGTGATGAATTTCCCTATCTCTCAATTCATTATCTACTGCGTACTTTAACGAAGAAATTTCATCGTCAGTTATCTCTAAATTATCAAGATGAACGTAATACCCATTCATATTTATAACTTTAGTTGCCGCCGCCATCTGTTGTATAACAATTTCCGTTGCGCCCGGAAAATTACTTTGAATATCCCTCTTGGTTACGGGAAAAGCAGATTGCTTAACAAAGGCCTCAATAACGCTATAAAACGTATCACCGGTACTTTTCATCACATAATCACGATTGATAGAATATTCGTTAGGCAAGATTTTTTTCAACTGACTATGCAATGAATATTTATTATAAATTTCAATTTCACCAAGTTCAGCGCTGAACTTATCCATTATTGCTTGAATAGGTAAAACAGGCGAATTATATTGCTTTATGTAATCAAGGATTGCGACTTGCAGTTCATTAGAAATAAGAACTTGCTCGGTATCATATTTCCAAACGCCGCGAGCGACCATGACACAAAAAGCCTGTAACCTTGCGCGCACGGCTCTATTGTTATCAGCCAATTCAAAACCATCAAACTCCATGTATGCCTTTTCGCGCAAGAAATCTATATTAGCATCTTCATATATATCCATTCCATCTGGGAAGTATTTTTGCATTAAGAAAGACAATATGACTTTAAGGGTTATTCTGTTCTTTGCAATATACTCACCGTAAATCCTATACTTACTGCAAATCAAATCAGTAATTTCATTTGCGGTAAAAGCATTATTCAATTTCTCGGATATTAGAATACTATACTCTTGAAGATCTGTTTTAGTAAATTCATTTGGAAGCTCTTCCAAACAGAAATCAAGTTTATCTTTTGAATCTCTGCTAAAAAAGCAAGCGCTGTATCCACTTTCATAAAAAACATCGCCCGTTGTCTTGTCAAGAAATATAGCAACATTAGCGCCTAAACCCAATTCCTCTAATTCGGAAATAGTAATATATGATTTATGCGGACTAAATAATTTTAATTGAGATACTAAAGCAATTCTGAATTTATTTCTTTTGGGCGACAGCATTCCTCTAATAGCCTTTGACTCAACCTGCCGTATCCTCTCTCTTGAAACATTACAAATTTCACCAACGCTTTCTAAAGTAAGCAACTGCCCTTCCAAATATCTTTTTTTAAGGACATAATACTCACGCGGCGCCAACTTATTTATCCACGAATTGAAAATATCAATGGGTAGAGCGGTATTGACCTGCTGTAATGCGCTATAAATCTCAAACATCTCTTGAGTGGATATATAAATCGGCGAGCGTTCTAAAAAGTCAGCGAGATTATAAATGCTTGATTGATTACATTTTTCAACTATACTTTTATCGTTTATAAATCTTTCAATCTGCACTTCAGCAAAATGCACATTCAAACTGTCAATATAATGCCTTGTCCGCATTAAACAGTTTTCTTTTTCCAACACACTAAAAAGCTCATCTGCCGCATTGATAATTGCATAATAGAAATCGCCAGCCAAATCGCCATCTAAACACTGAACTGAATCGCTATTATATCTATGAACAACTTCCACATTGCTCGCATCCAATTTTAACTCGGAATTGCTATGTAATTCCTCGCCGGAATTACAAATAGATAATACATTATTCTGATCTATATTTAATGACGCCCACTCTGCTGCTTCACTAAATATAGATTTCACCGAAAATAAGTTACTTTCAATCTTTATACTATTTGTTTCGCCAATAATTACTTCTTCTTCCGAAATTAAACGTATGCGTAAAAAATACTCCTCTGTAAACCGAGAAATAGTTTCTACGGGTTCATCACTCACTTCAACAAGTTCTTCTTTACTATCCCTTTCCTCGACAATAAAGCAAATTGGACCATCATACCATTCATCATTCAAAAAGCAAAAGGCTCGTTGCAAATCACACATACGATAACCTTGCTTCAAGCACTCCAAATATATTGATGACGTATCAGCATCATGCGGACTGTAATATAAGGATTTAAGAAGTTCGACAAAACTATGAGTCCGTAAAAGGCTCATAAAGTATTCATCTACTATTCCATTGTCCTGCATTGACGATAATTTCTCGTCATACAGAGTTTCAAAATCCTGCATTCAATCCTCTCATTGTTACTTGTGTTAATCGACTGTGTACATAGTTGAAAGCGTTTGCAAATATTCTATAAATTGATTTTTAAGCTCTCTTGGCGCAACGATTTTCAATTTGTCGCCAAAGCTACAGCACCAACCGAAAAACATATTGCTTATTTGCACTTCGGCTGAAAACTGAATTTTATTATCGCCCAGATCGGCTATCTTGGTTTTCTCACCGAACTTATCGAAAATGACATCTATTAAATCGGAAGTCATTTCAAATGTTACTTTTTGCGTTTCACCGCTAAACATTGAAAAGGCTTGCTTGCGGCTATCCGAAATATCTATGCCTTTTGGTCTTGCTTCTTTATTTATGGGTGCATCGAGCATATCGACTTCCGTCATACGGTCTACACGATAGTTCGTTAGCGTTTTATGGTTATCGTGATAACAGACAAGATAATAGTTATCGTTAGAGAAAACCAATGTTACGGGATTTGCAACGTAACGGTGTCCGTCCTTGCGAAATACTCTCTCGCCGTGCAAATCATAATCGAAATACTTGAATATGATTTTCTTTTCGGACAATATTGCTTCGTCTATCTTATCAATACTGTAATAAATGTTTTCGTTTGTATGCTTGGTTGTGTTGAATAAAACGATATTCCTTTTCAACAGTTCGGCACGATTACTACCGCCGAGCGCCGAAATCTTGTCTATAAACTCGGCTGTCTTTTTTTCGGTAACAAAACTTGCAGCTTGCACTGCGTCCATTAAGATACGGAGTTCTGGAACGTCAAAGTTACGGTCTATTACATAGTAGGAATTGTTGTGTTGTCCTCTGCGCTGTATAATCTCATACCCGTAGGCATTGAGCGTTGCTATATCTTGGTAAAGGGTTTTGCGGTCGCACTCTATCCCTACCGCATTTAATTTCTCTATTATTTGATTGGTCGTCAAAGGATGCTGTTCGTCAGTGTCCTGTTTCAGCATCTCCCAAATCTTTAATAATTTAATTTTAGAAAAATTCTGTTTTCCCATACGAAATCATTATAACAAATTATTCGACAAAAATCAAGGGTGTAATGTCCAAAAAATAAGACAGCAAAACAAATCAGTGTAACTTTTATTGGACAGCACTTCACGGCGAAGCGGTATTCGTCTTTCGACATGGTTTTGTGTCCGAAAACGCCTTTGCCGTCAAAGGTAGAAAATATTACTTAAAATTTTAATCAAGCAAGATTATAGCGTAATATTTTCTACTACTCTTTGACGGACTTACCTACAATCATATAAGTTGCTTTTGACAAAGCCATTTCCGGACTTCTCCGTTGTTCGTCGAAAGACGAATAAGAAAAGGTTGTTGAGAGGTAAAAAAATATTTCTAATAGGAAAAAAACCTTCCTATTAGGTATTTAGAATTTCCTCAAAAGCAAAAAGGAGTGTCAAAAATGAAGAAAGCAGTTATCTACACTTGTCATCTCGAAGGGCGCATAAGCGAACCCGACAATGCGATGCAAGAACAGTTGTGCAGAGAATATGCGCAACAACACGGAATCGAGGTCGTCGGCTTTTATATGGATTGCGTGCCGAACAAACGTCAGCCGTTGTTTATGAAACAGCAGTTACTTGACGATTGTAAAAATCACGATTGGGATATGGTTATATTCCCGTCCCTTTCGATTTTAGGGCGCAAAGTAAACGACAATATGAAGTTCTTGTCGCAACTTTCCAAGCACGTCAAATACAAAGTTGTCGATCAAGAAAACGATCCGTTTTTAAGAGAAGTCGGAAGAATACTTGAATTATTGTATAAGGCAGGTCAAAGATGAAAACAGCAGTTATCTACGCAAGATTTAGTAGCGATAGACAAACGGAACAGTCTATCGAAGGACAAGTTCGTGTATGTAACGACTACGCCGAAAGAAACGATATTCTAATCGCCAGTCAGTACATAGACCGAGCAACGACGGGTACAAACGATAATCGTGATGCCTTCCAGCAAATGATGAAAGACAGCGACAAAAAGGCTTGGGATTACGTTCTTGTTTACAAGCTCGATAGATTCTCTCGTAATAAGTTTGAAATGGCTATGCACCGCAAGCATCTCAAAGATAACGGGATAAAAATTCTATCCGCTATGGAAAACATACCAGATACCCCCGAAGGCATCTTGCTTGAAAGCCTTTTGGAAGGTATGAACCAATATTACAGCGAGGAGTTAGCGCAAAAGACCAGACGCGGACAACGAGAAACCCGACTTAAAGGACTGCATTGCGCTGGCAAACTTAATTACGGTTACTACACCGAAAAGAAAAAAGTATTTATCCACGACGAAGAAGGTCCGATAGTCAAAGAGATATTTGAAAGGTACGCTGCCGGTGAACGTGGTAACGAAATTGCTATCAGTTTTGCCAAGCGCGGTATTCTCTATCGTGGTAAGCCGTTCAGTGCAGCGAACATATATGTAATTCTTCACGGCGAGAAATACACAGGTAAATACGAGTTGCACGGCGAAGTTTACGACAATATCTATCCGAGAATTATCGAGCCAGAACTTTACGAGAAATGCAAGCAAAAGATTGATGCCAACCGTTACGGCAATCATATCCCCGACTACTCCTACCTACTCCGACACAGAGTTTATTGTGGCAAGTGTGGAACGAGAATGACATCATACAGCGGAACGTCGAAGTCTGGACGTGTCAATAAATACTATAAGTGTTGGAACGCTGTCAGCAAGAAAAACTGCGATGCAAAATTCATTAAGAAAGACTACCTCGACACAGTTGTAATTAAAACCCTACAAGACACTTTGACGGGTAAAAACCTTACCGTAATCGTGGACGAAATCTATAAACAGCATAACGCCAAGCTGATGAGCGAAAACACCGTCAAACTACTTGAAAAGGAATTGACGCAGATCAACAAGTCAATAAGCAACATTATGCGAGCGATTGAGCAAGGCATTATAACGGACACCACAAAAGAGCGATTACAAGAGCTTGAAAAGTCAAGGCAAGAGTTACAAGAGAAACTGATATTCGAGCGACTGCAGGAGCAAACCGTTTTAGACAAGGAAACAATCGCAACGTACTTACAAGACGGTATTAAGCAAGAACCCGAAATGATGATTGAACTACTCGTCGAAAAAGTATTCGTGCATAGCGACCACATAGAAATCATACTCCACTACGTTGACGAACCGATAAAGACAAAACCCCGAATAGACGATAAAGAAGAAAGCCTCGAAGGAACTGACCTTCGGGGCGTTCTTATTTTTACGGCAATGACTTGGGTGGACGAGTTTTGGTGGAAAGGATTAAAGAAAAAAGACCTTGAGCCAAAACTCAAGGAAACCCGTAATATGCTTGTATATATAGAAATATGATGGAAAAACGGCTAAAAACGATGAAAAATAGGCTTAAAAGGTGTTCTAACGAGGTTAAGCAAACGCATTAGCACCGATACTCATTACACTGCTCGGTATTTCTATGCTCGTCAATTTACCACAATTCTCGAACGCACTACTCCCGATACTCGTTACGCCGCTCGGTATCTCTATACTCGTTAATTTACTGCAACCACGAAACGCATAGTCCCCTATACTCGTTACACTGCTCGGTATAGTTAGATTTCCCGTAATAGTTAGCGGCACATATACAATCTCGGTTTTAGCTTTATTATACAATATCCCGTCTTGACTACTGTAATTTTGATTATTGTTATCTACCGTTATGCTCATTATACTATTGCAATTATAGAATGCACTTCTTCCGATACTCGTTACACTGTTCGGTATCTCTATGCTCGTTAAGCTACTGCAACCGCTGAACGCATAGTCCCCTATACTCGTTACACTATACGACACTCCATTATATGTTATCTCACTCGGTATGACAATTGTTCCCATAATATTTGTAGTCCATTGTCTTATCTTAGCTAATCCGTCTTTGAAACCATAATGAAATTTGTCTACTATCCCGTATTCATATCCATTCTCATCTTTTTTATTATTCTTGCAATCCCATATTGTAGTACAATCCTCATCCCAACTGTATCCCCACTCGAACGGCCTTCTTTTTTCTTCGCAATATATTATCAACATATAGCATTCATTGAACGCATAATTCCCGATACTCGTTACGCTGTTCGGTATCTCTATACTCGTTAAATTACTGCAACCCCAAAACGCCCCATAACCAATACTCGTTATATCGTTCGGCATAGTTACACTAATCAAACCATAGTGTTTGTAAAACGCCTTATCGGCAATACTTATAACTTTTTTATCATCAACATAAGACGGGATTTCAACGTTTGATTTCGTCCCATTATATTTAACAATAGTTATTTCTTCCGTTCCCGAATATTCAAAATCAGTATGCCAAACGGCATATAAATCATAATTAGGTTCAATTCCCATTTTATATTTTGTTTCATTATCATACGCCTTACTACCGTTTGCACTCGTCGCCCAGCCCGCGAATTCGTAACCGTTTCGAGTAAACGTATTCTCATTCAAATTTACGGTTGCGTCGGTTGCTATCCTTTGTTGCGACATATTTCCGTCGCCGCCGTTTGCGTGGAAAGTTATAGTGTTTATATTTGCAATCCAAGTAGCGGTATAAACGCGGTTGCCCGTGTTGCCTTTTGCTACCGTAACCGAATTTTGCGCGCCGCTTAACCCCGTTCCCGTCCAACCCGCAAATGCATAGCCTGCGCGCGTGGGATTTACGAGCGTAAACGCATTGGATTCTATATTGTATTGCGTCGGGTTGCCGCTTACACTGCCGCCGCCGAGATTATATTCAATCGCATAAGTTTTAAGAGTCCAGAGTGCATATAACGTATAACTGCTTTCCACACCCATTTTATAGCTTGCGCCGTTGTCGTATGCTTTATTGCCGTTTGCGCTCGTCGACCAACCTGCAAAATCATAGCCCGTTCTGACGAAACCATTCGCTTTTAAGTTTGCCGTAGCGTCAGTCTTTATTTTCTGCGCCGTCATACTGCCGCTTCCGCCGTTAGCGTTAAAAACAATTTCGTTTTCGTTCGGCGTCCATACGGCATAAAGCAAGTTGAAAGAATTCGTACCCATTTTATATTCTGCGCCGTTGCTATACATAACGCTTCCGTTTATGCTCGCAGACCAACCGGCAAACGAATAGCCTTTTCTTTCAAAGGCGTTGACGGTAAGTTTGGCACTCCGATCCGTACAGATTATTTGCGCGCTCATACTGCCGCCCGTCGCGCCGTTGCCGTCGAATACTATTCTGTTTTCGTTTGCCGTCCAATGCGCGTCAACCGAACACTTGCCCGGATATTTCCAAACGCCGACAGACTTTCCTTGCGAATCCGTCAGTTTTTCTTCTCCGCGATACCAACCGTCAAAAGAATATCCGTCTCTTTCGGGAACGGGGAAAGTATAGTTTTGCTCATATCCGACATACATCTCCGAAACGGTATTGTTCGCAGTCGCGCCGTTGTAATTGAACGTAATCGAGCCTGCATAAACAATGGCGGCGTTATTTCCGCCGTTCCAATCTTCGTGCCAAGCCGACGGTATATCCAAAAAGCCCGCCAATGAAATAATTTGAAGATTATCGCAGTCGGCAAACGCATTGCGTCCTATATATTCAACAGAATTCGGAATAACGATTTCGGCAATAGCCGTTCCGCAAAACGCTTCGTCGTCTATGCGAATCAGATTACGCGGCAAAATCACCGTTTGCAATTTACCGCATTTTGCAAAAGCTCTCGCGCCGATTTTCGTTACCGTGTCGGGAATAACGAATTCCGTAACTTTATCGAAGTTTTCGAATGCGCCGCTCGAAATTTCGACAACGGGTTTACCGTTATACTCACCCTGAATCTCGAATTTGCCCGATACGTTTTTATGATAGTATTTTCCAGCTTTTACGGCATAGCCGCCGTCAACCGCCGTATATTTAAGCCGATTTTCGCTTTTGTGATATAGAACGCTACCCGTTATTATCGCGCTTATAACAAGCACTATCGCAAGCGCCAAACTCGTTATTTTTAATATCCGTTTACGCTTGCGCGCCGCTATGTCCTTTTTGCGTTTTTCTTCTATCCACGCTTTTTGCTTGTTTTGCACGTCGATATAATGCGCCATTGCCGCGCTGTTGTTCGCGGACGCCAAAAGCGCATTCTGAAATTCTCTGTATTCGGATATTACATCGGGTTGCCCGATAAGTTCTTCGTCCGACTTACAATGCAACTTAGATTGCAAAAGTCCCCAATACGCCGTATGATCGTCGGCGTTCATATCGACGCTCATTGCAAAATATCTTTCGGAATACGAGAAATATCCCTTAATCAGACATATCCGCGCAACGGTGTACACGTTGAGCAATAATTTTTCGTCGTATTCTTTCGGAATATATTGCAACAGTTTTTCGAAAACGTCAAACACTTTATTCGGCACGGAATCGGATTTTTTGATATTTTCCGCACACGCGTGCAAAAGCGTTTCCAAAAAAGTCATACGTTGCGCTTCGTTTTCGTACAAGGAAAACAGTTCTTCCAAAGTATTGAAATTCGATAAATTCCCGATAAATGCGGAAAGATTTTCCGTTGCTCCGCATCCGATTTCGGCATAAAACTTGCCGATATAATCCGGAATATCGTCCTCGCCGTATTCTATCGCTTTATCGTAGTATTTTATTGCCAAAGCGAACAAATTGCGTTTACGCGCGCTTTCGGCAAAAGAATAGTAGCAATCGGCGTGCTTTTCGAAATCTCCTTGCGCGAAATACGCCACGGCTCTTTCAAAGAATTCACCGCCGTTTTCCGACGCGCTTTGCACGCTTTTTTCAATCGCCTGCGACAGTATCGCATCGCGGCTCACAAATTTGTATTTGCCGAAAATTTCCAACCAACCCGAAGCAAAATCGTATCTGTTTTCGTCGATAGCTTTAACGCAACGCTCGCCGCAAATATGCAAAAACTTCAATGCCGACGGTTCATCGGCTTGTATAAGCGTATTTTCTATGTCGCCGAAAAGACCGTTTCTTTCCGCATATTCGAAAACGAAATCGTCCGACTCGGTTTTGTATTTCAATTTAAGTTCGCCAAGCTTTGTGAAAAAATCGGCGACGGCTATTTCGGAAAGCTGTTTTAAGTATTCGCTCGCCGCATCGAAAATTTTTACTCGCAAACATTTATCGAATATCTTTTTCAGCTTGTCGATATATTCCGCATTATTTTCTTCGTACAAAATAGCCGTATCGATAAAATATTTGCTCATATCGAACGGGAATTTCGTTATTGCGTCCTCGAAAAGTTCGTTTCTCAGTCTTGCGACGGTTTCGTTCTTAAACGACTGTATTTGCTCGTATAAAACTTTCGCTTTGTCATATTCGGCGGCAACATACAAATTCTCTATTTCACCGCATACGGCAAGCAAAATCTCTTCGGCATCGTTTTTCGACGCATAAGCCAATACTTTTGACAGAAGATCGGTATCGTCGAAACCGTGCACGCCCGTTTGAACGAATTCACGAATATTTTTACACCGCGCTTTCGCCAACAATTTGCCCAAAAGCGCATTGCCGTTATCCGGACTGCTTGTGAGAAAATCGCCGAACGACTTGCCCGCTTCGTCGAATGCGCCGCTTTGCAAATATGCGTATGCGATTTTCAACAGCTTTTCGGCATTCGCGGTAAGTTTCGCTACGGTATAATTGCCTATTTCGCGTTTTTCTACGTTTTTTCTTTGAGATTGACCCCCCCCCGAGTTATTGCGAATATCGGAAATTTCGAGAATATCCAATCTCGCCGCCGCAACTTTGCTTTTTTCGACTCGCTTTTTAATTTCTCTTCTTTCTATATGCGGCACTTGGGTTTTCGCCGCTTTTACTACTCGCGCAACATAAGCGTCTAAATCGTGCAAAAACGTAAGACTGTTTCTGTCTATACATTGCACGGACGAAAGCGGACGCGACAGTTCGCTCGGATTAAAGCCTTTGTACGCTACGATAAGCGCATTGCTTTGCTTTTGTCCGCTCTTTATGCGCTTGTAGAATCTCGACCACTCGTTCTTTATCCACGTGGATTCTATGTATTCCGTTTTGCTCCCGAATACGATCATTACGTGCGCCGTGTTCAGCGCGTTGAATATGTACGGTTCGTATTTTTCGCCCGCTTTGTCTTTCAGCGATTCGCGGCTGTAAAACACCCTGTATCCGAGCGACTGCAAATGAGTATATAACTCAAACGCTTCGTGGCTGTCCTCGGTCCGCTCTACTCCGTTTTCAAGTTCCGTATCCTTATACGAAACAAATATGTCGTAAGGCTGTTCTTTCGATGCCTTTTCGACCCACTCTTTTCGTATCTTTTCTATCTTCTCGGCTTGCGTTTCGTAATATTTGCGGTTGTCTTTGTTCGCCAAGTCAAGCGCTCGCAGATAATCTTTATCCCCGAGTATGCTGTCGTAGCTCGTCGCATAGCACGTGGGGATCATTTTCCCGTCGTAGTCCTGCTCGTACTTTATGCCGTACTTAGCAAGCACCAATCCCCAATATCCCTCGCTGTTTTGCGGATACTTGCGGATTATATCCCGATACGCCTCTTCCGCGTCGTCGAACGCGTTCAGCCGTAGTTTCTGCGCGGCATTATACAACAGAGTAACTTCTTCGTTCGAAAGTTCCTCTTCCTTGTACGCTCCGCAAGCGGGACATTTCCACTTCCCGTCTGCGTATTCATAATTCGCTCCGCATATATTGCAAATATTCCGACTCATCAGTTTTTACCCGAGTTTTTTTTTAATCTTTTAATCTCGATTATATAATTCTGTTCTTTTCCGCTTCGATTTCGGCAGATAAATCGAGCCCCGAAGTTTCGGGCATAGATACACCGCTCATTTTCGCGCGAGCGGCATCGATCATAGGGCGAACCGAAGCAATTTCCGCATCGCTTCGCGCTCTGTTGGCGGGATTCGATGTTTTCATTGCTCCGACCATTGCTTTTTGCGAAATTTTCATATTGCGCATATATTTCGCCATTTTGGCGTTTGCTTTCTGTATCTTGCGGATATCCGGAAGCTGCGATTTGCCGCTTGCCATAGAATCGAGCGCCGCCATAGCGGTTGCCATAGTCATTGCGATGGAATTAGATACGTTTATAATATCGAAATTCGCTTTCGTTTGCATAAGCGCGCTTATAACGTCGTTAAGCTCCATAAGCGCATTCAGCGCAACGTCGTAAGTCCCCGTATCGCCGTTGATTTCCGCTTCCGCCGCAATCTTGGCATACTCTTCGCGCTTTTGCTTTAACGTGTTGATTTGCTCGTTGAATTTTTCAAGCTGCTCGTCGCGCTCCATCTGCGCCATAATTTCTTTTTCCTGCTTCGTCTTAAAAAATGCCATTTTTCTCAGCCCTCCGTATCGATTTTCGTTTTAGCGTCGTTCGACTTTGCAATGTCTTCGCTTGCACTCGCCAACGCTTCTTTCTCGCGCTTTTTGCGCATAAGCTCTTCTTTGTATTTCATCGCGTCGTCGCTGACGGTTGCCGCTCCGCTGTCGAGCCCGAACACTTTGCTGTCGAGCGTTGCCGTGCGCTCCGAAATGGTTTTGATTTCGGCGTCCATACGTTTGAGAATCACAACCGCCTTATCCGGTTCCGTCAATACTTTTTTCAATCTGTCGATATTAAGCAACGCTTTCGCTTTGCTTATTTCTTCCGCCGCAAAATCTGTTGCTTGCAGAATTTCTTTTGCGTTTGCGAAAATCATATCCAAAAGATTATAACAAGCCGAATAATTATTCTGACGCACCGTAAGCATATCTATTTTGCTTTTTACCGCTTTTACGTTACGGAACAGTTCGTTTATTTTGCGCTCGTTGTTTTCGTCCAACATAGCGTTTTCGTATTCTGAAAGATCCTTTTCCAATGTGCGAACTTCTTTATCGAGCCGTTTACCGTTCTCCGCGAAACTTTGCTTTATATCCGCAAGCTCGTCCAAACGGGCGTCCAATTTTCTGCGACTTCGGCTTATTTTTGCCTGCCGTATTTCTTCCGGCGTTTCCATTACGGCGTTGCCGTCCAGCACGTCTTTCCAAAGTCCGATAGTATAGAACAATTCGTCGGCGGCACTTTCGAAACGGTGCGTCATAGGTTGCTCGATTTGCTTTTTCAATTCTTTCAACTGTTCTGCCGCGTCGTTTGCCAACAATTCGATATTCTCCGAACCCGTGCATACGCTGTTTTCCAACATATCTGTCAAAGTCTTTAATTGTTCCGTAATGCTTACAACCGTATCTTTATCAAGCTCGACGTTACCCTTGCCCTTATCCAAACGATAAGCGACGGCTTTCAACTCGTTTACGATATCATCGCGCAAAGCATTGTTATTTTTAACCGACGGAATATATTTTTTCATTATTTCGCTCCTTTATCCGTTAATCCTGTTTCTGATAAGTTCCAAATCTTCTTCGTTGACGTGAATCCCGTCGACCGTAAGATCTTTTAATTTTAACCCAAGCTCGCCGAATACGCTTTCCGACGAAAGCGCTTTTATAAGAGCTTGTCGCAGTTCGTCCGTATGTGCGGATATTTCGAATACGGATATATCGGTAGCCGCAAAATACTTTCCCAAAAGCGTCGTACCGACCGTTCTGAGAACGCCGACGGTTTTTTCGCGCAACATATCGAGGGTTATATTCTCTTCCGTATCGAAACAGCGCATCAGTTTTCCCGTTTCCGCGATTTCCACGCTGTATTTTCCGTTTGTTCCAACGCGGTACGCCTCTTTCAGACGCTCGTTGTTAACCTGAATATTTCCGAATCCCCACATCATATTCGGCAACAGTTTCGTTCTTACAAACGCTACTCTGCATTCTTTGCCTATATACTCTTTGCCCGATTCCGAAATCTTTTTCGGAGCTCCGGCATTTATGCGAAACGCTATGTTTTCATCCGCAAACACAAGCGCACGATATCCGTTCGGCACTTTTATCGCCGTCGCTTTATCCGCAATAAACGTATCCGTAAATTGCACAATTACGTTTTCGTCCGCTATCATCGGTTCCAATACGATTCCTTTCATTTGTTTTCTCCGTTTTTTGTATTTACTAATTTACATATTTCTTCGAGCGTTACATTATCCACTTCGTCTTGCGCCAAAGCCAAAATAACCCGCCGCTTTTTCTCGCCGAGTTCCGTTAAGTCAATCTTAACTCTGTCTTTCGTAGCAACAAGTGCCTCGCGCAAATTTTCCTGATCTCGCTCAGAAAGATTATACACGCGAACAACGTTTTCCGCCATACCGTTGGGAATATCCCGTCTGCCGTTTTCGATAGCATTCAGATACGGCGCGGAAATTTCCAATTTCTCCGCCATCTCTTTTGCACTGTCCCCCGAGTTTATTCGTATTATCCTTAAAACTTTGCCGAATTCGGTCATACCAATCTACCTCTTTTAAGATAAATACAGTATAACATACTATTATGTAATCTGTCAATACATTTTTGTAAATTTGCGTTGTATTATTT
>WSNJ01000059.1 GCA_013316045.1 Clostridia bacterium
CATTTATACATATAATAATATAACATAGCATAACCCGTTCCGTCAATTATCTTGCGCAAAATTCACAAATTTAGCTAAAATTTTCCCAAACAAAAAGCCGCCTTAACGTTAAAGCGGCTAAATGCACAAGTTTTTTTACAGCGGACTATTAACCGCCCAATTTTTCCAACTCTTCGTTCAGCTTTCTCAGATTTTCGCGCTCCAACTTAATAAGCGAAGTGAATACGCGGAAATATTCTACGTCCGCGTCGGCGGGCGTGCTGTGATTTATATACGCTTCCAAAAGAGCCGACTGTGAACGGACGCGCTTTTTTTCGAGCGCTTCGATTTCCTGTTCGCTTTCTTCTATTTGCTTTTTAAGCGTGGTTTTCTTCGACATTACAAATCCCCTTTGCTTACTTGCGTTTTAATTATTATATCATTTCGGAAAACAAATGTAAATATATTTTAAGCGTTTTTTACGGTTTATGCGCATATATACATATATTTACGCGCCTACAAGCTCTTTTATCGCGCTCATAGCGGCTTCGTAATCGGATTTTACGCCGTCGAGCAACGGCAAAAGGTCGTCGCCGTAGTCTTCTCTGCCGCGCAACGCTTCGGTGAGTTTTTCGGACGAAACGTACAATTTGTTCAAAGACAAATTCATACAAACGCCTTTTAAGGTATGAGCCGCGCGAAACGCTTCGGGCATATTCTTTTCTTTAAGCGACGAACAAAGCAAATCATAGCTTCCGTCGGCAAGCACTTTGCCCAAAAACTTGGTTATCCTTTCGTCCGTTCTGAGCCGCGCGAAAACTTCGTCGTAGTCCGCGCCCATTTTTTCATAACATTCTTTTACCGTCATAAATCATTTCTCCGATTACTGTCTTTTTTCGTTTTTGAGCAGATTTTTCATACTGTCGTCATAGAAAGCGTAAGAGTTTTTTCCGTCGCGCTTTACCACGTACATAGCCGTATCCGCCTTGTACAAAAGAGCGTCGTACTCGGTATCTTCGCGCCCTGCGCACGCAACTCCCATACTCACGCCTACGTCGAAGTCCTTATACTTAACCGTCAGCCGCTTGAAAATACGGTCGATAAGCGGCTTAACCGTATTTTTGTATTCCATAAACAATATAAACTCGTCGCCGCCGAGCCGAGCCGCAATATCGGTGCTACGAACGTTCTCCTTAATGCGCGCCGCAGTAACTTCGAGCACTTCGTCGCCGAACAGATGCCCGTAAACGTCGTTGGCTTTTTTGAAATTGTCAAGGTCGAAAATAACGAGCGCATAGTTCTTGTCTTTATCCTTACTGTTTGCGAGTATGCGCGAAATACGGCTTTTCGCCGCGTTATGGTTCAAAAGCCCCGTGCGCGAATCCGTTTCGGCTTTCTGCTCCAAGAACTCCATAGCTTCGGTTTCGTCGTTAACGTCGACAATCTTGCCTATCGCGCCCTCGAACTCGGGCGTTTCGCCGTCGCTCCACATCGCTTTTCCGATAACCTTGTACCACTTTTTCTCGCCGTGAACGTTTAACTGAAAACGTTCGATAACAATCGGCGCTTCGGGTTTGGAAGTTTTCAGCTTATGCAGAAACAGCGCAAGGTCGTCTTTCGGGAAAATCTTCGTCCATTCCCCGTCTTCCAAAGGATTGACTATTTTTATAGGCGTTCCGAGCGATTCCGCGCCCCACTCCGACAGCTTAATCATTTCGGGCAGAGAATTATATTCAAACGTTATCTCGCGAGATATATCCGCAAGATACTTGAACTTCAAACGCTCTTTTTCCAAAAGTCTTATAGACCTGTCGGACGCGTCGGGAGCGTCGTCTTTTAGCATTTGCTTTACGGTATCCTGAATGCTGCTTTCGGTCGCGTCGCCGAAAGAGATTACGTTAAGCTCGTGTTTCAGCTTTTCCGAAATATCGTTAAGGCATTCCAACAACAGCGGATTAAACGCTCCGCACTCGCCGTTGATTATCATTTTAACAGCCGCGTCGGGTTCAAACGGCGGCTTGTAAACGCGCTTGCTCGTCAACGCGTCGTACACGTCGGCAATAGCTACCACCTGCGCGGCAATCGGTATTTCGTCGCCTTTCAGACCGTCGGGATAACCCTTGCCGTCATAGCGTTCGTGATGCCAACGGCAAATCTGATAAGCCGCTTTTACAAGCGCTTCGTCCTTGCGCAAAGTCATATTTTCAAGCATCTTCGCGCCTTCGACGGTGTGATTTTTCATAATCTCGAACTCTTCGGGCGTAAACCGTCCGGGTTTGTTGAGTATCTCGTTCGGCACGGATATTTTGCCTATGTCGTGAAGCGCCGCCGCATTGCTTATAAGCCGCATTTCCTTTGTGGAAATCGCGTACTTATCCGTCTTTCGCGCAAGCTCTTTAAGAAGCATTTCGGTTATTGCCTGCACGTGCAACACGTGCAAACCGCTTTCGCCGTTTCTGAACTCGACTATATGCGAGAGTATCTCTATCATAAGCGAGTTGTCTTTTTCTTTCTCGTAAATCTGATTAGAAAGCATCTCGGACATTTCTTTCTGTTTGATAGTAAGCAAAAAGTTGCTTGCCACGCGATGCTTTACCGTGCGCTCGTCGAACGGACGGCTTATATAGTCGATTGCGCCCAAGTCGTATGCTCTGTCGATATACGCCCCGCCCGTTTCCGCCGAAATCATAATAACGGGTATGCTCTTTATCCAGCCCTGTTTGTTCATTGTGGCAAGCACTTCGAACCCGTCCATTACGGGCATAACTATATCGAGCAGCATAAGCGAAATTTCAAGCTCCCTTTCGTGCAGAATCTCGACGGCTTGCATTCCGTTTTCGGCTTCGATTATCTCGAAGTTGTCTTCCAGCATATCGCACAGAAGCGAGCGGTTAAGTTCCGAATCGTCTACTACGAGAATTTTCTTTTTTTCTTTACTTTTCACCGTTTTTCCCTTCCCGAATATCGTTTATGATATTCTTCAATTTCGTCATATCGATAGGCTTAGCCAGGTGCGCGTTCATACCCGCTTCCAACGCGGCTTTCACGTCGTCGTCGAACGCGTTCGCCGTCATTGCAATAATGGGTATCGTCTTTGCGCGCGGGTGAGAGCAAGCGCGGATTGCTTTTGTAGCTTCGTAACCGTTCATAACGGGCATTTGCACGTCCATAAAAATCACGTCGTAGCGGTTCTCGCCGGACTGCTCGAACTTTTCGAGCGCGAGCCGACCGTTTTCGGCAATGTCGCACTCTACTTCTTCTATGTCCAAAAGCTCCGTCAAAATCTCGGCGTTTATCTCGTTATCTTCCGCCGCGAGAACTTTCAAGCCCTTTATCGAAATGTCTTTCGGCGCGGTTGCCGAAACAATCTCTTTTTCCTTGTCGGAATTTCTCAGTTCCGATATGGCGTGTCTGAACGACGACACAAAGAACGGCTTTGAAAGGAAATAATCTATGCCCGCCGCTTTCGCTTCGTCTTCGATATCTTCGAAGCTGTAAGAAGTAAGCACCATAATCGGAATTTCGTTTCCGACTTTTTTACGAATCTGGCGCGCCGTTTCGAGCCCGTCCATTTCGGGCATCTTCCAATCGAGCAGCACTATATTGTACGCTTCGTCTTTGTCGCACGCCGCACAAACCATTTCGACGGCCTTTTTGCCGCTGAGCGCATACGAAATATTTACTCCCGTGTCCGCCATAAGCTCCTGAATGTCAAGGCATACGTCTTCTTCGTCGTCTACTACGAGAACGTGCGCAACGTCGTTTTCAGCCCAGAAATTCTCACTGAGCTGAGCCTTGTCGACCACCGCAAATTCAAGGTCCACGACGAACTGACTCCCCTTGCCCTGTTCGCTGATAACCTTGATTGTGCCGCCCATAAGGTCGACTATGTTTTTGGTTATAGCCATTCCGAGTCCCGTTCCCTGAATGTTCTTCGTGGCTTCGGTGGATTCGCGCGCGAACGGTTCGAAAATTATTTCCACGAATTCGGGGCTCATTCCTATGCCGTTGTCCTTAACCGAAAAACGCAGATGGGTATGACCGTGCTTTCTGCTCTTTAACGCTTCTATTCTGAGTTCGATATCGCCGCTTTCCTGCGTGTACTTTATCGCGTTGGAAAGCAAGTTCAGAAGTATCTGATTTACGCGCAATTTGTCGCCGAGAACGATTTCGGGCATACTGCCTTTCGTGTAAACGTCGAGATTCTGCCGTTTCGCCTTTGCCTGCGGACCGATAATCGAGTAAAGCTCTTCCAAAAATTCGGGGAAGTCGAATTCTTCGATATTCAGAGTCGTTTTTCCGCTCTCAATCTTGCTCATATCGAGCAGGTCGTTTATAAGGCTGAGCAAATGTTGGCTCGAAAAAGAAATCTTGCGCACGTATTCGCGCACCTTGTCGGGCTTGTCGAAATCTTTTGCAAGCAACGTGGTAAAGCCTATAATAGCGTTCATAGGCGTGCGTATGTCGTGCGACATATTCGAAAGGAAGTTGCTCTTTGCCGCGTTTGCCGACTTTGCAATCTCCAACGCTTCTTCCAAATCGTCGCGCATCTTCGTTTCCTGCGTTCTGTCCGAAAGCATAAGCACGCAACTGTCTTTGCCCTTGAAGTCCGAATGATAAAGCGTGAGTTTGTACCAATACGTTTCCCCGCTCTCTTTGTTTTCAAGACATATATCCGTGTCCCACGTCTGACCGTTCGGTATTTTACGCAGTCCTTCGCTCGTGAACGCAGGAGGCTTTTCGGGCGCGGCGTCCAAAATAGCGTGAACGTCCGCTCTTATGGCTTCCGGGTCGAGCCCCAAAACGTGCTTAACGTTCGCGCTGACGTACTCTGCCGAAAAATCGTCTATCGAGAACAGCAGGAATATATCGCGCGTATTAAGCGTAAGCAAATCGAGCAGATTCTCGCGCGACTTGACTTCGAGCTCTTTCTGCTTTATGCGTTGCTTGTTGTATACGATTATTATCCAGGCAACCGCCGCGGCGACGATAACGAACATAGCCGCCATAATGCCTACGGTTATTCCGCGGAATTGGCTCATACTGTGATTTACAATATTGCTCGGCGCAATTCCCAGAAGCATCCAGTCGCTGAACTCAATCGGAATGTAAACGAGATAATATTCGCGCCCGCGCTCTTTGAAAATGGTAACGCCCGACTTCTGCTCTTCCGCGTTCCAATCGGCGAGAATGCTCTCGATTTTCTTTACGCTCATATTGCAGTCGCCCGAATAAAGGTAATCCACGAAATTGCTTATCTTCTTGTCGTCGGGGCGCGTTTGAAGCAATACGTTGCCGTCGGGCAAAACGATATAGCACATACCGTAGCCTTGGAACGCTTCGACTGCAAGCGTGTTGCTCATAGCTTCGGCGTTGAACGTGATGCCTATCGCATTGTAAACGAAATCGCTTCCGTCCGTCATTTTATAAGAATTATTTTCGACTGCCGGAACGGCAAACATCATAATCTGTTCGCTTTGTTCGTCGAGCCGCACTCCGACTACGCCGCCCTTGTCTTCTTCGATAAGGTCTTGCAGACTGCGGCGGAAAGAGAACTGTACTTTTTCGTCTTCCGTCTGAGGGGAAATCGTGCCGTTCGGAGAGTCGGCTAAACGCAGACACGTAACCATATGACGCGTCTGCCCGTCTTCCGTTTCCTGCTTCTGTATGTCGGGGCTTATAAAATAGAAATTCGTAAAGCCCCAACGTTCTTTCTGCGAGTCGATATACTCTTCGAGTTCAGTGCGCCTTTCTTCGTCGCCGCCGTTAATCAGATTCACGGAGTTTTGCAGATACTTGCGCCAGCTAAACAAAAGGTTACGGTTGTTTTCGACCGTTTTTGAAAACAATGCGTTCACCTGATTGTAAAGCTCGTTCAAGTGGTTCGAGCTTTCTTTGAAAATAATTCTCGACGTAAACAGAGAATAAAGCACGGCGGTAATAATTACCGCAACCGCGCTAATCGACACTATCAACGTTTCGCGCCATTTTCTTCTGAATATGTTTCCGCTCTTACTTTTTGCTTTTTCCGTTTTCATAACTCTATTCTAACACACCGCGTATACTTTTGCAACCGTATTGCCCGCTATCCTTGAACGGGCTTATCGTTATATATATATACCTTACCTATACTGTGCTTGCCCTTAACGAGCGGACGCCCCTGATGCGTTCTGTTTTCGATAACAAGGTCTTCGGTCGAGAACGCCGTAAGATACTCGTCGTCCACGTCGAGAACAATATTATACGGCTCTTTTACGTAGCTTGCAAACGACAGCCGCGTACCGTTGTCTTTCTTGTTGAAGTCGATTATCTTAACGCCCTTGCGGTAGCGCGCCATTACGTCGATTTGCGCAACAAGCACGCGCTTTGCATAGCCTTTGTCGGTTATAAGCACCATTTCGCCGTCGCCCGTTACCTGACGAACGCAAACGCAGTAATCGCCGTCGGAAAGCTGAATACCCTTAACGCCCGCCGCCACTCTGCCTTGCGCGGGAATATCCGACATATCGGCGTTCAGGCACATACCGTCTTTCGTTATGAACATAAGAGTAGCCGACGGTTGCTGAACTTCCATAGCGATAACTTCGTCGCCTTCTTTCAGTTTTATAGCCTGAAAAGCCGATTTTACAACGGAGTACTCGTTCCAATCGCTGCGCTTGACCATACCGTCGCGCGTGTAGAACAGTAAGTTCCCCTTAGGCAATGCGTCTTCCACGTTCTGGAAGAATACGATTCTCTCGTTATCGAGCGCTTCGGAGAACACGGATTTGAGTTTCGCGCCCTTTTCGCGCCATTTTCCGTCGGGAATCGCGTCCGCGTCGAGCTTGTAGCAATTTCCGAGATTCGTAAAGCAGTACAGTCGCTCGTTGCTTTTCAGTTTTATTATATTCGAGCAGATTTCGTTTCTTGTCGAATTGTCGGCGAACGATTTCGACGCCATAGAGAAATTCTTTACAAGCATACGCTTGATTTGCGAATTTGCGTTGACCGCAACGATATAGTCTTCTATCGGCTTTTCGTCGTCTTCGGACGGAACGTTATAGTCCTTGTCGGACTTCAAAATCTGCGAGCGGCGGTCGGTCTTGTAATTTTTCTTGATTTGCAGAAGCTCGGATTTTACTATATCCATCTGCAATTTTTTCGACGCTACGATAGCCGTAAGACGCGCAATCGTAGCTTTTACGTCGGCGAGTTCTTTTTCGAGCTTGTAGACTTCCATACTCGTAAGTCGGGCAAGTCGCAAATCGAGTATCGCCTGCGCCTGACGCTCGGAAAGCTCGAAACGCTTGCGCAATCTCTCGCGCGCTTCCGAAGTGGACGAACTCGTCTTGATAATCTTAACGACTTCGTCGATATTTTTAACGGCTATAACCAAGCCTTCCAAAATATGCTCGCGCTCTTTCGCTTCTTCGAGTTCGTATTTGCTTCGGCGCAAAATGACTTCGCGCTGATAATTCACGTAGTACGCGATAATATCCAAAAGCCCCATCTGCTGCGGCTTTCCGTCGGCAATCGCAACCATATTTATGCCGTAGCTCGTCGAAAGATTCGTAGACTTGAAAAGTCTGTCGATAATTGCTTTCGGGTCGCAGTCGCGCTTGACTTTTATTACGGCGCGCATACCGTTGCGGTCGGACTCGTCGGTGATGTCGCTTATGCCCGTAAGCACGCCTTTCTTTTCTTCGCGCGCTTTGAGTATGCTCTCCAACAGCGCCGCCTTGTTAACCTGAAACGGCAGTTCGTCGATTACTATCAGCTTTTTGTCGTTCTCGCCGTTTTCTATGTGGAGCTTGGAGCGGATAATGATTTTGCCCCTGCCCGTTTCGTAAGCCTTGATAAGTTCTTCGTCGGCTATTATATAACCGCCCGACGGGAAGTCCGGACCTTTTACGACTTTCATCATATCTTTGAGCGAAATGTGCGGGTTGTCGATATACGCGACTACGCCGTCTATCGTTTCGCCGATATTGTGCGGCGGAATGTTCGTGGCAAGACCTACGGCTATTCCCGACGCGCCGTTAACGAGCAGGTTCGGAAAACGTCCCGGCAGAATATCGGGCTCCATAAGCGTGTCGTCGAAATTGCAGCTCCACTTTACCGTGTCCTTTTCCAGGTCGCGCAGAAGTTCGAGCGCGAGCGGAGCCATACGCGCCTCGGTATATCTCATAGCCGCCGCGCCGTCGCCGTCTATCGAACCGAAGTTTCCGTGTCCGTCTACAAGGATAGAGCCCATATTGAAGCTCTGCGCCATTCTTACGAGAGCCTGATAAACGGAAGTGTCGCCGTGCGGGTGGAATTTACCCAAGCAATCGCCGACTATACGCGCGCATTTGCGGTAAGGTTTGTCGGGCGTAATGCCGAGCTCGTGCATCGTATACAAAATTCTGCGCTGAACGGGTTTCAAGCCGTCTTCGACTCTCGGCAAAGCACGGTCGAGTATTACAAACTCCGAATACGGCATCATCGACTCGTGCATCACGTCTTCCATAGTCTTGACAATGATTTTCTTATTCTGCTCTTCCTGCTCTTGTATATTTGTTGCCATATTAGCTTAATCTCCGATTTTTTATTTATTTGCCACCTTGAAGTTATCTTCGCGGTTAAAATTCGCGTTCTCTATTATATACGCCTTGCGCAAATCTATCGCGTCGCCCATAAGCGTGGAAACGAGCTTTTCCGCTTCCGCCGCGTCCTCTATCGTAACCTGAACGAGCGTGCGCTTGTCGGGGTCCATAGTCGTAGTCCAAAGCTGCTCGGCGCTCATTTCTCCGAGTCCTTTGTAACGCTGAATCACCGCCCCGCGCCCCGCGCGCTGCTTTGCTTCTTCAAGAGCAACGTCGTCGTAAACGTATTCGTCTATATCCTTTTTGCTTATCTTGTAGAGCGGCGGCAATCCTATATAAACGTGCCCTTCCGTAATAAGGTCTTTCATATAACGGAAGAAGAACGTTAAAAGTATCGCCCTTATATGCGCGCCGTCTTGGTCGGCGTCGGACAAAATAACGACTTTGTGATAGTTTAGGTTGTCTACGTTGAAGTCTTCGCCTATGCCGCTGCCGAGCGCCGAAATAATAGTGCGGATTTCTTCGTTCGCAAGCACTTGGTCTATGCGCTTTTTCTCGGCGTTGAGCGGTTTGCCCCTTAGCGGCAATATGGCTTGGAACGAACGGTTTCGCGCCTGCTTTGCCGTTCCGCCGGCCGAATCGCCCTCGACTATGAACAGCTCGTTTTTCTCGGGCTTCTTTCCCGTACAGCTCGACAGCTTGCCCACGAGATTGAAATTCTCTATGCTGTTTTTTGCGCGCGTTATCTCTTTTTCTTTGCGCGCCGCTTCTCTTACCTTTGCCGCGACCTGCGCCTTTTTGAGCATTATATCCAGCATAGGTCTGTTTTCGGGCTTGTCGAAAAATTCGGTAAGCTTAGTCGTGAATATCGAATATATCGCGTCTTTCGCTTCGGGGTTGCCGAGCTTTGTTTTCGTCTGCCCTTCAAACTGAACGTTCTGCATCTGAACCGACAGAACGCAAGTCAGACCCTCGCGGAAATCGTCGCCCAAAAGGTTTGCGTCCTTGTCTTTAAGCATTCCCGTCTTGCGCGCGTAGTCGTTCATAACTTTCGTGAGCGAGGTCTTAAAGCCCGTTTCGTGAGTTCCGCCCTCGGTCGTCGGAATGTTGTTGACGTACGAAAAAATATTTTCCGTATACGCGTCGGTGTACTGATACGCAATCTCCATTCCTATGCCGTCTTTATCTCCGAAAAGATACAGCGGTTCGGGATGCGCGGCGTTTTTCGTTTCGTTAAGATATTTAACAAAATCGATAAGCCCGCCTTCGTAACAATACTCGCGCTTCAATACGGCGTTGCCCATAGGAACGCGCTCGTCTATAAGTATTATTCTTACGCCCTTGTTCAGAAACGCAAGTTCTTTGAGTCTGCGCGCTATAACTTCCGTAGAAAGAGTTACCGTTTCGAATATGCGCTTATCGGGCAGAAAGCGGATGTACGACCCGCGCTTGTCTGTTTTTACTCCCGTATCGAACAGGTGGTACTTCGGAACGCCGCCCTTTACCTTGCCGTCTATCTCTTTCGATTCGAATTCCATACGGTACGTCGTGCCGTTTTTGTAAACTTCGACCGTAAGCCACTCCGACAGCGCGTTCGTAACCGAAGCTCCCACGCCGTGAAGTCCGCCCGAATGAGAATAATTCTCGTTGTCGAACTTGCCGCCCGCGTGCAACTGCGTAAATACGACTTCCACGCCCGAAACGCCGAGCGTAGGGTGAATGTCAACGGGTATACCGCGCCCGTCGTCTTCTACCGAAGCCGACCCGTCCGTATGGAGCGTTACCGTTATCTGATTTCCGTAACCGTTCGCCACTTCGTCCATCGAGTTGTCGACGATTTCCCATAATATATGATGCAAACCTTTTACGCCCGTCGTTCCTATATACATACCGGGGCGAAGACGTACTGCGTCGAGTCCTTCCAAAACGCGTATGTCTTTTGCATTATAATCCTTAGCCATTCTGTCCTCCCGTTATAATTATTTCAACACCGATTTTTCCCGTAAAAAGCCGACCGCATTCGCCAAAAAAAAAAAAAAACTCGATTTCGTCAGCCATAATCTCGGTA
>WSNJ01000060.1 GCA_013316045.1 Clostridia bacterium
CTATAAAATTATATAATTTCGGGGCGTTTTCGTCAAGCAAAATGGTTGTTCTTTGATTTATAAGGCTGTCATAAACGTATATTTTCGCACATATAATCTAATACGTAAAATCATACGTTGAAAATCGGAGTGTGTCAAATGAGATTTTTTAAGAAGTTTATTGCGCTGTGCGGAATTTTCGCGGTTTTTTTTGCGGCTGTCGGGTGCAGCGAAAAGGGACTCGAAGACGCGGCGTCGTCGCTGAGCGTTTATACGATTAACGCCGTATGGAGCGACGACGACAAAACGCTTTCCGCGACCCAAAATGTGGACTATATAAACGAGTTCGACGTAGAACTCGGAGAGCTGTATTTTCACTTGTATCCGAACGCATACAGAGAAGGAGCGCGCTTTTCTCCGTTTACGGCGGCGGATATTGCCGACGCATTCCCGAACGGCGCGTCTTACGGCGGCATAAATATTTCGTCGGTTAAGGTAAACGGCAAGGAAAAGGAAGTCAAGATAGGCGGGCAGGACGAAGACATTCTTATAGTCGAATTCGACGAGCCGCTAATGCCGACTTCGCGCGTTAAAATAGATATGGAATATACGGTTACCGTGCCGAACGCGCGCCACCGTTTGGGTTACTACAACAAGACGGTCAATCTCGGCAATTTCTATCCCGTGGCGTGCGTGTACGAGAACGGCGAATTCGAATCGAGCCCCTACTACTTTAACGGCGACCCGTTCTATTCGACCGTTGCTAACTACAACGTAACGGTTACCGCGCCCAAAAACTACACGGCGGCAATGAGCGGCATAGGCATAATCACCGAAACCGAAAGCGACAGAAAGACTTTCGCCTCCGCGCTTGCGGTAAGAGATTTCGCCGTCGTTTTGGGCGAATTCGAGCAGATGAGCGGCACTGCCGACGGCGCGGCGGTTACGTATTACTACTACGACGACGAGAACGCCGAAGCGTCTTTGAATGCGTCGCTCGACAGCGTGAAAACGTTTAATTCTATGTTCGGCGGCTATCCGTACAAGAGCCTTGCCGTTGTTCAGACGCATTTTCTGAACGGCGGTATGGAATATCCCGCGCTCGTGTACATTTCCGACAGGCAAAAGGGCGAGCTGTACCGCGACACTATAATTCACGAGATTGCGCATCAATGGTGGTACGCTACGGTCGGCAACAATCAGATTGCGCACGCTTGGCTCGACGAAACGCTCGCTGAGTATTCGGCTACGCTGTTCTACGAGAAAAACGCCGGCTATAACGTAGACTATTCGGCGCGGATTGCCGACGCTATGAAAACTTACGCTCTGTTCTGCGAAAGGTTTGAAAATACCGCCGACAAGTCTATGGACAGACGCTTGCCCGACTTCAACACGCCTATGGAATACACGGTTATGACCTATGTAAAGGGTCAGATTATGATGGATTCGCTGAGAAAGACTATCGGCGACGACGCGTTTTTCAAGGGGCTGAGAAAATATTACGGCGACAACCGCTTTAAGATAGCGCGCCCGGAAAACCTTATAGGTTCGTTTGAAAAGGCGAGCGGCAAAGACCTTATGGGCTTTTTCGATACTTGGCTGGACGGGAACGTTAAGACGTTTGCAAAAACTTAAATCGCTTCGCCGCTCTATGCCGTTTGGAGAATGTTGTGTTTGTCCACAAAATATCGGAGAATTGCACATATATTGTGGATAACTTTGTGGATAAGTGCATAAGTAAATAAAATATCGGCGGTTTTTGCCATAAAAAAACAATATAGTCGAATATTCGATATTTATTTGACAGGTAATTGTGTAAAAAAATTCGGGGAATTTAATATGTTCGTTTCGTTGAAAAAAAAGACAATATTGATGGTTGCGGCTGTGATTTTATGCGTCGTTTCGTTCGCGGTTATAGTTTCGGCGTCGGCTCTCGGCGCTCAGTCGGGCGTTAAAAACGGCAAAGTCGTCGTTATAGACGCGGGGCACGGCGGTATCGACGGCGGAGTCGTGGGCGTAAGCACGGGGACGAAAGAAAGCGATATTAACCTTGCTATTGCGCGCAGTCTGAAACATTTTCTTTCGAGCAAGGGCTACGAAGTGGTTATGACGCGTTCGTCGACCGACGGGCTTTACGGAATGGCTACGAAAAACCGTAAGCTGAAAGATATGGAGGAGCGCAAGAGAATTATTAACGAAGCGCGTCCCGACCTTGTTGTGTCGATTCATCAGAACTCGTTTCCGCGCAGTAATCAGACGGGCGCACAGGTGTTTTATGCCCCTAAGTCCGACGAAGGCAAGCGCATATCCGATATTATGCAGTCGACTTTGAACGCGAGTTTGAGTTCGGGGCGCGAAGCAAAGCAGGGCGATTACTTTATTTTGCAATGCAGCGAGTTCCCGTCGATGCTTATCGAGTGCGGTTTTCTTTCGACCGCCGAAGAAGAAAAGCTGCTCGTTTCCGCGGCGTATCAGGAGAAGGTGGCTTACTGTATTTTTACGGGTATACACAGCATTCTCGGCGGCGCGGACACGCACATATAGCGGCTACGTGTGGCAAGTCCGCTCGGTCGAGTACGTCAATGTACACTCCCGTCGCGGACTTGCCGCCTGTTGCCGCTCTCTGCACGCGCCCGCACCGCCTTGGCGTTAATGTACGCACCGCACTCCGCCGCCTTTGTTTTTTGAGGCACGCGCCCGCCCCGCCTTTGGGGGGATGGTGGCGCCGTTCTCCGCCGCCTTGGGGCGGGTAGACGCGCTGTTTATTGTCATTTCGACTGAGCGAAGCGAGCGGAGAAATCTTTCCAAGAGATTTCTCGACTACGCTCGAAATGACAAGGTAAAGATTTCTCGACTACGCTCGAAATGACAAGGTAAAGATTTCTTGACTGCGTGCCTGCGGCACTGCGCTCGAAATGACAATCAAAGAATATTCGGCAACTCTCCGCCGCCTTGGGGTGGTGGGCGACCTCATCAGTCAAGCATAAAGCGTAGCGACTGCTTGACTGATGAGGTTCTTCGCACCCGTTCTCCGACGCGGCGGCGTTTTTGTTTAACGTGCTTTTGGCGCTTGATTTTTTTGTGCGGTAGAGATATAATGTTTTTATGAAGAGCAGGAAAGCGTTCTTTATCGTTTTGTGCATATCGGCTGTTCTTACGGGGACGGTCGTGTTTTTCATTTGCCGCGATACGGAATACGTTCCGTTAAAAGCGGTTTGGGGTACGCTTATAGCGATGTGGGTATTTTTTGTTGTGCCTGCGTATTGTTATGCCGTTGTAACGGTTAAAAAGCATTTGGAAAAATCGAGTTTGTAAGAAAGCGCAAGGTCGGGTTTTTCGTTCGGTTACTTTTTCGGGGTTCTGGGAATTTTTCTGCCTGCGCTTCTTGCGCCGTATTTCGGTTTTCTGTGGTATAAGAACTTCATTGTATAGCGCACTACAAACGTGCTTTTGGCACTTGATTTTTTCGCGGGTATTTGTTATACTTAATAAAAACCGATAAAGCGAGAGATAAAAATGCGCTATATGACTGCGGGCGAGAGCCACGGCAAGGGAATAACGGCGATATTGGACGGAATGCCCGCCAACCTTTACGTTGACAAGGACGAGATAAACAGAGAATTGAAGCGGCGAATGCTCGGCTACGGCAGGGGCGGACGTATGAAAATAGAGTCCGACGAAGTCGAGATTGTTTCGGGAATACGCGGCGGCTTTACGACGGGCGCGCCGATTACGCTTTTTATTAAGAACCGCGACTATGAAAATTGGAGCAATATCATCGGCGCGGACGCAACCGAACTCGGCAAAAAAACGGTTACGAAAGTACGCCCCGGACACGCGGATTTGTCGGGGTGCATAAAGTATGCGCAGAGCGACGCGCGCAACATTTTGGAACGTGCGTCGGCGCGCGAAACGGCGGCGCGTGTTGCCGTGGGCGCGGTGTGCAAAATTCTTCTTAAAGAATTGGGAATAATTATCGGCTCTCACGTTGTCGAAATCTGCGGAGTAAAGAGCGGATACAGGTATAGCTCCGTCGAAGAAATTATCGAAAAATCGGACGAAAGCGATGTGCGGTGTATCGACGCGACCGCCGCCGAAAAGATGCGCGCGGCAATAGATATTGCCGTTAAAAACGGCGACACTGCGGGCGGCGTGGTGGAAGTCGTAGCCGCCGGTATGCCCGTCGGAATCGGCAGTCATACGGCTTACGACAGAAAGCTCGACTATATAGTTTCGGGACATATGATGTCGGTTCAGTCCGTCAAATGCGTCGAGATAGGCTTGGGGCGCGGTTATGCGGAGCGGTACGGCTCGGAAGTTCACGACGAAATTTTTATAAAGGACGGCGCGGTTTTCCGCGAAACGAACAACGCGGGCGGAATAGAAGGCGGCATATCCAACGGCGAGGACATAGTAGTCCGCTGTACGTTAAAGCCGATTCCCACGCTTATGAAAGGGCTGAGAAGCATAGACCTTATTACGCGCGAGCCCGTTAAAGCCGAACCCGAAAGAAGCGATTACTGCGCAACTCCCGCGGGCGGAGTCGTGCTCGAAGCCGCGCTTGCGTTCGCGCTTGCGTCGGCGATAACGGACACGCTCGGCGGCGACCATATAGACGAGCTCAAAGCAAGAGCGGAGCAGAAAAGGACGGCGGAAAATGGTTCTCGTTAAAGACGATTTGACTAAGGAAATTTCCGCGGCGATTGCGGAAGAAAACACGTTTGTGGTAACGGATAAGAACGTGGAAAAATATTATCCGCTGTTTTTCCGCGATTGCGATAAGTTTGTGATTGACCCCGGCGAGAACAGCAAGACGCTCGACACGATGGCGGCTATCGCGCGGAAGATGCTCGAATGCGGTGCGGACAGGAAGACGAAAATAATCGCCGTCGGCGGCGGCGTGGTAGGCGATATTGCGGGCTTTACGGCGTCCGTATTTATGCGCGGGATAGAGTGGACGAGCGTTCCGACTACGCTTCTGGCGCAGGTGGACAGCGGCGTGGGCGGCAAAACCGCCGTCGATTTGGACGACTACAAAAACATTATCGGCGCGTTTCATCAGCCGACCGACATTCTCGTGTCGCTCAGGTTTTTGGAAACTCTGCCCGAACGCGAAAGGCTTTGCGGCTTGGGCGAGATTATTAAGACGGCTTTTCTCGACCCGAAGATTTTTTCGGTAGTCGAAAGCGGACTGAGCAGGCTCGTTTCGTTCGACCGCGACACGCTTTACGAAACGGTGAAAGAGTGCATTGCGTTTAAGGAAAGAATAGTAGCCGAAGACGAAAAGGAAACGACGGGCAGGCGCAAGATACTGAATCTCGGTCATACCGTCGGGCACGCCATCGAAAAGACGGACAAGCACCGCTTGTCTCACGGCGAATACGTTCTGTGGGGGCTTTTGTACGAGAGCTATATTACGAAAAACTTTATATCGTACGAATACTATCTGTATATGACCGCGCTTGTAAAGAAATTCTTAAAGGGCAGAAAGTTGAAGTTCGACAGCGCTTCCGTTGCGGACGCGTCGCTTTCGGACAAGAAAAACAGCGGCGGCAGAATAAGCATAATAGCGGCGGTCGACAAGGGCGAGCAGAAAGAGCTTTTCTTCTCGCGCGACGAGATATTCGAGGGAATCGAAAGATGCAAAAAAGAATTGAACCTATAAGCGGTTTCGACCGTAAAATAACCGTTCCCGCGGACAAGAGCATTTCTCACCGCGCCGTTATGTTTAATTGCGCGGCGGACGGCGGGGCGAAAATCGAAAACGCTCTTATGAGCGACGACGTTCTGTCTACAATAGACTGTATGCGCGCGCTCGGAGCGGAAATCGAAGTGAACGGCTCGACGGTAACCGTCGTAAAGCCTGCGGACTTTCGGTCGGCGGAGCTGTATACGGGCAATTCGGGAACGACTACGCGGCTTATTTCGGGGCTTTTGGCGGGAAAGAGCGGCGAGTATAAGATAGACGGCGACGCGTCGATAAGAAAAAGACCTATGGGGCGCGTAATTACTCCGCTTTCGCTTATGGGCGCGGATATTACGGCGGGCGGCGGCAACGGACTTTGCCCGCTGAATATAAAGGGCGCGAACCTTAAAGGAATAGATTACGTTATGCCCGTGGCTTCGGCTCAGGTTAAGTCGGCTGTGCTTCTTGCGGGGCTGAATGCCTGCGGCGAAACCGCCGTGCGCGAAAAAATCAAGTCGCGCGACCATACCGAGCGTATGCTTTTCGGGTTGGGCGCGGATATAAAAGCGGACGGCAACGACGTTACCGTTAAAAAAAGCAGGTTGCGCTCGCGTGATATGCGCGTTTGCGGCGATATTTCTTCGGCGGCTTTTCCGCTCGTTCTGGCGGCGGGTAAAAAGGGCGCGCGCGTATTTATAAGCGGCGTAGGCTTAAACCCCACGCGCACGGGAATAATCGACGTGTTGCGCGGCATAGGCGCGGACGTGGAGATTTCGGGTCTGCACGACGAAAGCGGCGAACCCGTAGGCGATATTTCGCTTTGCTACCGCGACAGTCTTTCGCCTATGAACATTACGCGCGAAATGATTCCGTCGCTTGTGGACGAGATTCCCGCGCTTGCCGTTCTTGCTTGCTTTATCCGCGGCGAGAGCGTAATTTCGGGCGCGGAAGAACTTAAAGTAAAGGAGAGCAACCGCATTAAAACGATTGTCGAAAATCTAACGGCAATGGGCGCGGACGCGGAAGAAAAACCCGACGGGCTTATTATCCGCGGCAAAGGCTTCTTGAAGGGCGGCGCGTCGATAAATACTTACGGCGACCACCGCATAGCTATGAGTATGGCAGTCGCGGCGGCGTTGTCGGAGAGCGGAGCGGTTATAAATGATTCGGAATGCGTTTCCGTGAGCTATCCCGACTTCTACGATTTACTCGGCGGCGGGGCGGGCACGCACATATAGCGGCTACGTGCGGCAAGTCCGCTCGGTCGAGTACGCCAAAGTACACTCCCGTCGCGGACTTGCCGCCTGTTGCCGCTCTCTGCACGCGCCCGCCCCGCCGTAACTTTATGGAAAGTACCGCATTAGGTAGGATAATAAGAAAAAGCAATGAAAAAATTCGGACTGATAGGCAATAAAATATCGTATTCGCTGTCGCCGCGGATTCACGGCGTTATTTATGCCGAGCTGGGGATAGACGCGCGGTACGATTTATTCGACATTCCGCAGGGCGGCGTAGGCGGACGGATAGACGATTTGCGCGCGCTCGACGGGTTTAACGCTACTCAGCCGCACAAGCTGGCGGTAACCGAATTTCTCGAAGAAAACTTTTCGCCCGTCGGAGCGGTTAACACGGTAAAGGTTAACGGCGGAAAGCTGTACGGCTACAATACCGACGTTTTCGGCTTCAAGCGGGATTTGGAAAAGAATTTCGGCGATTTGCGCGGCGCGACGGCTCTTATTGCGGGCGCGGGCGGAATGGCGGAAGCGGCGGCGTTCGTGCTGTCGGATATGGGCGCGGACGTTTATATAAAAAACCGCACCGCGGAGAAAGCGGAAGCTCTTTGCGAAAAGTCGGGCGCGCTGTTGTTCGCGGCGGGACTCAAACCCGATATTGCCGTAAACTGTTCGAGCGCGGAGCTGTTCGGGGGCAAGGTGGAGCTGGACGGAGCCGACCTTTCGTCGCTGAAATTCGCTTACGACACGATTTACAGGGAAACGGGGTTTCTGAGTGCGGCGAAAGCGCTCGGAGCAAAGACGGCGAACGGACTTAATATGCTTATTTATCAGGCGATTAAAGCCGTGGAAATTTTTACGGATACGGCTTTAAGCGACGGAGAAACCGAAAGAATTAAAAACAAAGTAAAGGATGGGATAGAACAATGAAAATACTCATAATCAACGGACCTAATCTCAATATGACGGGCAAGCGCGAACCCGAGATTTACGGGAGCGAAACGCTCGACGATATCAACGCGCAGATAAAGGCTTACGCCGAAAAGAAAAAGTGTTCCGCCCTGTTTTTTCAAAGCAACTGCGAAGGCGCGATTATAGACGCTATTCAGGGCTTTGACGGCGACGGAATCATACTCAACGCGGGCGCGTATACGCATTACAGCTATGCGATTTCCGACGCGCTGAAAATGAAGAAGTGCAAGAAAGTCGAAGTACATATGTCGAACGTTTTCGCGCGCGAAGATTTCCGCAGTAAGTCGGTGCTTTCGCCCGTTGTGGACGGCGTTATCTGCGGATTCGGAAAGGACAGCTATATGTTGGCGATTGACGCGGTTATAGGAAGATGAATAATATTATACTCATAGGTATGACGGGCAGTTTTAAGACGTCTGCCGGGAAAATTCTCGCCGAAAGGCTCAGACTTTCGTTTTTCGACTCGGACGACGAGTACGAAAAGAAGTACGGCGGCAAAATCGTCGAAACTTTTTCGCGCTTCGGCGAAGACCTTTTCCGCGAGCGGGAATCGGTGGTTTTAAGCGAACTTTCCACAGAGCGCGACTGCGTGATTGCGTGCGGCGGCGGCGCGGTTCTGCGCAAACAGAATATGACCGCTCTTAAACGGAGCGGCGTTATAGTTCGGCTTCACGCCGACCCGCATATCCTTTATAAACGCATAAGCGGCGACGAAACGCGGCCCGTAACTTCGGAATTGACCGAAGAAGAACTTGTCGCGCTGTACGAAAGAAGAAGACCGCTGTACGAAAAGTACGGCGACTTTACGGTGGATAATACTTTTTTAACGCCCGAGCAGACGGCGGAGAAAATAATCGACGTTATCGGTTGGTTCAGTTGACGGGTCGGATTACTGTTTTTCGAGCAGTTTTTCCGCTTCCGCGATAAACTGTTCGCCCGAGAATTCGGAGCTTATTGTTTTGCGGCTCAAATCGAATTTGCAAAGAGCCACGCCGTCGCAGCTTGCGTTCCGCTTGAACTGATTTGCAAAGAAACGTTTTACGAAAGTCTGCAAGTGCTTTATAACTGTTTTGCGCGTAAAGTCGGGGTACGCTTTTTGCGCGAGATATACCGTTTTTTCGGCGGAAAAGCCCTTGCCGATAAGGTTGTACAAAAAGAAGTCGTGCAACTCGTAGGGACCCAAAACGTCTTCGGTAACCTGACCGGGGATAAGCTCGGGCGACACGGGCGTTGCGAGCACGTCGTTTATAATCTCGGCGGCTTTCGCGTTCGACGAAGTAAGGCAGTAGTTGCGCATAACGGCGCGGATAAGCGTTTTTGTTGCCGAGCTGTTCGGGTTGAACTGTGCGAGCTGGTCGCCGCCGTAGGTCGACCAACCGAGCGCGATTTCCGACAGGTCGCCCGTGCCTAAAAGCAATGCGTCGTGCGCGTTCGACAGGTCTAAAAGTATCTGCGCGCGTTCTCTTGCCTGCGCGTTTTCGTAAACTATATCTTTTTTGCCGCCGTGTCCGATTGCTTTAAGGTGATTCGTTACGGCGTCGGCGATAGGAATATCTATATTGGTAACGCCCATAGCTTCGATAAGCTCTTTGGCGTTGTTTTTCGTTCTGTCGGACGAGCCGAAACCGCTCATTGTTACGGCTATTATGTTTTTTCTGTCGATGTTCTTACGTGCAAACAGCTTTTCGCACGCGACGAGTACCATTGTCGAATCGAGTCCGCCGCTCAGTCCGAATATAACGCGTTTTACGCGCGCCGCCGTCATACGCGAGAAAACGGCGTTGCCCATTATGTCGAGTATGCGTGCGAACTCGCCGTTTTCGGGAACGAACGGCAGGGGGTTGATATTTCGCGTTACGTCCGCGTTTTTCGATTTGAGCGGAATTTCGGCGGCAACGTACGAATCGCTTTGCACGCAGTTTCCCGCGAGAGCGCGAGCTTTCCTTATGGCGTCGGCGTCGATTTCGGCGTAGGTTATTTCTTCGCTTTCGTATGAGCTTGCAAGCGTTTCGCCGCAGTCGGCAACCGTCTTTTCGCCGCAGTCCGATACGTAGGCATAGCCGCAGATAAGGCGGTCGGACAACACTTTTACCGCGTTTGCTCTTTCCGAAAGCGAGCCTATAAGCGGCGCGCCGTCGGACAGATTTATTATTATTTCGGCGGGAACCACGTTGTCGAAATCTTCGCCGAAGCATACGCTCAGCGTCGTGCCGAAAGCGGGCAGAAAGAACGTTCCGCAAGCCGATACGGGCACGCTTTCTCCGCCGACGACCGTATAGCCTTGCGCGCCGTTACCGTCCGAGTTTACCGCTACGGCGCAGATTTTACCGCCGTGTATCAGCGCGGCGGCAGATACCGTTCCGTCCGCCGTGCGCGCGGGAAAGCCTACGATTACAAGGCTTTGGTGCGTTTTGGAATGGACGGCTATTTCGCTTACGGCTTTCTTTGCCGCGTTTATGACGGCGTCGTAGCCCGACATACCGCCTATGCTTCCGCCCGTAACGGCGTTTTCGCCGAATACTATTATCTCGGCTTTCTTTGCCGCCGCGGAAACGGTTTCTTTAATCTTGTCGGAATTGTACGCTATCGCTCCGTTTCTGAGTTCGGGCGAGCACAAAGCCGTTTTTATATATCCGTATTTCATTGAAAAAGCCTCTTGTGAAATGAAAGTTTTCTTAATTATATCACATTACCTTATTAAATTACAATTAAAAAG
>WSNJ01000013.1 GCA_013316045.1 Clostridia bacterium
TTATCAGCCCTATTGACTTGCAAAAAATACGGACATAATATATACTTAAACGGTAAAATCGGCATAAGCAAAACAAGAGAATTTCAGGAGATATTTATGAGTGATTTTTGCCTTACGACAGACACTTCTTGCGACGTATTCCGTAACGAACTCGACGAAAAGCAAATCCCTTGGATACCCCTTTCGTTTACGATTGACGGAGTAACTTACGACGACGATTTTTCGTCCGACGACAGATACGCGGATTTTTACGACAAAATAAAGTCCGGCGCAATGCCGACCACGAGTCAGATAAACGTTTTCAACCACGAAGAATTTTTCGAAAAGGTTATAGCAAACGGCGCGAAGAACATAATTCACCTTACGCTTTCGGGCGGATTGTCGAACACCGTAAACTCGGCGAGAACGGCGGCGCAGAACGTAACCGAAAAGCACCCCGATTGCAAGATATACATTCTCGACACTTTTTCGGCAACGCAAGGTCATCGCTACGTTCTCGACGAAGCGGTTAAATTACGCGACGGCGGAGTGAGCGTACAAGACGCTTATAACGAACTCGAAACGCTTGCAAGCAAAGTTCATCATTGGATAGTAGTCGACGACCTTATGCACTTAAAGCGCGGCGGACGCGTAAGCGGCGCAAGCGCATATATAGGCTCGCTGCTCAACATCAAGCCCGTGCTTATAATAAATTCCGAAGGCAAACTCGCCGTAGTCAAAAAAGCAAAGGGCACGCTCAAAGCGTATCAATACGTAATGGAAATGATAAAGGAGCACGCCGAAGACCTTGACAACCTTGTTATCTATCTCGCAGACGCCGACGCGAACGACAAGGTCGAAGAAATGAAAAAGCTGATAAAAGAAGCCTACCCCGCCGCCGACGTGCGCGTAGGTTGGATAGGACCCGTAATCGGCGCGCACACGGGCAGCGGAACGCTCGGCATAGTGTTCAAAGGCAAAAAGCGACTCGACAACAAATAAAACAAATCAAAAAGCCGCCTTGCGAAAATAAGCAAGACGGTTTTTTCGGTTAAACTCTTTTATTACCCTATTCCCCGAAAACTATTTCTTCGAACAGCGAGTAAGCGAACAGGTTGTGCATTTCGCGCGTAGGATGATTTATGCCGTTAGACAAAAGCTCGGTCGTATCCGTCCCCGCCGCGGCGAGAGCTTTCCATTTCTTATAGCAGTCGCAGACCTTAACGCCGCACTCTTTCGCCGTTTTGCGCGCCGCGTCCATATACTTATCCATAACGCCGCCGTTTTGGAGTTTTTCCGCGTTGCCTTCCCATTCCGTAATCAACTTTTCCGCATTGTACTTAACGCGCGCGTTCATCATATTAGGCGTCATAAACAGAACTTCCGCGCCCGATTTCTTGCCTTGCGTAAAGATTCCTTTAAGCGCGGCTTCGTATTCGCCTATTTTACTCTCGCCGCCGTGAACGTCGTTCAAGCCGTAGCAAACGACTATAACGTCGGGCGAAAACGACAGAACGTCGCGTTGCATACGTTTGAGTCCGCTCGGCGCGCCGTCGCCGCTTATGCCCGCGTTGATTATATTTATCTGAGCGCGCGGGAAAGCCGAACGCAAAAGCGAGCGCACCTTTTCGGAATAAGCGTTTGCGTAGTCGAAAACAGTCTGAACCGAGTTTTCGCCAGTCTTGTAAATCTCGAAGCATCCCTGCGTAACGCTGTCGCCGAGAAAAGCTATCGTTACCGGCGGATTAGCCCATCTGTCGTTGTCGCTTGCCGCCAATTTTTCGGTAATTTTTTTCATAATATTCTCTCTCCGATTTACTATAAGTTAATTGCTTTATACTATCCGATAAGAGTATAAACTTATCTTACGAAAAAGGCAACCGAATTGCGGCAATCGCTTGCTTTTTGTTCCGAATTTTTATATAATGAAACGGTATCTAAAATTGTGATTTCGGGAGACGAAAAATTATGAAAGAAGAACAAATCTTAAAGAACTACGAAAGCGCGAAAGCTATCTACCGCGACTTTGGCGTAGACGCCGACAAAGCGCTTGAAAAATACAAGAATATGCGTATTTCCCTGCACTGTTGGCAGGGCGACGACATCCGCGGCTTCGAAGAAAAAGTAGTTGCGAGCGAGAACGTCGTTACGGGCAACTATCCCGGCGCGGCAAGAAACCCGCAGGAACTTCGCGCGGACATCGAGCAGGTTCTTAAAAATTCGCCCGTAAGGCACAAGGTAAATCTTCACAGCGTATATGCCGAGCCGAAAAAGCCGACTTCGCGCGAAGAACTCGACGTTACGGCGTTTGAAAATTGGATAGAATGGGCGAAAAAGAACAAAGTCGGACTTGACTACAACGGTTCGTTCTTCGCTCACGAAATGATGGACAACGGGCTTTCCGTTACGAGCCAAAAGAAAGAAGTGCGCGATTTCTGGATACGCCATCTCGAAACGACGCGCGAAATCGCCTACAATATGGGCAAGAGCTTAAACGACGTTTGCGTCAACAATATCTGGTTCCCCGACGGACTCAAAGACAACCCCGCCGACAGACGCTATTGGCGCGAACTGCTTAAAGACAGCTTAGACAAGGGCTTGAAGAAAAAATACGACAAAAAGCACCTTATCGACACGCTCGAAGCAAAAGTTTTCGGCATAGGCACGGAATGCTTCGTTGCGGGTTCTTACGACTTCTACCTGCCCTACTGCATTAAAAACGGCGTGGGCATCTGCCTTGACACGGGGCACTTCCACCCGACCGAATCGGTTGCGGACAAACTCTCGTCGCTGTCGCTTTTCTTCGACGATATTCTGCTCCACGTAAGCCGCGGCGTGCGTTGGGATTCCGACCACGTAACCGTTTGCGACGACACGACCAACGCAATTATGGTCGAAGCGAACCGCGCGGGCATTATGGATAAGCTCCATATAGCGCTCGACTACTTCGACGCGTCAATAAACAGAATATTCGCTTGGACGGTAGGGCTCCGTTGCGCCGCAAGAAGTATGCTCGCGGCTTTGCTCGAACCCGTGGATATGCTTAAAAAAGCCGAACGTGCCGACGACTTCGGGCTCAGACTCGCACTTACGGAAGAAGCAAAGGCTCTGCCCGTCAACGCCGTTTGGGATATGGCTTGTCTGCAAGCGGGCGCGGGAGTCGGCTACGATTGGATAAAAGACGTTCAGAACTACTCCGAAAAAGTTATCGCGCGACGTTAAATTTTCTCAAATATCTAAGAATTTCAGGAGCTGACTATGACAAAACGCAACCCCACCGTTCTGTGTTTCGACTTCGGCGCAACGAGCGCGCGCGGAATGCTATGCACGCTTAAAGGCAATAAAATAGAACTGAGCGAAGTCCACCGCTTCGACAACACGCCCGTAAAAAAAGACGGCGTGCTTTATTGGGACCTTGATACGCTCTTTGCCGAAATGAAAACGGGCATTAAAAAAGCCGCGGAAACGGCTGATTTCGACAGCATAGGAATCGACACCTGGGGCGTAGATTTTGCGCTTCTGGACGAAAACGACAATATAATCGAAAAGCCCGTACACTACCGCGACACGCGCACCGACGGCATTATGGACGAAGTGTTCGCAAAGGTCGGCAAACAGTATATGTACGACAGAACGGGCATTCAGTTTATGCAGTTTAACACCGTTTTTCAGCTGTACTATCTCAAAACGCGCAAGCCCGAATTACTCGCCCGCGCGAAAAAGTTCGTAATGATGCCGAACCTGTTCTCGTTCCTTTTAACGGGCAAAGTATCTTGCGAAAAGAGTATCGCGTCGACAAGCCATATGCTTAACGCAAAGAGCGGCGAATGGGACAGAGAGCTTATAGAAAAAGTCGGGCTCGATTTTTCGCTGTTCCCCGAAATAGTAAAGAGCGGCACGGTTAACGGCTACGTAAAAGAAGATATCTGCCGCGAGCTGAATATAAAGAGCGTTCCCGTCTTCAACGTTTGCGGACACGACACGGCGAGCGCGGTTGCGGCTGTTCCGTCGAATAAGGAATACCCCGCATATATAAGTTGCGGCACTTGGAGCTTGCTCGGAACCGAACTCGAATCCCCCGTTCTTACGCGGGAGAGCTTCGAGCTTAACTACACGAACGAATCGGGCTACAACGATACGATACGTTATCTGAAAAACATTATGGGTCTTTGGATAATCAACGAGTGTCGGCGGAATTGGCGCGACGGCGGAACTTCGCTCTCATACGCCGAGATTATGGAGCTTGCGCGCAAGGAAGAAAAAGACAAGTTCATTATCGACGTGGACGACGACGCGTTCCTTAAACCCGAAAGAATGCCCGAAAAGATTTCCGATTATCTGTTTTCCCGCGGTCAGGGTCGCCCCGCTTCCGTCGCTCAGACGGCGCGGTGCGTATACGACAGCCTTGCGAAAAAGTACAGCGAAGAAATAGAAAAGCTCGAACTGCTCACGGGCAGAAAATTCGATTGCCTGCACATAATCGGCGGCGGTTGCAACGCGGACTTGCTTTGCCGCGAAACGGCGCGCGAATGCGGCATTCCCGTATATGCCGGACCGTCGGAAGCTACGGTCTTAGGCAACGCCGCAGTACAGCTTATTGCCGGCGGATATCTGAAAAACATCTCTCAGGCAAGAGAAGTTATAAAAGACAGTTTCGATATTAAAGTTTATAACCCGTAATTACGAGCAGAACTTCTGTCATTTCGAGCGCAGTCGAGAAATCTTTTCATTTCTCCGAGATTTCTCCGCTCCGTTCGCTCCGCTCACTTCGGTCGAAATGACACAGACGGTTTTTTTCGCTCGCTTCTGTCATACAAACTTGTCATTTCGACCGTAGCGGCATAGCCGCGAAGCGGAGAAATCTCTTTCTAACCGCATTGTTCATAAACTTGTTCCTTTTACGCCTTTTCGATAATCAGTTTACTGCCTGCTCCTTCGGTTGCGGGCAGAACCTTTATCCGCGACGGAATTTTCTCAACAAGCTCGGAGCGGTGCGACACAAGACCGACCATCGTTTCGTCGGCGAGCTTGTAAAGAGCCGCGGCAACCGTGTCGATTGCGTTTTCGTCGAGCGTGCCGAACCCTTCGTCGAGAAAGAAGAAATCATAGCTTTTGTTATGCGCGATTTGTTCGGATATGGCAATCGCCATCGAAAGCGACGCCAGGAAAGTTTCGCCGCCCGACAGCGTGCGGACTTTTCGCTTTTCGCCGCCGCGCAGATGGTCGCTTACCCAAAAATCGCTCTTTTTATCGTCTTCTACGTAGTCGAGAGTAAACTTTCCGCCGCTCAGCTCGAACAGCTTTTCCGAAGCGCGCGACGTGAACTCTCGTATATATTCTTCTTCGATATATTCCAAAAACTTATTTCCGCGCAGAATCTTAGCAAGCGATTCGGCTGTTTCGCGCCGCTTTTCGTAATATTTCCGCTCGGTTTCGAGAACTTCTTTATCTTTAAGCCCCTTTTCGCCGTCCGAAACAAACTGTTTGAGCGCAACGGTTTCCGCAATAAGCTCGCTCTTTCTCTTATCCGCCGCGGCTTTCGCGTTTTCCGTTTCTTCGGCGGCTTTTTCGTCGAACGCTATATTTCCCGCCGCCGCGACAGCCTTTTCCGCATTCGCTATATTCGCCGCAATGCGCGCCTCGTTTGCGCTGTGCTCCTGCGTTTCCCTGTTCAGCTCGTCGCGGAGTTTTTCGCAGTCGGCAATTATCTTTTCGCTCTTTTCGAGCGTTTCCCTTGCGGCTTTCTCGGCGCTCTCGAAGTCGTCGCCGACGAGTTTTTTAAGCTCTTCCTTGCGCCTTTCTATTTCTTCGGAATAACTTTTCCCCGTCTGCAAAATAAGCTCGGTTTCCGACTTGATTTCCGCTTCGTCGCGCATAAACTTTTCGCAATTCCTTTCGCTTGCGGCTATATGCGATATAAGCTCCGCGGCTTTGCAAACCTTTGCAAACCCGTCTTTAAGCCGTGCGAAAGCCGACGGAATTTCGTTTTCGTCCTGCGTGCATTTTATTTCCGACAAAGCCGTTTTCACGCTCTTTTCCGCGTCCTGCATTTCCTTGAAAAGTCTGTCGCGGTTGTCGCAAAGCGTTTTGAGTTCCGCGGCGCATTTTTCGCGCGCCGTCTTTGCCGCGTCGTAATCGGCTTTCAGTTCCGAAAGTTTGCCGCTCCCTTTGCCCGCGCCGCCGCATTTGCCCGAATGATACACTCCGCCGCAAACGGGACACGAATCGCCGTCTTTAAGCGTAGCCGCAACCGACAAAGCCGCGCTTTCCGTCCTTGCCGTTTCGTAAGCCCTTTCGGCTTCTTTTTCCGCGTTTTCCGCACTCTCGAACTTCGCTTTGTACGCGGGAATTTTTTCATCCGCAACACGGAAATTTTCGCGCAGTCCGTTCAGATTTACTCGCGCTTTTTTCAGATTTTCGATATTGATTCCGTCCGCCGTAACCGCCGAATTAAGCTCCGTTTTCTTCGCGTCGAACCGCGCCGAAAGCTGTGCCGTATCGAGCTCGCCGATACCGCCGAAAAGCGAGTTAAGCTCTCTGCGCACCTTATCTTTCTCAGCCGTTTCCTTTGCGATTTTTTCCGCGACTTCTTTGCGCGAATTTTCTTTTTCCGCGTATTTTTTTCTGAGTTCCGCACGCTTGATTTCCAGCTCGCTTATACGCTCTTTCGACTGCCCGACCGTTTCGCTTTTCGACAGAATATCTTTCGCTTTGTCGCGGCTTTTCTGCGCTTCCGCGGAGGCTTTTTCGCTCTCGGTCAACTTGTCGCGCTTTGCCGCAAGCAGTTTACCGACCGCATTTTCGGCTTCTCGGGCGCGTTTCTGTTCGTCAAGCGACGCTTTCGCCGCCACGGCGTCATTGAATTTCTGACGCAGAAGCGCGATTTGCGAAACTTCTTTTTCGAGTTTTGCAAGCGTTTTTTCCGTCTGTCCGAGTTCTTTTTCCGCGGCTTTCAGCTCGGTTTTTTTCTCTGCCACCGCCTTGTGCGACAAGTCTTTCAAATGCTCTGCCCTTGCCGTCGTTTCGTTCTCTTTCGCCGCGAATTTCTCCGCAACCGCATTGAACTTCTTCGACAGTCCGTCGAACTTATCGAGCGAAAAAAGCTGAGCTATCGTAGTGTTGCGCGCCGTCTTTTTCGACGTTAAAAACTTGCCGAATTTGCCCTGCTCCAAAATAACGACCTGCGTAAAATCGCCCGCCGAAAGTCCGATTAGCTTCTGCATTTCCGCGTTGACTTTTTCCACGCCGTCGGCGACCATATCGTTGTTCTCGGAAACGTTCGTCAGGTACGCCTTATCTCCGCCCGCCTTACGCGAGAGAATGCGCTTGACTTCCCACTCCGCGCCGCCGAGTTCGAACCGGAAAACTATCGTCCCCTTGTCGCAGGAAAGATTTATGTAGTCGTCCTTTGTGTCGCCCCTGTCGCCCTTGCCGTACAGCGCGAGTATAATCGAATCGAGAATAGTCGTTTTGCCCGACCCCGTAGGTCCGCAGATACAGAAAATATTCGCGTCCGCCGCGTCTGAAAAATCAATCTCCTGCGCGGCAACAAAGCTGTTTATGCCTTCTATCGATAAGTAAATCGGTTTCATACAACTTCTTCTCCGTTCAGAACTTTCAAAAACATCTCCACCATATCTTCGGGCGGCGGCGCGTCGGTGTTTTTTACGAATTTGTAAAAGCTCTCGAACTGCTCGTTTACGGGCCGTTCTTTCCGCTCTGCCGTTTCGCGTTTAACGCCCGCAGTCGCATTCTGAAACGAACAAAACGAATCTTCCTTTTTGAGTTCGTTCATTTCGCCCAAAGTAAGCGGCGTTTCGCCTTTGTATATCAGATGCACATATGCGCCCGCATTGTCTTTCAACGCTTTCAAAGCCGCGTCGAAGTCGGTTGCCGTCGCTTTTACGAGTTTTCTGCCGCTCGTCAACGGCACGCGCTTTACTTCCGTTTTCTTCTTCCCGTCCGCGCCGCGAGTAAACTCGGCTATAACGACGGACTTTTCGCTCAAATCGTCGAAGCTGTACGAAAGTATGCTCCCCGAATAAATTATGTTTTTCGACTTGGAAACGGTCATCGGCTTATGGATATGCCCGAGCGCCGCATAGTCGCATTCGGGAAAAACGCTTTCGGGCAGAAGCGACGCCGTGCCGAGCGTCCGTTCGTCCGAAAGCAAATCGTCCGCGCCGTCGCCCGAGCCGCTCTTAGTCGCAAATACGTGCGTTACGAGCATATTGTACGAACTGCCGTCGAATATCCCGCTCAGACTCTCCAACTTCTCTTTAACAAGTATCGAATACGGCTTGTCCTTGTTTTCCGCGCAGACCAGCGAGCTGTGTTGCGGATACGGCAGAACGGCAATATTCAATCTTTCGCCGCCTTTTTCTATGCGGACGAAGCCGTCGCCGATTTCGTAGTTTCCGAACCTACCGCTTTTTATCTCGCCGCCGCCTATAAGAAAAATATCGAGCGCCTTTGCTATCCCCGACGGTGCGGAAAGTCTTTGCGGGTCGTCGTGATTACCGGCAACGGCTACAATGCACCTGCCCGCGGCAAGAGAAGCGCACGCACGGTAAAACAGTTCTTCGGCTTCGGCAGGCGGCACGGAAGTATCGAACACGTCGCCCGCGATTACGACCGCGTCGACTTTTTCGGCGGCGGCTATGCGCGCAATCTCGCCGAGAACTTCTCTTTGCTCGTCGAGCCGCGACTTGCCGCAAAGTCTTTTTCCCAAATGCCAATCGGCGGTATGAAGTATTTTCAAAATTTTTTCTCCGTTTACCGCGCTCGTTTTGTTGAATTAGTCCGCGGCTTATGATATAATAAAAGGACGCACGATAATACGCGCTTTATATAATTATACTCTATTTCCGCGGCAAAACGCAACCGAAAGAGGACTTTATTATGGGATTTTCGCGACTTTCCCCAGAACTTAACAAACAACGCAAAATAACGCTCGAAACGTCGTTTATTCTCGAATATATGCCCGTAGCCCCCGAGAACTATACAAAAGTTTATCTTGCGGGACTGAGTTTCGCTTCGACAGACGACAATGAACTCGAAGGCATCGCGCTCGTGCTGAATATGGAAACGAGCGCCGTATGGGAAGCGTTCAACTATTGGGCGGCGCAGGGGCTTGTAAACGTTTCGCCCGAACCGCCGAGCGTGGAATATCTGCCCGTGGTACCGTACTCGCGCAGAATAAAAAAGTACAGCAAGGAAAAATATAAAGCGTTCAACGACCAACTGCACGCGATTATAAAAGACAGAAACATATTGCCGAACGAGTACGACGAATACTATAATCTTATGGAGTCGTACCACATCGAAGACAAGGCGCTCCTTACGATAATCGGCTACTGCATTCGCTTGAAAGGCGCGTCGATAACCTACCCGTATATACTCGCGGTTGCCAAAAATCTGGCGCACGACGGCTACACGACTTACGACCGCGTACAGGAAAAATTATCCGAACTCGACCTTTACGATAAGGATTTGCAAGCGGTTATAAAGGCTCTTGGACTAAGGCGCGGCGCGGACTACAACGACCGCAATATGCTGCTTAAATGGAAGAACGAATACGGCTTTGCGCTCGAAACGATAATAGGCGTAGCCAAGCGCGTTAAAAAGGGCGGAATACAGACGCTCGATATGCTACTGTCGCGCTACTACGACAACAAGCTGTTTTCGGTGCGCGAAATCGACGAATTCGAAGCAAACCGCGAAAAGCTGTACGAACTCACCCGCCGCATACTCAAAGTGCTCGGGCTTCGCTACGACAGCTTAGACTACATAATAGAAACGTACCTGTTGCCCTGGACGAATATGGGCTTTTCGGCGGAAGTTCTCGAAAAGATAGCCGACTACTGTTTCCGCCGCAATATACGCGAGCTCGAAGGTATGAACTCGACGGTAAACAAGTTCTACAAGCAAGGTCTTGTTTCCGCCGACAGCATTTCCGAGTTCTTACAGGCGTCGATAGCCGCCGACGAAGAAATCAAAAAGCTGTTCGCCGTTATGAATATAAGCCGTTCGGTAACGAGCCGCGACAGAGATTTCTACCGCACCTGGACGCACTCGTGGAACATAAGCGACGAGCTTCTGCTCTACGCGTCGGGTCTTGCAAAGGACAAATCGAACCCTATGGCGTACCTTAATTCGATACTGTCGAGTTGGTACAACGGCGGCATAAAGACGGTTGAAGAAGCAAAGAAAACGGGCGCGGACAAATCACAACCGCCCGCTCCGCAACAGAACTTTATAGAAAGGCGGCTGTCTGCGGAAGAACTCAACGCAATGTTCGACAGACTCGACGACGACGACGTTTAACGGGGTTTTGACTTATGGACTACAAAAAAGCAATCGAATACGTAGTAAAAAGGAGAGCCGACGAGATTTACTCGGCGCAAGTTCTTTTCGAGCGCGCCTTGGAAGAAAATTCCGCTCTTTACGAAACGGAAAAAGAGCTGAAAAAGTTTACGCTCGCGGCGGCGAAGGGCGAAAAAACCGATAAAGCCGAATTAAGCTCTTTGCTTAAAAAAAAGACTGCCCTGCTCAAAAGTATGGGACTCGGCGAAAAAATACTTAATCCCCCGCCGCACTGCAAAAACTGCTCCGACAAGGGAATTTTACCGAGCGGCGCGATTTGCGGATGCGTAAAGTCGCTTGCGATAAACGACGGCGAGAACGTAACCATTCCCCTGCGCAAATTTTCCGACGCCGATATGACTCTGTACGGCGACACGGCTGCGCGCAACGCGGAAGTCTTTTCCAACGTGGAAAAAATACTTAAAAAGTTCCCGAACAACAAAAAGCGCAATATAGTACTGCTCGGCGGCACGGGTACGGGCAAAACGTTTCTCGCGGGTTGCGCCGCGGAATTCGCGCTTTCCCGCGGCGAGAGCGTTACGGCAGTTACGGCGTTCGACTTTGTACAGCGCGCGCTGAATTACCATACGACTTTCGACGACCGAAAGCAATCGTACATCCGCCCGCTTCTCGACAGCTCGCTGCTTATCATAGACGACCTGGGCACGGAAAGCGTATTCAAGAACATAACGCTCGAATATCTCTACACCGTGCTGAACGAGAGAATGTACAAGAACAAACTGACGCTGTTTACTTCCAATTTAAGTTCCGACGCAATACTCGCCCGCTACGGCGAAAGAATATACAGCCGCCTTTTCGACAAGGCTTTAAGCTACGTTGCCGCGCTTTCGGGCGACGATTTACGCCTTAAAAAGCGTTAAAGGTATACTTTTTAAGCAAATTGTCGATAAATTCATAGATACGAAAATACAGAACGGAGATGTATCTATGAAAAGAATAAATTCCAAAGCTACCGACAACGAAAAACTCAGACAGCTGTCCGCCGAGTACGTGAATCACAGCGGCGGCGCAATGACCACCGACCAAGGAATAGGAATAGCGAACACCGACGATTCGCTCAAAGCGGGCGAACGCGGTCCTACGCTTTTGCAGGATTTTATATTCCGCGAAAAAATAATGCACTTCGACCACGAGCGTATTCCCGAGCGCATAGTTCACGCGCGGGGTTTCGGCGCGCACGGTCATTTTCAGGTGTACGAAAGTCAGTCCGCAATAACGCGGGCGCACTTTTTGAGCGACCCCGATTTGGTAACGCCCGTATTCGTCAGATTTTCGACGGTTGCGGGCTTTCGCGGTTCGCCCGACACGGTGCGCGACGTGCGCGGCTTTGCCGTCAAGTTTTACACGCAGGAAGGCAATTACGACTTAGTCGGAAACAATATGCCCGTGTTCTTTATTCAGGACGCAATGAAGTTCCCCGACCTTGTCCACGCGTTAAAGCCCGAGCCGCACAACGAAATTCCGCAGGCGGCGAGCGCGCACGATACGTTCTGGGACTTTATCGCCAACAATCCCGAAACGGCGCACAATATGATGTGGCTTATGTCCGACAGAGCCATTCCGAAAAGCTACCGTATGATGGAAGGCTTCGGCATTCACACGTACAGGCTGATTAACGCAAAGGGACAATCGAAGTTCGTCAAATTCCATTGGAAACCCCTGCTCGGCGTTCACTCGCTTTTATGGGACGAAACGCAGAAAATAGCGGGCGTAGACCCCGATTTCAACCGCCGCGACTTATGGGAAAACATATTCTGCGGCAACTTCCCCGAATGGGAACTCGGCGTTCAGATACTCGACCCGAAAGACGAATTTAACTTCGACTTCGATATCTTAGACCCCACGAAGCTGTGGCCGGAAGAACTTGTGCCCGTAAAGAAAATTGGCAAAATGACGCTCGACCACAACGTTACAAACTATTTTGCCGAAACCGAGCAAGTCGCGTTCTGCCCCGCGAACATAGTCCCCGGAATAGACTTTTCAAACGACCCGCTTTTACAGGGCAGACTGTTCTCCTACCCCGACACTCAGCTCAGCCGCTTGGGCGGACCCAACTTCCACGAGATACCGATAAACCGCCCCATAGTCAAAGTAAACAACAATCAGCGCGACGGCATTCACCGTATGTCGATAGACCAAGGCACGGTAAGTTATTTTCCGAACGCGCTTAATAAAGGCGAGCCGCACCCCGCTTCGCTCGGCGAACCCGCATACGCTCACTTTATAGAAAAACTCGGCGGCGAAACGGTTCGCAAGAGAGCCGACAGCTTCAAGGACTTCTACTCTCAGCCGATAATGTTCTGGCACAGCTTAGCCCCCTACGAGCAAAAGCACGTTATAAACGCTTTTAGGTTCGAGCTCGGCAAAGTCAAAAATACGGATATTCGCCAAGCCGTAGTCAATATGCTGAACAACATAGACGGCGACCTTGCAACCCAAGTCGCAACCTGCATAGGCGCAACGCCGCCCGCAATGCCGTTCAAGGCGAAAAACGTAAAAATCTCTCCCGCTCTGAGCCAAGCGGGAACTGTAAGCTCGGCAAAAACGCGCAAAGTCGGAATTCTGCTCGAATGCGGTTTCGACAAGCGCGAAGTCGACGCGATAGCAAACGCCGCAATCACGGCTGGCGCGACGGTCGAGATAATCTCGGGAGCACAGGCGCCCGTTACGGCAAAGGATAACCGCACCGTAAACGCAAGCCAGACCTACGCCACGACTTCGCCCGTTATTTACGACGCGATATATATTCCGTCGGGCTCTCGGCACGTCGAAACTCTTATGCTGAATCCGCACACGCTCGACTATATAAACAATACGTTCAAGCACTGCAAACCGCTTGCGGCAAGCGGAGACGCCGTGGAGCTGTTAAGGAGTGCTCCCGCGCTTAAAAACGCTTCGCTGTGCGGAAACAAATCTGGTATGGTAAACGACAAGGGCGTAATAACAAGCAAGGGCAGAAACGAATTTTCGGCGTTTACGAACGAATTTATCGCCGCGCTGAACAAAGGCAGGTTCTTTGAACGCGAAGATTGCTGAAAAACAACGACGCAAAACCTTAAAAAGACAGACAGCAAAACGTCTGTCTTTTTTATTACTTGACAACTGCACCGAAAATTTAATATAATAGTAGCAGTTACAGGCTTATAGGAACTACGAGGTGGCAAAGAATGAAAAAAAATAAAACCGCGGCAATAGCGATAAGCATTATTGTGGGACTTTTTACGCTGTACTTTCTTGTATTCGTAATCTACAATTTCAAGTACTCGGAAAACTTTCTGTATGCAATCGGCGCGATAATCCCGTCGTTTTTTATATACGGAGTACTGAGCTTGATTTTACTACTGTCGGGCTTCGGCGGTTGGGGCAAATTTCTGCGCAAGCTCGGACGGCACGGCACAGCCGACAACTATGAAAAATCGGTCGAAGAAAATCAAAAAGCCTACGATAACGTTAAGACCAAATACGACAAAAAACCCAAGTACAAAAAGTCGCCCGAAGAAAAACGGCGTGAAAGGGAAATAAAGCGTAACGCAAATCTAATAGAATACGAAGTCAAACTCGAAACGCGCGAAGGCGTTACTAAGCAGAACGTAATTATCGGAATCGTCATACTTGCAATCTGCGCGGCGGTCGGGTCGTTCACGCTGTGGCTTTACGGAAAAGAAAGCCGCAATGTAAACAACGGCAATTTCATAAAAACCACGGCGACCGTCGTACCCGTTCGCGTCGAAAATTCGGACGACGGTCCGGACGAATACCGCCTTGCATACGTCTACTATGACGAAGAAGGCAACGGTTACATATACAACAATTCGGGCGTGTTCAGCGGCGTAAACTTCCGCGAAGGAAAAACGACTACCGTTTACTATAACAAATACAACCCCGAAATAACTACAAGCGGCAAGGGCGATATAGGGCTTTTGGTAGTTTCGGTTATCTTTATAGGCGGCGGCGCGCTCGCGTTTTTTCTAAACGTATTAAAGAATTCCAACATATTCGTACCGTTGATTTTCGGCGGAATATTCACGTTCTTCGGGGTCGGCGTCTGTCTTTTGATAAAGCAAGCGGGCGGCTTTACGATATGGGAAGCTATGATGAGCGGACCGTTCGCGTTCGGAAGCGTACTGCTCGGCTCGCTCGGAGTGCTGATTGTAGTATTCGGGCTTTACAATATGTTCCGCAATATTTACTATTTCTGCCTGCATTTAAGTAAAAAGCATAAGGAAAGAAACTGAAATGGCAAAACTTAAAAATCCCCTGCTTGTATACATAGGTTTTGCGATATTCTTTATCGCGGGCGTGTTTATGCTCTATTTGGGTTTTAAGTCGCTTTTCGGCGGCATAGGCTACGCCAAAACTACGGGCACGGTCATTTCGGTGCGCACGTATAACGACGACGAAGGCAATTTGCTCGGCGTTCCGACCTACGAATACGAAGTGGACGGCGTAACATATCAACACGAACGCTCATACGCTCAAAGTATCGAACTCTGCCCGTTGGTCGGCGATACGGTTACCGTACGCTACAACAAGAACGACCCGAGCAAGATAAAAGACGACTCTATAATGACCGTTATGTTCTTTATTTTCGGAGTCGTTTTCGCGGGCGTGGGCGGAAGTATGTTTACGCTTACGGCAATAGGAAAAATTCATTGGGAACGTTCACGAAGAACTTACGGCTATTCGAGCCGCCGACGAAACCGCAAATTCGATTCGGATGACGAAAGCGAGAATATTTCCGTCGAAACTTCCGCATACGACGAAAAAACGGACCCTTTCGAATAATATTTTTGCGCGCACGTGCAATTCGCTTGATAATATCCTTAAATGTGCTATAATTATAGAAATAATATTTTTTACGGAGAATAAATCACAATGGACGAAAAAGTTTACAAACTCTTGAACGAACAGGTAAATAAGGAATTCTATTCGGCTTACCTTTATTTGGACTTTTCAAATTACTACACCGAAGTCGGTCTCGACGGCTTTGCGAATTGGTACAAAGTTCAAGCACAGGAAGAACGCGACCACGCGTTGCTTATGATGCAGTTCCTTTCCAACAACGGCGAAAAAGTTACGCTCGAAGCAATCGACAAACCCGACGTTAAATACACTTCCAATATGTCCGCGCTCGAAAAAGGTCTGGAACACGAAAAATACGTAACGAGCCTTATTAACGCAATCTACGACGCCGCAAACAAAGTTAAGGACTTCCGCACGCTTCAATTTCTCGATTGGTTCGTAAAAGAACAGGGCGAAGAAGAGAAAAACGCAGACGACCTTATCAAGAAAATGCAGATATTCGGCAAGGACGCTCACGGCTTGTACGCTCTTAACACCGAGCTTGCCGCAAGAGTATACACCGCCCCGAGCCTTGTACTCTGACGCGGAGAAATAAATCTTTACACTAAAAAACAAGCCGAAATACAACGGCTTGTTTTTAATTGAAATCAAAATTCGTCTTTTCCGAATTATACCAACTCGATAAGTGCTTTTTCCGCGCTGTCGCCGCGACGGAATCCCATTTTGAGAACGCGCGTATAACCGCCCTTCGTGCCTACGTCTTCGGCGCGCTTAGCATAACGCGGAGCGTACTCGTTGAAAATCTTTTCCAGAAGCGGATGCTGAATATGTTCCGTTCTGCCTCTGAAAGCGGCGGCGGTTTCATTTTCCTTTCTTTGCTCCTGAACGTCGTACACCTGAGCCATAATCTTACGGCGAGCGGCGAGCTTCTTGGGCCCGTCGTTGACGATTTCTACCTTAACTTCCTTTTCGGTTTCGGTAACAACGCCCTTCTTGTCCTTGGTTTTTTCGTGCTTAATGCGCGTTTCCACTTTCTTAACGGTATCGGTATAAGTATCGATTGCGAGCGTAATAATCTTGTCGGCAAGTCTGCTGACTTCCTTAGCGCGCGCCAAAGTGGTTTCTATTTTTCCGTTCCAAAGCAATTCGGTTACCTGATTTCTAAGCAACGCATTTCTCTGGTCGGTGGGTTTACCCAATTTTCTCTGTTCCATTGTTATAATTACTCCTTAATCCTCTGTTTTTTTCAGGTCAAGCCCGTAACTTTGGAGCTTGTTTATAACCTCGTCGAGCGATTTCCTGCCGAGATTGCGCACTTTGAGCATATCGTCTTCGCTGCGTTTGGTCAAATCTTCCACCGTATGGATACCCGCGCGCTTCAAGCAGTTGTAACTGCGAACCGAAAGGTCCATATCTTCGATATTCATTTCCAAAACTTTCTGTTGCTTGTCTTCTTCGCGCGAAACGAGTATCTCCATACCCGAAATCGTATCGGAAAGGTCAACAAACAGACGGATATGGTCTTCTATCGCCTTAGCCGCAAGACTCAGAACGTCGCGTGCGGACAGACTGCCGTCCGTTTTAAGGTCTACCGTAAGTTTGTCGTAGTCGATATTCTGACCTACGCGCGTGCTTTCTACGCTGTAACTTGCCGACTTAACGGGCGTGAATATCGAGTCGATAGCGATAAATCCGATAGGCTGACTGCTGTCCTTGTTCTTTTCGGCAACAACGTAACCTCTGCCCTTACCTACCCACAGTTCGGCAACGAACTTGCCGCCTTCGTCGATAGTGCAGATATACATATCGGGGTTAAGGATTTCGACTTCGGGGTCTATCTCGATGTCTGCCGCCGTAACTACTCCGGGCTTCGTGCGCTCGATTTTCAGAACCTTTTTGAGCGTCTTATCGGCGTAATTAGCCTTTAAGTTAAGCCCTTTGAGATTAAGAATTATTTCCGCAACGTCTTCTTTAACGCCTTTTACGGTCGAGAACTCGTGGCTTACGCCGTCGATTCTGATGCCCGTAACAGCCGCTCCGGGAAGCGCCGACAAAAGAACGCGCCTTAATGCGTTACCGAGCGTTATGCCGTAGCCGCGCTCCAAGGGTTCAACTACGAATTTTCCGACGCGCAAATCCGCGCTTTCTTCCAAAGTAATTCTCGGCTTTTCTATTTCCATCATATTAGATTAAATCTCCTTGAAATATAAATCGTTTACTCTGCCCTACTTATTACTTGGAGTACAACTCGATGATAAGCTGTTCGTTGATATTCAGGTCGATGTCCTCGCGCTGAGGATTGTCGATAACCTTTCCTACGAACGATTCGGTATCGAATTCCACCCATTTAGGCATAACGATTTTCGCGCCTTTGAGTTCTTTGAACATTTCGTTGTCTTTTTTGTTCTCTTTGATTGCTATAACGTCGCCTTTCTTAACCTGGTACGACGGAATGTTTACGCGCTTGCCGTTAACGGTTATATGACCGTGGTTAACTATCTGACGGCTCTGAGCGCGCGACGAACCGATTCCCATACGGTAAACAACGTTGTCGAGTCTGCGCTCCAACAATATGAGCATATTCTCGCCCGTAACGCCTTTCATTCTCTCGGCTTCTTCGTAGTAGCCGCGGAACTGCTTTTCGAGCAAGCCGTATGCGCGCTTAGCCTTTTGCTTTTCTCTGAGCTGTACGCTGTACTCGGAAGGCTTTCTTCTGCCTGCCGCGTGCGGTCCGGGAGCTACCGGACGACGTTCCATAGCGCACTTTTTAGTCGTGCAACGCTCGCCTTTAAGAAAAAGTTTCTGCCCTTCGCGTCTGCACTGTCTGCAATCTGCACAAGTATATTTTGCCATTTTTACGTAATCTCCTTATACTCTTCTGCGTTTGGGCGGTCTGCAACCGTTGTGCGGAATGGGCGAAACGTCGGTAATGCACGTTACGGTAAGTCCCGCTACTTCGAGCGCGCGGACTGCCGACTCGCGTCCGGAACCCGGACCCTTAACGAAAACTTCAACGGTTTTGAGTCCGTGTTCTTTTGCCGCCAAAGCCGCTTTTTCGCTTGCCGCCTGCGCCGCGAACGGAGTGCTTTTACGACTTCCGCGGAAACCGAGCGCGCCTGCGCTGCAAGCCGAAATGGCGTTGCCTTGTTCGTCCGTTATGGTTATGAGCGTATTGTTGAACGAAGCCTGAATATGAACTTGTCCTTTATCTATATTCTTTGTTACCCTGCTCTTACGCGAGGTCGTCTTTTTAACTGCCATAATCTGTTAGGCTCCTCCTACTTCTTCTTCGAACGTCCTACCGTGCGTTTAGGACCTTTGCGCGTGCGGGCGTTTTGCTTCGTACTCTGTCCGCGAACGGGCAAGCCCTTACGGTGCCTTACTCCGCGGTAGCAACCGATTTCCATAAGGCGTTTTATGTTGAGAGCGACTTCTCTGTGCAAATCGCCTTCTACGCGAACGCTCTTTTCTATATAATTTCTGAGTCTGCCGACTTCTTCTTCGGTCAAATCTTTGACGCGCGTGTCGGGATTAACGTTTGTTTCTGCCAAAATCTTGTTTGACATAGGTCTTCCGATGCCGTAAATATAAGTAAGCCCGATTTCAACGCGCTTCTCTCTCGGCAAATCGATACCGGCTATTCTTGCCACTGCCTTCACTCCTTTGAATTAAATAGTTGAATTTGTTTTTTTATTTGTTTATATATGATTAACGCAAAAAACCGAATAAGCTATGGAATGTTAGCAAATTGAATTTTCTGCGGACTTTTCAGATTGAACTGCTATGCTGATATGATAACGGTATTAACCTTAATCTTATCAGGCAAGCAGTCGCGTCGCGCCCCTATAAGGGGAAGCCTTAATTATGGATATTTTAGAGATTTCTCCACGCGCGACTTCATCGCTTGGTCGAAATGACAGTTGCTACACCTAAAACGGCGGAAGTGGTGCGTCGTTTACTCCGCCTAAGGCGGTGCGGGTGCGTGCAGAGAGCGGCAACAGTCGGTTTGCCGCCTAAGGCGGTGCGTGTCTGCCCGCTCTAAGACGGCGGAGAGCGGTGCGGATTTCCGCAACAGTTGACGCGCAAGCGACGGGAGTGTATTTTGACATACTCGACCGAGCGCGCGCGGCAAACGTAGCGGAAAGACGTGCCGCTATACGCCGTCTTAGCCTTGGCGTTGCTTGTGATTGGGATACTTCGAGCAAATAATCATAACCTTACCGTGGCGTTTGATTACCTTGCATTTGTCGCACATAGGTTTTACCGAGGTCCGAACTTTCATAATTTATCTCCTTCTTTTTCGAGTATGGCGAAGCTCCTGCGTTGTGCACGGCGCGCCGCACGTAACATTAAACAATGTTACTTATTTCTGTATGTTATACGACCTTTTGTTATATCGTAAGGCGACATTTCGATTTTGACCTTATCGCCTTCGAGAATTTTGATGTAGTGCATTCGGATTTTACCCGAAATCGTACACGTAACAATATGTCCGTTCGAAAGTTGCACCTTGAACATCGCATTTCTGAGACACTCTACAACGGTACCTTCCGCTTCGATATTGTCGTCCTTGGGCATATAAACATAACCTCCTAAATTAAATCTTTTAAGACTTTGACTATTTTCGCGTCGGTGAGCGTTTCGCCTACCGAGAACAAATTACCTGCAACCGTTTTGAGATGTTTGAACCGCTTTTTCTTAGGGTTGGCGGTCTTTCTGACCTTGCCGTCGCAAACGAGAACGAAATCGGCGTCGATAACCTTTACTATCAGGTAAAGCCTGCCTTTATCGTGTCCCATAAGACTGACTGCGGCGTTATATAATTGCGGTATTTGTTTTTCCATAAGCCCGATTAAATATTATATCACATTCCGCAGGATTTGTAAACCGAATTAAAGCGTAAGAATTTGCGGCTCGCCGCCCGTTACGAGAATCGTGTTCTCATAGTGAGCGCTGTCGCTCCCGTCAACGGTTCTGCAAGTCCAACCGTCGCTTTCAAACTTAACGCCGAACGCTCCCGCGTTGACCATCGGCTCGATTGCGAGCGTATAACCCGCTTTGAGCAAGACGCCCTGCCCTGCCGCTCCGAAGTTCGGAACAGACGGGTCTTCGTGCAATTTCCTGCCTATGCCGTGCCCTACGAGCGCGCGAACGACCGAGTAGCCGTTCTTCTCGACGTAAGCCTGTATCGAGTGGGATATATCTCCGAGCCGCCTGCCCGCTCTCGCGTTCTTTATGCCTTCGAAGAAGCTCTCCCGCGTCTTGTCGATTAGTCTTTGCCTTTCGGCTGATATTTTCCCGACTCCGTGCGTTCTTGCCGCGTCGCCGTGAAAGCCCTGATACTCCGCTCCGAGGTCGATTGAAACTATGTCGCCCTCTTGCAGAATGATTTTTTCCGACGGTATTCCGTGCACGACTACGTCGTTTACCGATATACACGCCGTCGCGGGATAACCGTGGTAGTTCTTGAAGTTCGGCTTGGCTCCGTTCTTTAATATGAACTCTTCCGCCTTTCTGTCAAGCTCCGCCGTCGACACGCCCGCTTTTACGAATTGTTCTACGTAAAGGTGAACTTCCTTTACTATTCTGCACGCCTCGCGCATTTTCGCAAGGTCTTTTTCTGTCTTTACGGTAATCATTTCAATTCTGCGCAGATTTGCGCGAATACTTCGGGAATGGACTGCATTCCGTCAACCGACACGAGCTTTCCGCGTTTTTCGTAATATTCGATAAGCGGAGCGGTCTGCTTTACGTAAACGTCAAGGCGCGATTTAACCGTTTCTTCCTTGTCGTCGTCGCGCTGAATGACTTTGCCGCCGCATTTCGAGCACTTGCTGCCAAAGAACGAAGAAATATGATAGCTCTCTCCGCAATCGGCGCAAACGCGTCTGCCCGTAAGTCTTTGCATAAGTTTTTGCAGGTCAACCGCAATGTTTATGACCGTTCCGACTTCGGTAATTTTATCGAGCGCTTCGGCTTGCGCTATCGTGCGCGGAAAGCCGTCGAGCAAGTAACCGTTTTTGCAATCTTCCCACGAAAGTCTGTCTTTTACAATCTCTACGACTACTTCGTCGGGAACGAGCTGTCCGCGGTCGATATAGCTTTTCGCTTTTATGCCGAGCGGAGTCTGCTCTTTGATATTCTTACGGAATATATCGCCCGTGGATATGTGCGGGACGGAATACTTTTCGGCGATTTGCACCGCCTGAGTGCCTTTCCCCGCGCCGGGCGCGCCTAATAAAATCAGATTCATTATTTTAAGAAACCTTTATACTGTTTCATCATCAACTGACTTTGAAGTTGTTTGTCGAATTCGAGCGCAACGGATACTACTATCAGCATACCCGTGGAAGAGAACGCGTTAATCAGCGTGCCTTGTCCGCCGAGTACGAACGAGAATATAATCGAAGGAACGATTGCGATAATCGCAAGGAATATCGCGCCGAAAAGCGTAAGTCTTTTCGATATTCTCGACAGATAGTCGCAAGTCTGCTTACCGGGACGGATACCCGGAATAAATCCGCCGTACTGCTGAATGTTTCTCGAAACTTCTTCGGGATTGAACTGTATCTGCGCATAGAAGAACGAGAAGAACAAAATCAGAAGTCCGACTATTACGCTGTATATGGGCGTTCCTACGCCGAGCCACGTCATCCACCATACGTAGAATCCGTTGTCGGTGCTTAAAAACAGCGAGAACAGAAGTTGCGGGAACGTGATAATCGCGTTTGCGAAGATTATCGGCAATACGCCGCTCGCGTTAACCTTGATAGGTATATTCGTGTTCTGTCCGCCGTACTGTTTTCTGCCCTTTATCTGTTTTGCATACTGAATCGGTATGCGACGCTCAGCCAAGTCGATAAACACGATAAACGCGAATATCAATATTACGAGCAACAGGAAGCCGAGTAGCTGGAACAGCTCGGAATTGTCTTCGCTGCCGGGGATTTGCGTGCAAAGCGCGATAATCGCCATACCTGCGGTAGACAAAATACCCACGAAAATAAGGAGCGAAATACCGTTACCTATTCCGACTTCGGTAATTCTTTCGCCGAGCCACATAGTGAACATAGAGCCCGCAACGAGAATTACGGCAACCAACATTGCCACAACCCACGTGGGCGTGCTTGCGCCGAACACTGCGGCGTTGATGCTGTTCGTGTTAGCCCAGCTTACGACGATACCCGTAGCCTGTGCGATTGCAAGGAAAAGCGTAAGACCGCGGGTTACCTTGTTTATCTTTTTGCGTCCTTCGTCGCCTTGCTTCGACCACTGTTCGAGCTTCGGGATAGCGACGGTTAAAAGTTGAATTATAATCGACGCGTTGATATACGGCGATACGCCTATTGCGAGCAATGCGCCGTTAGAGAGCGCGCCGCCCGTAATGGACGACAACAAATACAACAGAGTATTCGTCGTCTGACCTTCCGCCGTTCCGCCGTACACTTCGCTGCTTATACCCGGAATGGGCAACCAGCATCCGATTCTGTAAATGAGAAGCAATCCCAAAGTTATCAGAATTTTCCTGCGGACGTCTTTATTCCTGAAAGCGTTTATCAGTGTCTGAAACATTTACAATACCTCTATATTGCCGCCGATTTTCTTGATTTTTTCTTCTGCCGACTTAGAGAATTTGTTAGCCTGTACCGTCAATTTCTTGGTGATTTCGCCGTCGCCGAGAACTTTTACTCCGTACGGCTCAATCTTGGAAAGAATACCCATTTGAAGAAGCGATTCCGCGTTTACGACAGCCCCGTCCTCGAATTTTTCAAGGTCTTTAAGGTTGATAACCGAGTAAACCTTTCTCCAATTATTATCGAAGCCGCGCTTGGGAATGCGTCTCATAAGCGGCATCTGACCGCCTTCGAAACCTATACGGACTCCGCCGCCGCTTCTTGCCCACTGACCTTTGTGTCCTTTTCCGCTCGTCTTGCCAAGACCCGAACCTACGCCGCGACCCAAGCGTTTCTGACTTGTTCTCGCGCCGACGGCAGGGGTTAAATCGTGCATTTTCATATTAAATCTCCTCCACTTCGACGAGATGCTTAACCGCGAAAATCATTCCGCGCATAGCCGCATTGTCTTTTTTGACAACGCTTTGGCGAATCTTTTTGAGTCCCAAAGCCTCGATTGTCTGTTTCTGATTTTTCAGACAGCCGATAGTACTTTTTACAAGAGTTATTTTAAGCTGTTTTTCGCTTGCGGTTTTTTTAGTTGCCATAACCCTTCACCTACCCTAAAATTTCTTCTACGGTCTTGCCGCGCAAAGCCGCAACCTGTTCGGGCGAACGGAGCGAATAAAGTCCGTCTATCGTCGCCTTTACGCAGTTAACGGGGTTACGGGAGCCGTAGCTCTTCGTCGTAATGTTCTTAATGCCGGCAAGCTCTACTACCGCACGGACGCTTCCGCCCGCGATAACTCCGGTACCTTCGGGGGCGGGCATAAGATAAACCTTGCTCGTTCCGAAATTACCTATAATCTCGTGCGGGATAGTGCTTCCCGAAAGCGAAATTTTCGTCATACTCTTTCTTGCCGCCTGCTCTGCCTTTTTGATTGCCTCGGGGACTTCGGCGGCTTTACCCATTCCGTAACCTACACAGCCGTTGCCGTCGCCTACTACTACGAGAGCCGAAAAACGCATATTGCGACCGCCCTTAACAACCTTTGTTACGCGGTTTACCGCAACGAGCTTACTCTTGATGCCGTCGTCGGGCGTTACTCTTTCTTCACGTTCACGTTTAGCCATTTTTAATTATACCCTCCTTAGAACACAAGCCCGGCAAGTCTTGCCGCGTCGGCAAGAGCCTTAACTCGTCCCGTATAAAGATATCCGCCGCGGTCGAAAACGACGCTTCCGATACCTGCTTTCTTTGCTTTCTTGGCAACGTCTTCGCCGACAACTGCCGCCGCTTCGATTTTGGTCTTGCCCTTAACGTTTATACCCTTTGCAATCGTGGAGCTCGAACAAAGCGTTACGCCTTTTTCGTCGTCGATAATCTGAACGTAGATATGCGACGTGCTGCGGTAAACGCTCATTCTCGGGCGGGAGGCAGTACCCTTTACGCTGTCTTTGATGCGCAAATGTCTTTTGTTGCGCGCTTCGTTTTTATTCTGCTTTTTAATCATAATGCCTCCTACTTACCTGCCGTCTTACCCTCTTTCTTCACAAGAACTTCGTCCGAATAATGGAGTCCGTAATTGTGATAAGGCTCGACGGGGCGCTTACTTCTTATGGTTGCGGCGGTCTGCCCTACAAGCTCTTTCGATATGCCCGTAACGGTAACCGTCGTTGCGTCGGGACACGCGAGCGTGATTCCCTCGGGAGCTACGTATTCGACGGGGTGCGAAAACCCTATGTTCATAACGAGTTTGTTACCCGACATAGACGCCTTGTAACCTACGCCCTGAATTATGAGCGTGCGGGTGAACGGCGTTACTACGCCCTGAACCATATTGTTGATAAGCTGACGGTAAAGACCGTGCTTGGATTTAGTTTCTTTCGTTTCGGCGGTTCTCTCTACGTGAAGAGCCGTTCCGTCGAGTTTTACGTTTATGTTTCTGTCGTTTATTATCTGCGACAGCGTACCCTTGGGACCTTTTACCGTAACGACTTTGTCTTTAACGTCTACGGTAACGCCTGCGGGAACGTTTATAACCATTCTGCCTATTCTGGACATATTAACTTCTCAACCTCCTACCATACGTAAGCGAGCACTTCGCCGCCTACTCTTTGGTTTCTTGCCTGCTTGTCGGTCATAACGCCTTTCGATGTCGAAATGATTGCGATACCGAGTCCGCCCAAAACCGTCGGAAGGTCTTCGCATCCGCAATATACGCGCAAGCCGGGCTTGGAAATACGCTTTAAGTTGGTTATAACTTTTTCGTACTTCGGACCGTATTTAAGCGTAATGGAGATGTTGCTGTGTCCGTCGATTTCGACTATTTCAGCCGATTTCAGGTATCCCTCGGAAACGAGAATATCGACGATAGCCTTTTTCATTTTGGAAGTCGGAACGGTAACCGTATCGTGGCGCGCCGTAAGCGCGTTGCGTATTCTGGTCAATAAATCTGCGATGGGGTCTGTAACTACCATAACTATGCTCCTCCTTACCAGCTCGACTTTTTAACGCCCGGAATCTCGCCCTTGTAGGCAAGCTCACGGAAGCATATTCTGCAAATACCGTACTTACGAAGAACCGCGTGAGGTCTGCCGCATATGCTGCAACGCGTATAAGCTCTCGTGGAATACTTCGCGGGCTTTTGCTGTTTGTTTACCATTGCTTTCTTAGCCATTATTCAATATCTCCTTTCCCTGTCAGTTCCTGAAAGGCATTCCAAGCTTAACAAGGAGCGCTTTTGCTTCTTCGTCGGAATTTGCCGTAGTTACGACGCAAACGTCGAAACCGCGAACCTTTTCTACCGCTTCGTACGAAATTTCGGGGAACGTGATTTGTTCTTTGATACCCATAGCGTAGTTGCCTCTGCCGTCGAACGACTTACCCGAAATACCGTGGAAGTCGCGGACGCGCGGCAATGCGATTGCTATGAGCTTATCGAGAAATTCGTACATTTTGTCGCCGCGGAGCGTAACTTTTACGCCGATTGGCTGATTTTCTCTGAGTTTGAAGTTTGCGACCGACTTTTTAGCCTTAACGATAACCGCTTTCTGTCCGCAAATCGCTTCCAACTCGCCCTGAGCTATCTGAATGCTCTTGGAGTTGTCTTTTATATCGCCCAAGCGCATATTGAGAACTATTTTTTCGAGTTTGGGAACTTGGAAAACGTTCTTATAGCCCTTTTCTTTCATAAGCGCGGGAACGATTTCGGCATAGTAACGCTGCTTTAATCTGTTACGCTCGGGATTTGTCGGGCGTTTGTAATCTTTCGCGGGAGCGTCCGCTTTTTTGGCGGCGGGCTTTTTAGCCGCGGGTTTCTTATCGGTAGCAGGTGCCTTAGCTACCTGATTTTCTTTATCTGACATCCTATCCTCCGATTAAGCGTTGTCGCTTTTTTCTTCCGTCTTCTTGACGGTCGTCTTTTTAGCCGCTGTCTTTTTAACCGTTTTCTTTTCTTCGGTTGCGGGCGCGGTTTCGTCTTTCTTAGCCGACTTTTTAGCCGTCTTTTTCTCCGCCTTAACTTTAACGTCGAGCGACGCGCCGCACTTCTTGCAAACTCTTATCTTCTTGCCGTCGGCTTCCGAATGAGCCACGCGCGTGGTCTTGTTGCACGACGGGCAGATTATCTGAACGTTGCTCGCGTCGATTGTGCCGGCTACCTTTTGCTTTCCGCCGGGGTTCTGTGCGCCGCGGGGCTTAACGTGCTTTATTATAATGTTGCAATTTTCAACGGTTACTCTGCCTGCTTCGGGGTCCGACGCGATTATCTTGCCCGTCTTGCCCTTGTCTTTGCCTGCAAGTATTTTAACGTTGTCGCCTTTCTTTACGAATAAACTGTTCATTTCTTTTGCGACCTCCTACATAACCTCGGGAGCAAGGGATATGATTTTCATATAGTCCTTATCTCTCAGTTCTCTTGCGATGGGTCCGAAGATACGTGTTCCGCGCGGTTGCTTCTGATTGTCGATAATAACCGCCGCGTTGTCGTCGAACCTTATGTGGCTGCCGTCGGGTCTGTTGATGCCCTGATGCGTGCGCACGATAACGGCCTTAACTACGTCGCCTTTCTTGACGGTTCCGCCCGGGGACGCGCTCTTGACCGACGCTATTATAACGTCGCCTATGTTACCGCTGCGACGGAACGACCCGCCCAAAACTCTTATACACATTATCTCTTTCGCACCGCTGTTGTCCGCGGCTTTGAGATACGATTGTGGTTGTATCATAATTTAACTCCTTATAGCTGTCAACTGCTCGAAAAAACTTACTTAGCTTTTTCAATGATTCTGACGAGTCTCCAACACTTGTCTTTCGAGAGATGTCTGGTCTCGGCAATCTCGACCTTGTCGCCTATGCCGCACTCGTTGTTCTCGTCGTGAGCTTTAAGCCTTTTGGTCTTGTTTATCGTCTTTTTATACAGCGGGTGTTTTGCCTTGTCCTTTATCTCGACTACGATGGTTTTATCCATTTTGTCGGAAACTACAAGACCTTCTCTTACTTTTCTGTTGTTTCTTTCAATCGCTTCCATATTCTCTCTCCTTACTTAGCCTGCGTTTCGCGCTCGCGGAGTATCGTCTTAATCCTTGCTATGTCCTTTTTGCAAGCTACCATTTGCATAGGATTGTTGAGCTGACCCGTGGTGTGAGAAAAACGAAGGTTGAAAAGTTCCTGCTTTAAGTCGTTGAGCTTAACGATAAGCTCGTCCGATTGCATTTCGCGTATTTCCTTAGCTTTCATTACGCTTTAACCTCCTCTGCCTTTTCCTGCGGAGCGTCTGCCGAAACGAGGTCTTCTTTCTTGGCAAACTTGCATTTTACGGGCAACTTGTGCGACGCAAGACGCAACGCTTCTCTTGCAACTTCTTCGGAAACGCCCGACATTTCAAACAGTACTCTTCCGGGCTTGATTACGGCTACCCAATACTCGGGGCTGCCTTTTCCCGAACCCATACGCGTTTCTGCGGGTTTCTTAGTTACGGGCTTGTGCGGGAAAATATCTATCCATACTTTACCGCCGCGCTTGATATATCTCGTCATTGCGATACGTGCGGCTTCGATTTGGTTCGAAGTTATCCAACCGCAATCGAGAGCTACAAGTCCGTAATCGCCGTATGCGATTATATTACCTTTGTTTGCTTTGCCTTTCATTCTGCCGCGCTGAACGCGTCTTCTCTTTACTCTTTTAGGCATTAACATAATTATTCATTGCCTCCTTTGTCGGCTTCCTTAGGCGCGGGAAGAATTTCTCCCTTGTACACCCAAACCTTAATACCGATAGCGCCGAAAGTCGTGTGCGCCGTAGCTACGCCGTAGTCTATGTCGGCGCGCAATGTCTGCAAGGGTATCGACCCCTCGTGATAATGTTCGCTTCTTGCGATTTCCGCGCCGTCCAAACGACCCGCAACCATTATCTTAACGCCCTTTGCGCCCGAGCGCATTACTCTGCCCATCGCCTGCTTCATCGTGCGGCGGAACGAGCTGCGCTTTTCGAGTTGAGCCGCAACGCTTTCGGCTACGAGCGTAGCGTCCATATCGGGACGCTTAACTTCCATAACGTTGATATGGAGCTGTTTGCCGTCTACGAGCTTCAACATTTCTTTTTTGAGCGCTTCCACGCCCGCGCCCTTCTGACCGATTATCATACCGGGTTTGGAAGTGTGGATATTTACTACTACTTTGCCCTGCGGACGTTCGATAACCACTTTCGAAACGCCGTATGCGTAGTACTTATCTTTAACGAACTTACGTATCTTGTTGTCTTCCAACAAAAGAGCCGCAAAATCTTTCTTTCCTGCGTACCAAGATGCGTCCCAACCTTTTATAACGCCTACTCTCAATCCGTGCGGATTAACTTTCTGTCCCATAAAGATTATTTAGCCTCCTTTAACGTATCGAGAATAACGGTAATATGGCTCGTACGCTTGTTTATCCTGTACGCTCTGCCTTTGGACACGGGCTGAACGCGCTTTAAGATAGGACCGCCGTCCGCATAGATTTCGGCCACCTTCAAGTCCGCGCGGGAAAGTCCCTGATTGTGTTCCGCGTTTGCGGTTGCGGATTTGATTAGCTTGGAAACGATTTCGCTACCGGCTTTGGGCGTTGCTTCGAGCACTGCAAGCGCTTCGTTTACGGACAAGCCGCGAACTATATCGAGCACTACTCTGACCTTATAAGGCGAAATACGGATATATCTTGCGTAAGCCTTGGGGCGCGTATCTTTATTCGCTTTACGCTCCTGCGTTTTTTCTTTCATTCTTGTTGCCATAACTTAAACTCCTATCTGCCCGACGTGGTTTTCTCGCCCGCGTGTCCCTTAAACGTTCTCGTGGGAGCGAATTCGCCGAGTTTATGACCTACCATTTCTTCCGTGCAATAAACGGGAACGTGTTTTCTGCCGTCGTAAACAGCAATCGTACTGCCTACGAACTCGGGGAAGATAGTCGAACTTCTCGACCAAGTTTTTATAACCTTTTTCTCCGTCGATTCGGACTGAGCCTTTACTCTTTCATAGAGCTTTTCTTCGACGTAAGGACCTTTTTTAATACTTCTGCTCATACTCTAAACCATCCTAATTGATACGTTTAACAATAAACTTGTCGGTATTCTTGCGTTTCTTTCTCGTTTTCAAGCCGAGAGCCGGTTGACCCCAAGGGGATACGGGACCGGGTCTGCCGATAGGCGATTTGCCTTCGCCGCCGCCGTGAGGGTGGTCGCAGGGGTTCATAACTACGCCGCGGACGGTCGGTTTGATACCCATATGTCTTTTTCTGCCGGCTTTACCGAGCGAAACGAGTTCGTGGTCGAGATTGCCTACCTGACCTACCGTAGCTTTGCACGAGAGCAGGATAAGGCGCATTTCGCCCGAAGGAAGTCTGAGCGTTGCATACTTGCCTTCTTTTGCCATAAGCTGAGCCGCGGCTCCCGCCGTCTTTGCTATCTGACCGCCTTTACCCGGTTGCATTTCGATGTTGTGAACCATAGTGCCCACGGGAATTGCGTTAAGCGTAAGCGCGTTGCCCGCCTTGATGTCCGCGTCGTCGCCGCTTATAACGGTATCTCCGACCGAAAGACCCAAGGGGCAGAGAATGTATCTCTTTTCGCCGTCCGCATAGCTGAGAAGCGCAATGTACGCCGTTCTGTTGGGGTCGTACTCGATAGATTTTACTTTTGCGGGGATATTGTCCTTATTGCGTTTGAAATCTATCTGTCTGTACTTGATGCGGTTTCCGCCGCCGATGTGGCGGACCGTAATTCTGCCGGTATTGTTTCTGCCGCCCTTGCGGTTAATGCTTACCGTCAACGATTTTTCGGGCTTGCTCGCGGTTACTTCTTCAAACGAAGAGACCGTCTTGAAGCGCGTGCCCGGAGTTATCGGTTTATATCTTTTAACTGCCATAATTCTGTTTACTCCTATATTGTCCGTGAAATTCTTTCAAGCCGTTATATTAAACAAGGCTTTCGAAGAATTTAATCGCGGCGCTGCCCTCCGTCAGCTGAACGTACGCTTTCTTGCTCTTTGCGGTGTAGCCTTCCGTTCTGCCCTGACGCTTGTACTTGCCTCTTACGTTTACCGTGTTTACCTTTTCGACTTTCACTTTGAAAATCTCTTCCACAGCGGCTTTAATCTGAGTTTTCGTAGCGCGGGTATCTACTTCGAAAACGTACTTTTTCGTGGGGATACCCTCGTAGCTTTTTTCCGACAAAAGCGGCTTTTTGATTATATCGTAAGCGTTCACGCTTTATATACCTCCTCTATCTTCTTGATAGCGTCTACCGTTGCCACGCATTTATCCGAAGCTACAATGTCGTAAACGTTAATAAGGTTGCTGTTTATCGTGCGCACGTAAGGCAGATTGCCCGCCGCTCTTACAACGCTTTCGTCGTTGTCCGTTACGATTAAGAGCACTTTGGGGAGCGCCTTGGAAACCTTTTCGACCACCGCGCCGTTCTCGTCGAACGCCTTATGCGTTTTAACGTCGAGTTTGAAGTTCTTCAATACGGCGTTCATTTCTTTCGTTTTGGGAGCGGCGAGCTTGATTTCGTCGATAAGAAGCAACTCGTTCTCCGTAACCTTTGCGCTGAGCGCGCTTACGAGTGCGCCGCGCTTTGCCTGCTTGTTTACTTTCTGCGAGAAATCTCTCGGCTTGGGAGCGAACACGACGCCGCCCTTGGTCCATTGGGGCGCGCGTATAGAGCCTTGTCTTGCCCTACCCGTGCCCTTCTGACGCCACGGCTTGATGCCGCCGCCGCGGACTTCGGTTCTGGTCAATGCGCTTTTCGTTCCCTGACGAGCGTTATTCAACTGCGCTACCACTGCCTGATGAATAAGCGGCTCGTTATATTCTGCGGCGAATACGGAATCGTCGAGTACGATTTCTCCCGCGTCCGCGCCCGTTTGCTTATATACTTTTACGCTTGGCATATCTTGTTCTCCTTCGCTTACTTCGATTTAACGGCCGTTTTAACCGTTATGAGTCCGCCCTTGGGACCGGGAACCGCGCCTCTTATAAGAAGAACGTTTCTCTCTGCGTCAACCTTAACTACTTTAAGGTTCTGAACGGTTACGTTGTCGTGTCCGAACTGTCCGGGCATATGCAGACCTTTGATAACCTTGCTCGGCGTGCTGTTTGCGCCCGTCGAACCTACCGACCTGTGAACGGGACCCGTACCGTGGGACATCTTCAATCTGTGTTGATTCCAACGCTTAATCGCACCGGAGAACCCGTGTCCTTTCGATACGCCCGAAACGTCTACCATTTCGCCGTCGGTGAATATGTCGCACTTTATGTCGCTGCCTACTTCGAACTTATCGCAATCGTTAAGTCTGAGTTCGCGCAAAACGCGCTTCGGGGCTACGCCCGCTTTTTTGAACGCGCCGGCTTCGGGCTTGTTGAGCTTGTCCTCGCGGATTTCTTCAAAAGCCACTACCGCCGCGTTATATCCGTCGCGTTCGACGGTCTTTTTTCTTACTACCGTCATCGGTCCCGCTTCCACAACGGTTACCGGTATCATTAAACCTGTTTCGTCGAAAATCTGCGTCATACCGAGTTTCCGACCGAGTATTGCTTTTTCCATTTTACTACTTTACCTCCACGTCTCTTCCTTAAAGTTTAATCTGGATATCAACGCCTGCGGGTAAGTCGAGCTTCATAAGCGAATCGACGGTCTTTGACGAAGGGCTGTAAATATCTATCAGACGCTTGTGTGTTCTCATCTCAAACTGCTCGCGCGAGTCCTTGTACTTGTGTACCGCGCGAAGTATGGTTACTACTTCTTTCTCGGTAGGAAGCGGTATGGGTCCCGAAACTTTCGTTCCCGACTTCTTCGCGGTTTCGACTATTCTTGCCGCGGACTGGTCGATAAGCTCGTGGTCGTACGCTTTCAGCTTGATTCGGATTTTTTGACTTGCCATTCTTATACCTCCATAGCAATTCGCAACAACTCGGTCGGGTGTGTCATTTTTGCGGGTTAATTTTAAGGCGTTTTGCCGCCCCGATTCATTAACTGACCGTGAGTTTTCGTTGCGTCGCGCCGTATCCTTTCCGTCGGCGCTCGGTCGGTCGAAATTCTCCTTACCCTGCTAAC
>WSNJ01000061.1 GCA_013316045.1 Clostridia bacterium
CTCATTCACATCAAATCTAACTATATTATTTATCCAACTTTTGGGGTTCACATCACTTCAAGGGGGGCTCTCTTTTTTATTTTTTACAAAAAATGTAAATTCATTGCATCAAAATTTAATTATTGACATACTTATGGCACTAATTATATGTTATGCTTATAGTGTAAATAACACGGAGGCATTGGCATTTATGAAGTATTTTGTATTAACGGTTTTGCGGCTTTTCGACAGGCTCGAAGAATTTTACGACGCGCTTGACAAGGCGGCGGTAAATTCGGCTACGTCGGTAATGTGGGACGCGGAAGAGCTTTGCGATTACCTTATGGAAATAAACGACAAAAAGCGGTTGCTTGCGAATATGAAAGTAATGCGCGACGAGATAATCGGCGGCGTGGGCGAGCGCGACGCGGAGCTTCTTACGCAATACGCTTGCGGAGTTTCGACCGAGAAACTTGCCGAAAAGGAGAGCGTGAACCGAAGCACGGCTATGCGGCGCATCAACGGCGCGGTAAACGAAAGCATAAGCGTTCTTTCGCGGCTCGGCATAGACAAGGAAAAAGTCGAAAACGAATATTTTTCTCTGCCCGCCGTAAAATCGGCGTACTGCAAAACGGCGGCATTGCGCGCGCCGAAGCGACCGAGCCGACTTATTCCGCGTAATTCCGCGGCTTTTTCTTGCCTTTTGCGTCCGCGGGAGAGCGGAACAGCATAAACATAATCAGCACGGCGGGAATACAAAGGCAGATTATAAACACGGTTTCGTAAACGCCGTATAGCTTCGGCGCGTCGGGCTCGGGTTCTGCGTCCGAGCCGTCGCTGCCCGAATTCGGCGGCGCGGGCTTTTCGACTTTTTCGACCTTATTTTCGGGGATTGGGTCGGCGATACCGTGGTACGAATAGATATATCCGAACACGGGCTTGTTTCCGCCCGTATACTTAACGTAATACCACACCTTGCTCGCGTTTTCGTAGCGCGACGTGCCCGTTATCGGACCGTACAGCGTAAGTTTTTCGCCGTCGGGAATAAGCGCGAGCGCGTTGTCGCCGTCGTGGTTCGGGGTCGAGCGCATAATCGCCGAAAGTCCTTCGTTTGCCGCCGTGAACGAAACTTCGGCATACTTTGTAACGGGTTCGAAGTCGGTCGGTTCTACGTCGGATTTTTTCATATAGCCGCTTACGTCGAGATAGCTTACGGCAACGTATTCTTTATATAAAATTTCTTCCGCGCTTTCAAGGAGCGCCACGAAATAGGTTTCGGGCAGAACGCAAATCGGCGAATATTCGTCGCCTTTTTTTTCGTACAGCTCGGCGTCCCGCTTTATCTGCGCCCAAACTATTTCGCTCTCGTCCGCGCCCGCGGCAAAATAACGTCGTCCGTGCGAAAACGATACGAGCATAGAAACGATTATTATAAAAGATAAGACGGACAGAAACGCTTTTTTCATTTCATTTTGATTATATACTTTTTACATATAAAAATAACTCGGAATAGGGTCGTATTTTGTCGGAAAAGGGGGTAAAGTAAAAATTATGTCGGCTCGCGAAAAAGAAATAATAATTTTACTGTGCCGCCTTGAAAAAAAGCTGGAACGGGTGCGGCAGGACAACAGGCTCGCGCACTACAATAAAGAAAAAGTCCACAAAAAGCAAATCGAATTTCATAAGAGCCAAAAGCGCAACAGATGGATTTTCGGCGGCAACCGCAGCGGCAAGACCGAATGCGGCGCGGCGGAAACCGTCTACATTGCGCGCGGAATTCACCCGTACCGCGAAAACAGGAAAAACGCGGAAGGGTGGGTCGTGTCGCTTACCGACGCGGTCGGGCGCGACGTCGCACAGCGCAAGATACTCGGCTATCTCAACCCCGAATGGATAGCGGGAGTAAAAATGAAATCGGGCAGCGCGTCCGACCCCGAAAACGGAGTTGTTGACTATCTGCTTGTAAAAAACGTATTCGGCGGCGTTTCGCGTATAGGCTTTAAGAGCTGCGAAAGCGGGCGCGAAAAATTTCAGGGCGCGTCGCTCGATTTCGTATGGTTCGACGAAGAACCGCCGCGCGATATTTACGAAGAATGCAAAATGCGCGTATTCGACCGCAAGGGCGATATTTTCGGCACTATGACGCCGCTTAAAGGAATGACTTTCGTATACGACAAAATCTATATGAACGAGAGCGGCGACGAAAATATTCAGACCTTTTCGATGGAGTGGGCGGACAATCCGTATCTCGACAGGGACGAAATAGAAAGGGTTTCGGCGGAGCTTACGAAGGAAGAACTGCTCGTGCGCCGCTACGGAAAATTCACTGCGGCAAAGGGACTCGTCTACCCCGAATTCGACGAGAACACGCACGTTATAGAGCCGTTCGACGTGCCGCCCGAATGGCAGTCGAATATTTCCATAGACCCGGGACTCAACAATCCGCTCTCGGCGCATTGGTATGCGGTAGACGGCGACGACAACGTGTACGTAACGGCGGAACACTATGAAGCGGGAAAAGATATAGACTACCACGCGGACGCCATAAAGCGCGTTTGCAAGGCTCTGAATTGGCGCTCCGACGGTTTCGGCGGATATTCCGCGCTTATAGACAGCGCGGCGGGGCAGAGAACGCTCGCGTCGAGCAAGAGCGTGGCGGAACTGTTTTCCGAACGCGGCATAAACGTGAACACAAAGGTAAACAAGGATTTGTTCACGGGTATAAGCCGCGTAAAAAGTTATCTGTCGGGTAAAAACGGCAAGCCGAAAATCTTTATCTTCAACACGTGCAAAAATCTTATAAGAGAGATAAAAGGCTACTTCTGGGGCGACGGCGACGTCCCGAAGAAAAAGGACGACCACGCGCTCGACGAGCTGAGATACTTTATCTGTTCACGCCCGAAAACCTACTGCGAAAAGGAGAAAAAGAGCCTTATAGAAAGGGACAAATCGAACCTTATAAATCAACTGCGCAAGAGAGTTTAACCGCAGAATCAAGGAAATATTATGAAAAAAGACGAACTGTACGACGCGCTTGTAAAGCGCGCGCTCGGTCATAGCGTAACGGAAGAAAGCACGGAATATTCCGTAGACGACAACGGGGTCGAAAAACTCGTTCGCAAAAAAATTTCCGTAAAGCAAGTGCCGCCCGAGCTGTCGGCGATAAAACTTCTGATAAAAAAATCGACCGACGACTTCGACGGAATGACCGAAGAACAGCTGTTAAAGGAAAAAGAACGATTGCTGAAAATGCTTTCGGACGAAGACAAAAAACAGGAGAATAAAAAATGGAACTCGAAAAAACGCCGTACCGAATAAGGTGCGAAATGGGAGTATGCAAGAATACGGCTCTGTACACGGTAAAGCTGAGCCGTTGCGGAGTGCGGAGCCGAATTCATATCTGCGAGAGCTGTATGAAAGAGTTGGGCGCGCTTATAAACGGAGAAACCGCCGCAAAGCCTAAGACAAAAAGGAGCAAGACGGAAAATGCCGAATAAATTTTCGGGGAAAAACGGCGCGAAGATTAGATTTTGCGAAGATATAGTCGCGGACGTAAAGCGCGATTATGCCGAGCGCGCGGAAATGCGCCGTTCGCTCGAATCGTCCTGGCAAATCAACGCGAATTTCGTTATCGGCAATCAGTACTGCTTTGTAGGCGCGGACGGCGGCGTGCAGGAGAGCGAGCGCGACTACTATTGGCAGGAAAAGGAAGTTTTCAACCATATAGCTCCGCTTTACGAAACGCGGCTCGCAAAACTCAGCCGCGTGCGCCCGAAAATGAGCGTTCGTCCGTCGAGCGGCGACGCGGACGATATAAAAACGGCGAAAGCCGCCGGCAAAATTCTGAACAGCGCTTGTCGCAAAATGGATTTCGGCGGAAAAATCGGCGTTGCGACCGAGTGGTCCGAACTTACGGGAAGCGCGTTCTATAAAATAACGTGGGACGCGTCCGCAGGCAAAAAGATAGGCTCGGTCAAGGGCAAAGACGTTTTCGAAGGCGACGTTCGGGTCGACGTTTGTCCGCCTTACGAAATATTCCCGTCGTCGCTCACGGCGGGGAGCGTTGCCGAGTGCGAAAGCATTATGCACGTAAAAGCCGTAGGCGTCGACGAAATAAAACGCGTTTACGGCAAGAAAGTCGAACCGCAGGAGATAGAAGTAAATTGCTTTCCGAGCGTTCTCTCGGGCGGCTCGGGGCTTGATTTCTCGCTCGGCAGGCGCAAGCGCGGAAACTGCGCGCTCGTTATCGAACGCTACACGCGACCCGACGCGGAAAACCCGAACGGCAACTTAACCGTCGTTGCGGGCGACAAACTTCTGTACTACGGCGAACTTCCCTACGTTACGGGCGACGACAACAGGCGCGATTTGCCGTTTGTAAAGCAGGATTCGCTGTCGTCCGCGGGCGCGTTCTTCGGCATAAGTCCGCTTACAAGGCTTATTCCGATTCAGCGCGCGTATAACGCCGTAAAAAACCGCAAGCACGAATTTCTTAACCGCATAGCAATGGGCGTTCTCGCCGTCGAAGACGGAAGCGTCGATACCGATACGCTCGAAGACGGCGGTCTTTGTCCCGGTAAAATTCTCGTGTACAGGCAGGGAAGCGTGCCGCCGCGGCTTCTCGACCCGGGCAGAGTGCCGAGCGATTTCGGCGCGGAAGAAGACAGACTGCTTTCCGAATTCATATCGCTGAGCGGAGTCAGCGAAATAATGCGCTCGTCGGCGATTCCGTCGTCGCTTACGAGCGGAACGGCTCTGCAACTTTTAATCGAGCAGGACGATACGCGCCTTTCGTCCACCGCCGAAAATATCCGCTCCGCCGTAAAGGAAGCGGCAAAACACGTTCTCAGACTTTACAAGCAGTTCGCAAAGCATACGCGTTTGGCGCGTTGCGTAGGCGACGACGGCGAAACGGAGCTTCTGTTCTGGAAAGCGTCCGACGTGGATTGCGACGACGTTGTGTTTGAAACGGAAAACGAGCTTAACTGCACGCCCGCCGCAAACAGAACGACTATTTTCGAGCTTTTGCGTTTGGGACTTCTGCACGACGAGAACGGAAAATTAAGCGACGATATGCGCTACAAGATTCTCGACGCGCTCGGCTACGGCGGTTGGGAAACGACGCGTAATCTTGCGGACGTTCACAGGATAAACGCCGCGAAAAGCGCGCTGTTATCCGCCGAACAAAACGCGGAGCAAAACGGGGGAGAAGAAAACGATGAGTAAAATCGAAAAAAGCGCGTCTTACGGGAAATTTTCTTCCGCGGAAGAACTTTTCGGCGCATACAGGGCTTTGGAGCGTGAATTCACAAGGCGCTGTATGCGGCTCAAAGACGCCGAAAACGAGATAGCGGCTTTGCGCGCACGGCTTGCCGCGCTTGAAGAAAACGGCGCGGCGGAAAAAGCCGTCGAAGAATATCTTATGTCCGTTCTTTCGTCCGCGCCCGCGCCGAGCCTGAATTCTTCCGTAGGCTCGTCCGCGCTCACGCCCGTAAGAAAACCCAAAAGTCTCGGCGAAGCCCGCGCGCTCGCCGAAAAAATGTTGAAATAAATTTTAAGGAGAAAAATAACAATGGTAACTATTCAGAACGCCGAAAACGCGTTGAAAACAGTCTATCTCGGTGCGATAACCGAGCTTCTGAACACAAAGGCGAATCCGCTTCTTGCCAAAATAGAACAGACTTCCGCCGACGTGTGGGGTAAGGAAATCCGCCGCGCCGTAGCTTACGGAATAACGGGCGGCATAGGCGCGGGCGACGAAGACGGCGATTTGCCTTCGGCAGGCGGACGCAACTATCTGCAATTCGTCGGAACGCTCAAAAACCTTTTCGGGCAAATCGAAATTTCCGACAAGGCGATACGCGCTTCCGCCGACGGCAGGGGAGCTTTTACCGACCTGCTCGACCAGGAACTTCAAAGCCTTTTGGACGCGTCGCGCTTCAATCTCGGCAGAATGCTTTACGGCACGGGCGACGGCTTGCTCTGCGTAATAATGTCGCTTAGCAACAACAGAATCAGCGTAAATAAATTAGGCAACATTATAGAAGGTATGACCGTAGACGTGTACAACGGCAATACGCCCAAAGCCCAGAAACTGAGAATAACTTCGATTAACCGAATCAATAACAGCATTACTTTCGACGGGGAAGCAACGTTGGCGGAAGGCGATTCGATTTACGTTCAGGGCAGTCGCGGCAAGGAAATAACGGGCTTGGGCGCGATATTCGAGGACAACGCTACGCTTTACGGACTGAAAAAAGCCGATTATCCGTGCCTTAAACCGTACATAAAAAATTCGATAGGCGCAATCGACGACATCGTTATTCAGCGCGCGATAGACAGTTTGGAAAACAACGCAAATTCGCAAGTGGACTTTATAGCGTGCGCCGCCGACGTAAAATACGCTTATCAGGATTATCTCGGGCAGTACAAGCGCAACGTCGATATTATGGAGCTCGAAGGCGGCTACAAAACGCTTTCGTTCAACGGCATTCCGCTCGTATACGAAAGATTCGTCGACGACGGCGTTATGTATCTTCTGAATACCAAGTCGTTCAAACTGCATCAGCTTTGCGATTGGAGATTCCTCGAAACCGAAAACGGCAAAATATTGCGTCAGAATCAGGGCAAGGCGACTTATACGGCAACGCTCGTCAAGTATTGCGACCTTATGTGCGACAAGCCGAACGGTCAGGCAAGACTTACGGGCATAAAAGCCGCGTAAAAAAAGGAGAAATGCGGTGATAGGCACGGCAAGAATTATAGATAACGACCTGTTCGGAATAGCGGCTCGGCTGAAAAGCATAGACGACTCGTATTTCGTAGTCTATTCGTACAAGTCGCGGCGGTACGAAGTTCACGCACGTAATCAGCGCGGCGGTACTTTCGCGCTTGCCGTGCCGTATCCCGAGCTCGACGAAAGAACGGTTCGGCTCGTAAGAAGAACGCGGTCGGAGCGCGGAAAAAAACTGTTTGAAGAAATGGAGCGCGAGAACAGAGAGCTTGAAAAACGCGAAATAACTCGCGCGGTAAAAAAGACGGAAAAGGAGATTGAACGCATTTATGGCAAGTTATAGAGAGTGCGTTGCGGCGGCGGCGGAGTTTCTGGCGCTCGACGGAATGGCGTCGGCTTTGAGAGAAAAAAGAGAAAACGAACTTTCCGAAAGCGAGAAAAGCGAGCTTAAACTGCTTATCGGTTGCGCCGGGTTTGTGGCAAACGAAATCGCTACGCAGTATTTTCCGCTTATCGCTGCCGAGAACGTAAAAGCCGTAAACGGCTTTATTGCGTACGGCTCGCTGAAAAAGAGCTACGCCGATATCGTATGCGTTAAAGTCCGCGGAGTAAAAAAGCGGTTCGGGCGCTCTCCGCTCGGCGTTACGCTGACCGAGCCTTATTCGGGCGAAGCGGAAATCACGTATTCCTACGCGCCCGCGGCGGCTGAACTCGACGGAATGACCGAATGGCAAACCGAAAAGCTCGGCGCGCGCGTTTTCGGCTACGGTATAGCCTGCGAGTACTGCATAATAAACGGAATGAGCGAAGCCGTTATGTGGGACAAGCGGTATAAGGACGCGCTTTCCGCGGCGGGACGGGGAAAGCGGGAAATAATTCTTAAACCGCGTCGCTGGATTTAGGCGGCGCAAAAGCGGCACGGATGCGGGCTACGAGCGACAAGGTCGGCTTGGTCATTTATCGGGAAATAAACTCCCGTCGCCGACCTGCCGCCTGTTACCCGCCTGCGCACCGCTCTCCGCCGCCTAACGCCCATACACTTTTTTATGTCATTTCGACCGAAGTGGCGTAAGGCACGCAGTCGGCTTCGCGCCTGATTGTCATTTCAAGCGGAGTGCCTTGCCCTGTTTATGTCATTTCGACCGAAGTGAGCGGTAGCGAACGGAGTGGAGAAATCTATAAGAAAGAAAAGATTTCTCGGCTACGCTCGAAATGACAGACTGTGGGAGCGAAAAGATTTCTCCGTGCGCGGTTTCGTCGCTTAGTCGAAATACTCGCCGTTGGCTCGTGGCGTTCGCCACTTCGTGGCTCGGCTAAGGACGCAACAGGGGACGACGGCTTCGTCGCACAAAAATTTTCAAGAGGTATTTATATGACTGACGATTATATTGCGGGTATGAGCGCGCGGACGAAAAAGCTGTCGTTGCCGAACTTCTTTTCGGGGTTCGACTCGACGAGCGACGAAAGCGTTCTTCCGCTCAATACGGCTAAGCGTATTTACAACTTCGACTATTCGTCGGGCGCGCTTACCGAAGGCTGGGGAATCGGGCAAAGCGGAATCACGTCCGAAAACGTAACTTACGTGTGGCAGTTCCGCCGCTACGATTCCGTGTCGGGCTGCGAGATTAAAACGCTTATGTATTCGTGTTCGGACGGGTCGGTTTACGCGGCTATGCCGCACGGCTTTTCGCGGCTCTACGGCGTTAATTTTTCGTCCGCGCCGCAAGCCGTAAATTACAGGCTCTACGGCGAAGACGTTATACTTATGTTTTCTCAGCTCGACGGAATGTTCGTCTGGAACGGTATCGACCCGCCCTACAAAGTGGAATCCGCGCCCGACGTTACGAGCTTTACTATGCACTACGAGCGTATGTTCGTTTCGACGGGCGGAGAGAAAAACACGGTATGGTTTTCGGACGACTTGGACCCCACGAATTGGAATCTTTCGCTTTCGGATGGCGGTTTTATACAGCTTGTCGACGAGTTCGGAAGCGTTAACCGAGTGCTGTCGTTCGCGGGCTACGTGTACGCGCTCCGCGACAGGGGAATTTCGCGCATAACGGCTTACGGCAGTCAAAAGGACTTTTCGGTAGTTAATCTGTTCGTTTCGTCGGGCAGAATTTACGGCGCGTCGGCGGCTGTGTGCGGCGATACGCTTATGTTTTTGGCGGACGACGGACTTTACCGTTTCGACGGGCTTTCGGCGAGAAAAGTCGCTTCCGCGATATGCGGCGCGCTGAAAAGTTCGCCGTCTGCGCGCGGCGCATACTACGACGGAAAATATTTCGTTGCGGCGCGGTTTGAAGAAACGGACGGAGATTCGGTCGATAGCGAGAGCAACAACGGCTTTTTGGTTTACGACCCGAAAACGGGCGCGGTCAGCCTTACGCGCGGAATCGGCTTGAAAGAGCTTTGCCCGATTGACGGCGCGCTTATGGCAGTCGATGGGAACGGGCGCGCGGGCTTTATCGAAAAGAACGGCGAAATTTACGGCGTTCCGCTCGAAAAGAGCTGGGTGAGCGGCTCGCTCGACTTCGGCACGGACGGCATAAAGACCGTAAAGGAGTTCAGCGTCGACGCATCCGTTCCGTTTCGGCTTACCGTTTCTTCCGAGCGCGGCGGAAAAACGTTTTCGGTTCTGCCGAAAAAGGGCTTGACTACCGTGCGCGTAAACGCGTCGGGCAAAAAGATATGCTTTGCGATAACCTGCAAAAGCTCGAAAGCCCGAATCGCGCGACCTTTTATAAAGTTGGGATATTGAAATGGATTACGGAAAATCGGCTTATATGCGCGTCGAAGATTTGGAGCGTAGGCTCGATATGCTCGGCGCGTCGAAAAAGGAAAACGGCTGCGGCGCTTCCGCGTTCCCGAACAGAGAAATAAAAACGGGGCGCGATTATCCGTTTGCTACTTTAAGCGGCGACGGAGTTACTTCGCTTATCGTAAAAATCACGGCGACCGTTTACGACTGCGGTTCGCTCCGCCTTGCCTTAAACAGCGTAAAAGTCGCGCAGGCGGAATTCCCGTTTCTCGGAAACGACGAAAAAGTTATAGTTGCTTCCGTGCGCCTTGGCGGCCCCGCCGCGCTGACTCTTACCTGCGAAAACGGTCTTTTCGCGCTCGTCCGCAAGGTCGAAGCCGTCGCGTTCGGCGCGGACGTTTCGCTTTCGCCGTTCTTCGGCGGTTTCGGGGCGGTCGATAACGGCGGCAGAACGGGAGTTGCATACTGCGAAAACGACAGGCTTATATTTGCCGCGTTCGATTCTTCCACGGGCAAAAAGATTGCGGAAAAGGTTCTCGGCGGCGGCACTTGCGCTTCGGTAGCGGCGCGCGGCGAGAACGGTTTCGCCGTCGTTTACCGCGACGGTTTCGGCGGACTGTGGGGCGTGTGCGTCGACGGAAACGGCGTTGCGGGCGAAAGAACTTTTCTCGGCGCGGGCGGCGACTTTGTTTCGGTTGCGGCTTGCGCGGACGGGTTGGCGGTCGCGTGCGTTCGCGGCGGAAAAGTATACGT
>WSNJ01000062.1 GCA_013316045.1 Clostridia bacterium
TTATTTTAATACAGTTTTGTAAACACAAAATTATATTTAATTTAATAATCTATATTTTTATTTTCTAATCATAAAAGAATCTTGTTTGTCAAAAACACAAAGTCTTAATCCCTCTATTGCTAAATATACGAATAGCCGTCTCGAAAAATCTTGGATTTTTACATTTTTATTTTACATCACTTTCTTTTTGTGTTATATTTATAGTATCTCAAAAGGAGACCAGAGATGAAAAAAATTTTTTTGTTTATTTCTTCTTTATTATTTTTTTGTATGGTATTGTGCGTAGGCTGTTCTAATTCCAGCCAAGCCAATTCATCTACCCCAGCAAGAACAAATAACCAAAAAACTATTTGCGAAAAAGAAAACGCAATAACTCAAGCAAAATCGTTGCTTCAAATAACAGACTTATATTTTTTTGATTGCGATTTTTCACATATGGAATCAATCGTTATAGAAGACGTATCATATAACCTATGTGTTAGCGGATATATTCTCACTAAAGATGATAAAAAATATATGGATTTAAATCAGCAAGTTATAATGTATATCGTTACAAACTACAAAATTCAAGCAGCAGATAAATGTTTTGGATTTTCCGTTGTCGCAAGCGTCTTAATTTCAAAAATGGACCACTATGTCAACGGTGAATTTTCATATACAAATCCAAACGAAATATACACTCAATATACATACTCAAGTATTAAAGAATTACATAACAACGGAGCAGGAACATCGCAGGGAAATATCGGGGTTGAAGAGATAGAGGTACCCAAAAACTTTTATCCAGTAAATTCTCTTTATGACGCTGTTAGTCTTAAATCAAATTACTTAAAAATAGAAGGCGACATAAATTCCCCTGCGCCTATAAAAATCATTGATACGCCTATTAAACTAATTGCACATTATGCAAACTATGAAGACTCAAAGTCGATGTCAGAAAATTCGACGGCAAAAAACCTAATAACCTATTTTACAAATAATGCGGTTTATACAAAGTTTTAATGCTTACGCATATATTTTTTATAAACATACCGTATAATGAAAGGTTCGACTTTATTCGCTTTCTCTCAACCAAACAATGACCGATAAGAACCGTAAAGGTTCCTATCGGTCGTTTTTTTATTTTATTCCGTTATTACTCTCCTAAATTTTTTGCCTTTCGTGGTGGCTGACGATAGCACAGTAAAAAGCGGTAGTCAACGGAAAAAATCATCGCTTAAAATGCGAATATTTTCTTTGTAAGCTCTATGGAAACATAGGGCTTTTTTATTATGCCCTTTACGCAATGATTTTTTCTTTTTCGTTGACTGCCGTGTTGCCGAATCAAAAAGGTTATGAAGATATATCTTTTTCCCGTGCTACCTTGCCCCTGCCGAAAGGCAAAATAAAAAAATTAAGGAGAAAAAGAAAATGGAAAAAGCAGTAGCAGAAAGAGAAGAAGAAAGAAAGTATTATCTTTCGGAATTCTCGTACAATGACGGAGAATACGACGTTAAGTTCAATATTTACGACGTAGATTTCTACCGTCAGACAATTACGGTAGCCATAACCGAGGCAGGAAAGATTACGCAAGATACTTTTCCGCTTATTCGGGACAAAAACGACAATCTGTATTTCGAATACGGTAGGTTTTACGAGAACAAAATCTTGCTTAACGACTTCGAATAGGAGAAAATCTACAAATGAAACTAACACTAACCAACATACGGAAACTGAAATCCGAAAGCGACAACAAGCTGACTAAACACGTTTGCAGCTATGTCATAAATAAGTGGCACGACTACGACGATAAAATCAATATTTTCAAAGATGTGCTGTATATGGGTTGTGTTTCCGGAATAGTCAGCGAGCTTATATACTACTCGGACACGTTGAAATTCTACCGCAAGTACCGCGACGAGATAAACAGCTTATTGAGCGAAACTATGCGCTCGATAGGCTGTTTTTCTTTTAAGGACATTTTTGGCAGCAATTTCTACGACGAAGATCCGCTTATTACGGATACGCACAATCAAAACCTTATGGCGTGGTTCGGATTCGAAGAAACTCTGCGCAATATAGGTTACGAATTCGAAGAAGTTCAATACTACATTTAATTAAATCAAAAGGAGATATTTTTATGAAAACCATCACTGCCCCTACCCTGCAAGAAAAGAAAGACAAAGCAATCGAGATTATGCAAACGCTCGACATTTACAAACCGTACATACAAGGATTCAAAGATAACGACCAAGTTTGCTTTTTTGAAATGTTCGGCGGATATTGGGTTTACCAAGAACCCGAAATAGAAAAGAAAATGCGCGAAATAGAGAATGAGTATAATTGCAAGGTTTACGCCATTACGCACGAATTTACCGACTTTGGCGAGCTTTGGGATTTTCTTATCGTTACTAACTACCCCGAAGAATGGGAAGATTCCGTTTACGGCTACGCCGACAAACACGTTGTATTCGCCTACGTTTGGAACAAATCCGACGAATATTGCAGCGAGTTCGGAAGCATTACAGTAGAGTCTTTCGGCGGCGGAATATGGAGAATCGCATAATGGATAAAGTCTACATAATACAGTTCGATTGGTCTACGTCAGACGCCGGAAGCGTTGACCTTTTCGTTTTCGGCAAATACGATAGAGCATACGACAAATTCAAAGAGCTTATCTGCAACGAGAGAAATCCCGAAATGTCGTGGGTTGGAGACATAGAGTTCGATGACGACGGATACCCTATCGACAATCACTACGAATTCGAGTTCGAAGATAACAATTCGGGCGAATCGGAAGTGTATTGGCATATTACGGATAAAGACGATTGGTATACGCATTCTTTTATAGATTTGCGCGTAATGGAAGTTAAGTAATAATAGCAAAATTTTTAATATAAAAGGAGATTTTTGATTATGAGAAAATTTAAGATACAGGCATACATTCAGTCATTGAATACAGGACTTATTAAATCGACGTATGCAGATGAAATAACCGTGCTTAAAAAAGTCGGAGATAACGATTATATTGTGGACTACAAGGGGGTTAAATGCCACGCCATATATAACTGCTTTGTTTGTTCGTTTTTCGTAGACGACGTTTACGGGATAGTAAAGAAATGAAAAACTACGGCTATAAAGTTTGTTATAAACAGCAAGGCAAGCATAAATTAAAAATTTACGCCGTTGTAAATACTTATGACTTTGCACTGTGGCATACAAGGTGGTACGAACGCGACCCGCCGAAAGACACGGCAACAAAAAACGTGATATGGCTTGTTATCCCCATTAAAAACTATTTCGAATATAAAAAACTTTGGAAAGGCTGTCCGTTCTGATTACGAACGGGCTTTTTTAATTTACAAACAAAAATTCAAAAGGAGTTATACACAATGAAAATATCCAACGAAAAACTTTATACCCTTTGCAACAAACATCAATGGTTTACGAACGGCGACTGCGGTCAATACGAAATGTTCTTTGAACGGAATACGCAAGGCGCGTCGCTCGAAACTTTGGCTACTATTATCTGGATATGCTCGTCCGGTTGGGAAGAACAAAAAATACTAAACATCTTACAAAAGGAGTGCGACTTACAATGACAAAATTAAATCTTACGGCTAATGACAAACCGCAGGAACTTATACTCGCCTACTTACAAGAGAACACGAGCGACGTTCTTGCGGAAAAGATAAACAGCGGTACGCCGTTTGAAAAAGACGGCAAGCAACTCGTCAACAAAAAGACGCTCGACGGGTTTATGAAATACGCAAACGAAGAAGCACGGAAACTTGCCGAGAAAGGCGCAAACTCGGCGTGCGTGGAAGATTCCGTCGTATACGGTTGGGCTATCCACTATTTCGAAGAAGATTCTATCGAAGGCACGCTGTACAACGCGGACGGAACGGAATACAAACCCGTAGTGAAAACCGCTCCGAAACCCGCTACAACGCCCGTAACGGCAAAACCGAAAGAAACTATTGCTCAAACGTCTTTATGGGATATGCTCGAAACAAAAGAGCCGAAAGAAGAACCTATCGACGAATCAGAACTGACCGAAGTCAAAACAGTCAACGAAGAAAACAACGAAATTTTCGATCCAAGCATTGACGAAATCGCGGACAAACTGCAACAAGCCGTAGACGAAAAAAGCGAAAAAACCGTACAGCAAGACGGCAAAGTTATAGACGTCGAAACGGGCGTAGTTTTAAGTACCGAAACAGACGAAAAACCCGCCGCCGTATGCCCTTTCGACAAAGACCAAGTGTTGTATCTTTGCAATCTTTTGGACGGCAAAATAGACATCGCATAGGAGAAAAAATTATGAAAATAGAAAAGATAAGACCTATACCGAAATATATGATAAAACTCATACGCAAAGCAGAGAAAAGAAACTATCTCAGCAGTTCGGGATATACGCGCTTTTACTCGTATCTTACCCGAAACGACGGCGAACTTGTTAAAATTATCGTTGCGTGTAAAAACAAATTAGACAGTCCGCGTTGGCGTTGCAAACAGGTAGTCATTCACGGTATACACTCGGACAAATGCTTTCTCAAAGATATCTGTTTGCACTTTATGGGAAACTACTCCGTAGGTTGGTACGAGCAAGGTTTGCAAAAGCACCGCAAGTGGTATGAGAGCGAAAATTGGGGTTGGCAAGACGACAAGTATTTTAACATATATTGCCCCGTTCTCAATGTCGAATATGTTTTGAATTTTCCCGAATATAAATATTCCGCCATATTGCAATATCCGTACAACGATACGTTCAAATATCTGCGAGCATACGAAAAATACAGCCAAGCCGAAATGCTCGTTAAATTCGGTTTGCCGGCTTATGCGACGAGCGTTCAGATACTCAGGCAAGTCGGCAAAGACAAACGATTTCGCAAATGGCTTATACAAAAGCGCGACGAAATAAATTGTTACGGTTATTATATCGGGACAATACTTATCGCGTATAAAACGGGAAAGCCGTTGAATAAAGTTCAAAAACTCGAATCCGAGAAAAAGTCGTTTTACAGACAGGACGGTTACGGAAATATAAAGCAACTGTTCAAAACCGACAAAGAAGTTACCGCGCTTATGGAGTACATAGAAAAACAAAATACAAATCTTTCATCGTACTCGGATTATATTCACGCTTGCGAATATCTATCGTTGGATATGACTTTACCCAAGAACCGCTTTCCGCACGATTTTCGGCGTTGGCACGATATTCGCATTGACGAATACCACACGGCAAAAGCACTGAAAGACGAAGAAGAACGAAAGGCGCTGTATGCGAAATTCGGAGAAATTGCAGAGAAATATTTACCGTTACAAAAAGAAAGTAACGACGCTTTCGTTGTAATAATAGCCCGTTCGCCGCAAGACCTTATACGCGAAGGCGATATTCTCCATCATTGCGTGGGACGGATGAACTACGACCAAAAATTCGTGCGCGAAGAATCCCTTATATTCTTTGTACGGGACAAGCACTCTCCCGACGCTCCGTTCGTTACGCTCGAATATTCACTAAAAAACAAAAGGATATTACAGTGCTACGGCGAGCGCGACAGCAAACCGAGCGACGGCGTTTTGGAATTCGTAAACAAAAAATGGCTGCCGTTCGCAAACAAACAGTTAAAGAAAATACAAGCGGCGGCAGCGTGACGCTGCACCCGATTAAAAACACATCTTAAAAAGGAGTTTATTTACAATGAATACAAACTATTACAGAATTACGGGTTACTGCGAAAAAGAAGATTTCAGCTTTATTATAGACTGCTACGGAATGTTTGAAAAGCTGTGGCAGTTCAGCTCGTTCCTTATTCAAAAAGGGTTGAAAGTCTTGGAAGTCGGAAACGCCGAAAAGTTCTCAGACGGCAATATTCCCCAAATACCCCAAGACCCCGAAAACCTTATTATCCGCGCCACCGCCAAAGGCAAACCCGAATATACTACGCAAGCAATAGACGGAGTAAATTACAAAGCCGTAAAAGTGGCAAGCAAATTTTACACGCCGGATAAAACACAAACAGCAGAATAATATAAAGCCAAAATAAATCCGCTAACGATAAAAGCCGGGACTTCTTATACGAAATCTCGGCTTTTGTTGTGAAGATTTAATTAGTTAAATATGTCTCTTTGCTCCATCAAATAAATTGTTAATATATTAAAATATTATCTAACTTGTCTTGTTGACTTTTTTAAAACAATTTTGGCACAACCAACTAACCCCATCTTCGCCTTTATAACAAGTCGCGGTTGAAGCATCCAAAGTTACCCAACATAGATCACAATGTTCATGCCAAATCTTAGAGTAATCATTATTGGTTTTTGTTTTTAATTCGTCAGCTTTTTCTTTTGGTAAAATAACATCATACCATAGTGTAGGATTTTCTAAAAATTTTTTTCTTAAATTTTCAGCATAAACTTTAGGATTAATTTTAGTGTATTTCATCTTTAACCTACCTAAAAATTCGTTTCACAATATCCAACAATTTGTTAATCCAATCCCAATGAGGGTCAATTCCAATAGGATGATTTAAATCAGGATGTAAAGAATCTCCAGTTGAAGGATTATACCATGCACCTTTGTTCCCGCCTATTGGCTTCTTCCCTCTCCATTCAAAACCGTCCCCAGGCGGGACTGTTGGATCATCCCCAGGCCAAGAGCCCGGTTTCCATTGAGCAAACAAAATTCCTATACCGGCAAGCGTAGCCAACCCTGCTTCTGCGATTTGTGCTCCGGTTATCGTTATCGCTGCAAGCTCTCCCGCTGCAGTTATATGTGAGCCAATCGTAAACGATGAGCCTAAAAACGAACCGATTGCCGGCGCCGCATATATAAACGCAGCTATCGCGCCGCCTATTATTCCGCCTATTACCGCTCCGACAAAGAATCCCTTTGCTATCGTGCCGAATAAATCCCATCCCCGGGTGCCGTTATTATATGCCGTTACTCCCACATATATCGCAAATCCCGTACCGACAACAGCCGCTCCTATAAAAACACCTATTAAAATAGCTGCAATTATGCTCGTCCCATTCGGATCTATATTCATTACCGGATTATTCGCGCAATACGCATACAGGTTAAGTCCGTTTATGGTTTCGGGGTCAATATATTGCAGGTCGTCTATCGTTACAAAGCGACAAGTTACAGGATCATAGTATCTCGTTTTGAGATAGTATAAGCCCGTTTCCGTATCGTAGTAGTAGCCGCGGTAACGGTAGGGATTAAGGTTTCCAATGTGCTGAGATTGCGAGCCTTCGGGCGTGCCGTCGAGTATTGTTACTTTGCAAGTTCCCCAAGCGTCGTATACATATTTTACCACGACTGCGCCCGTATTGTCAAGCAAGGTTGTAATATGAATAAAAGCGGATAGTACAAATCTACCCGCTTTTATTCATCAATCAAATATACCTATTTCTCTTTTATAATAAGTTGGTAATTTATAAATTTCTTTATATTTTATTTTTACATAGTATAATCTTTTTTTATTTATTTTGTTTTTAAGAAGTATAAATAATCGTTGTGGATAATCAAGTCCTCCTGTTGCCGTTAAATAATTAAGCAAAGACGGTTTTGTATAATACAATTCTTTAATATTTTCAATATTTATAACAATATTGCCTTTTCGTTTCAACAAAATTATCTTTTCTTCATCAAAAATAGCATTCTTGAATACTGCTTGCTCCACTAAATCCACTCCTTTATAATATTTCCAAATAATTGTTTTACCCCGGTCTTAATTAAAAGAAATATCTTAGAAACTACAAATTTTGTAACAGCATAAACACTCTGAGCACGCCCTAATAAATTGCTTGCAACATCATAACTTAATTGAGCCGCCAATCGTTCAGTTGTTATAACCCCGCCTTTAATAGCGATAGGAGTATTTTTTAATATTGTTGTAGCATTCGCAAAATTATTTTCGGCATTTTTTAAACCGGACAATCCGCTTGCTATTTTACCATCAAATTTAAAGAATTTTACGACACCAAATACTCCACCTGTTATAGCTCCGGATATAGTACCAATCAAAGTATCTCTACCGACTTGATTCCAATTTATATTTTCAAACCCATTAGAAATCGCTTGGGTTCCGATACTTATTCCAAAACTTGCTATGGCTCCGCCAACAGCACCGCCCACGGCTCCGCCGACAATGGAAGCTACAAGCCCACTGCCTAATGCGCCTGTTATTGCCGTTCCTATGCCTGCCGTTACAAAAGAAAGTGCCACAGCTCCTATTATTATAAGCCCGCCAAGCAACCACCTTAACCATTTAGGCATAGTTCCGTCGGGGTCAACAGCCATAACGGGGTTGTTACCGCAGTAAGCGTACAGATTAAGTCCGTTTATATGCTCGGGGTCAATGTATTGCAGGTCGTCTATCGTTACGAAACGGCAGGTTACGGGGTCGTAATACCTTGTTTTGAGATAGTACAGTCCCGTTTCCGTATCGTAGTAGTAGCCGCGGTAACGGTATGGATTGAGTTGAGAAAGTGCGGTGCAAGCGCCGTCAAGCACTTTTACTTCGTGGTTGCCCCACGCGTCGTATACATATTTTACCACAACTGCACCCGTATTGTCAAGTAGGGCTATTTTACAAACAAAGCGGCAGAACAACTCTGCCGCTTTGTTTGTCACGTGTGTTACTGCGTTTGCTTATACTTATTTAAAATATTACATACTAATTTTACCATAAGAAAAAATGTCAACAAATCCTTTCCATTAGTGTTATTAATATTTTTTGTTATTAAACTATTAATATAATTAGCTTCTTCTTTTGTAAAGGAATTAAACTCAAAATCAAATCTTTCCCCTAACAAAAATCTACTAACATATCCTGACAAATAATCGTTAGTTATTTCAAACTGATGATTTAATATTTCTGGATATGGCATGGAAATAAATTCTTTCAATATTTTTTGTTCATATTTTTCCATATTATCTCACTTTAACCAAAAAGATACTATTTTACCCATAGAAGTAAATATTCCACCTATTCCATTTGTGTATGAAAACCGCCATAACGCATTTCCATATTTATAATTAAATGTATATTGAAGCATTGAAGCATTTCTATTAGCAAAATTAACAGCACTTTTTGTATATTCTATTATATTTTTAAAATCCGCCCCATGCTTTGCATAGTGATATTTCATCGACTGATATCCTGATTTAAACGTTCCACTATCCCACATTTTTGCAGCTTGCGCAATTTTAATACCGCTAGTAATTGCCCCAGTTACTGCTCCAACAATTGCTCCGCTTAATACTCCTATACCAACTTGATTCCAATTTATATTTTCAAATCCGTTAGTAATTCCTTGTGTCGCAACACTTATACCAAAACCCATAACAGCTCCGCTAATTGCGCCGCCAACCGCTCCACCAAGGACTGTTGCAAAAACGCCTCCGCCCAATGCTCCTGTTATTACAGTTCCTATACCCGCAGTCAAAATAGACAGAGCTACTGCCGCAATAATTATCAATCCGCCAAGCAACCATCTTAACCACTTGGGCATTGTCCCCTCGGGGTCAACAGCCATCACGGGATTGTTTGCGCAGTAGGCGTACAGGTTAAGTCCGTTTATGGTTTCGGGGTCGAGATAGGACAGGTCGTCTATCGTTACAAAGCGGCACGTTGTGGGGTCATAGTAGCGGGTTTTCAAGAAATACAAGCCCGTTTCGGCGTCGTAGTAGTAGCCACGGTAGCGGAAAGGATTAAGGTTTCCAATGTGCGTAGAGTCAGTCAGTTCACTGCCGTCTGCTTTACGAACTTCGTGGTTGCCCCACGCGTCGTATACATATTTTACCACAACTGCACCCGTATTGTCAAGTAGGGCTATTATATCCCCTTGATGTTTGTCAAGCATTTTTCAGTAACTTTTTGAATTTTTTTGAAAAAATCTTATTTGTACTGTGCTTAACCTGAAAAATCATACTGTTTGGACGTCCTATCGTGCCAAATATGATACCACAACAGCCGCAAAAAGTCAAACAAACCTGTTTCAAGACAGTAAAAAACCGCTCTGCGTCATTTCGCAGGGCTTTTCTCCCCTCTCTTTCGTATTGTTTCGTCTATGCCGCTCTGCCTTTGAGAAATCGGACTGCGTATTTTTCTCTGTTCTCTTTCAGGAGTT
>WSNJ01000063.1 GCA_013316045.1 Clostridia bacterium
GATATATTCTTTATGGAAGAAATGAGCAACTAAAAGATGAAAAAAGATGGGCGGATTTTCAAATTTTGAGAAATATGTATTCCAATATTATTGATATAATTACTTATGACGATTTGATTGTTAGATTGGAAAATATAATTAAATCGTTTAATTAGGATAAAAGTATGAATAATCAACCGAAAATCGAAGCGTTTAAGAGTTTTTACGCGCAGGGAAAGGATTTATATAATAGCGGAGACGTTATGGCGGCGCGCGAAATGTTTATAAAGGCGGCGGAGCTTGCCAACGATATTTCCGTGAATGCGACTTCTTACGACGTGCGTATGGAGTATCATAAGACTGCGGCGAATATTTTGGAGTTCGTGCGCAAGTCTTGCGTAAAACAGACTCCGAAAGAAGTTTCCGCGAGTAAGAGCGAAGAAAGTAAGCCGATAGAAGCCGAGAAAAAGAGCGGCATTACGTTTGCGGACGTGGCGGGACTCGACGACGTGAAAGAGCAGATTCGCTATAAGGTACTTGAACCGCTCAAAAATCCCGAGCTTGCCGCTACATACAAAATAGAGCCGGGCGCGAAAATGCTGTTGTACGGACCGCCGGGAACGGGCAAGACGTTTATCGCGCGTGCCATAGCGGGCGAAGTCGACGCCGAATTCTACGCCGTGAATTGTCAGGACCTTATTTCCAAGTGGATGGGTGAAAGTTCCAAAAAGTTGGACGAAATTTTCGAAACGGCGCAAAAAAACGAACGCGCAATTATTTTCTTCGACGAGTTCGATTCGGTGGCGAGCAAGCGCGGAGACGGAACTGACGGCGCGGATGCGGAAATGGCGCGGTTTGTGGCAACGTTTTTAACGAAAGTCGACGGTTTCAAAAAGAGCGAAACTAATAAAATGCTGTTGCTTATTGCGGCGACAAACCGTCCGTGGGCGCTCGATTCGGCTATGCTTCGCGGCGGAAGATTCGATACGCATATTTACGTGGGTGTTCCCGATCGGACGGCGCGCGAATTTTTGGTGCGTAAGGAGCTGAACGGACTGCCTATGGACGACGACGTAGATTTATGCAAGCTCGCTCTTGCGCTCGAAGGGTACGGCGGCGGCGACATAACCGCGATTTGCGGAAAGATAAAGCTGAACGCTTATATGCGTTCGTTGCAGGCAGGTACGGCGCAGAATATTGCGCGCGACGATTGCAATTCGGTTTTGCTGTCGTCGCACAATATGATAACGGCGGAAGATTTGGCACGGTTCGAGCGGTTTCGCACGACCGGAGCCGCGGAATAAAGGAGTTTTACTTATGAAAGAAATTTGTCCCGTTTGCGGAAGTAAACACGTTGTTTGTTTGAATACGTTGACCAAAAAGTACCGTTGCGACAGTTGCGACGAGATATTCGAATTGGAAGACAAGCCGAAAATTGTAGAGTATTTCTCGAAAGAGAAACGACTTACTCCGTCTGAAATTTATAAAACGGCAATCGAAAGCACGTTTGAATTGTCGTGCGTATTCGGCGAAGATACTATGGGCGGAACGGGATTCTATATTTCGCCTAATGGATACATTATTACGAATTGTCATATAGTAATCGGGCGTTTCGGCGAGAAATTTTCTTTGTGCGATGAGATTTATTCTTGCAAAAGTAAAGCTACGGCATACAGTGAATTGGAGCTTGTTTATGTCGACCCCGAGAATGATTTGGCTTTATTGAAAGAAGATGTCAAAGTGCCCGTTAAAGCGTTGAAAATCGCGGATAAATTGCCTGAAATCGGCGAAAACGTTGTTGCGATAGGCAACAGCAAGGGCGAAGGATTGGCGCTTGTAAACGGTATTGTCAGCGATGTCGGACGCAAATTCAGAGGACACCCCGCGTTTCTGTTTAATGCGCTTGTATCGCACGGCTGTTCGGGCGGACCTGTTTTCAACGAGAACGGCGAAGTTTGCGGCGTAACCGTCGGCGGACACGAAGACGCCGAAGGAATGAAATACGGCATACCCGTCGAAATCTTGCGTAAGTTTGTTAAAACAGCCGAGATAGAAAAAGATATTAAAATTCAGTTACTGTAAAGAGAATTTGTAACGGCAAATCGGAGTACGATCTGAATTTTATTCTTTATTATCATCGGATTTTGATGCTTGTATTTCGAGAGCGAGTTTATCGCTTGCATTTAATGAGGATATAACGGACTTATTTAATCTTTTTTCTACTGCCATTCTTGCTTCTTTTGCAGTCGCTCCGCCTTCGCGAGCAATTTTCTTGCTTTCATTAAAAGTCTCCGGTTTTTCTTGCCGCGATAATGCCGTCGTTGTAACCTCGGCAAGCATATTCAGTACGAGTTCAATGTTTGTCATATTGTCGCGCAAATTTTCTTTTTTCAAACCTTTGACTTGTTTGTACTCCTGCACGGTCAAACCGCTCCACGCCTTAGTCATTTCGTTGGTTAAAATCGCGTAATCCTTGTCCTTTTCTATTCCGCGCGCTTTCCATTCGTCGGTCAGTTCTTTGCGCATTTCGATAGTTTGCAAACGCTGATTTATCCAACCCTCGGTATAACCTTTTGCTCTGTAATAATCCGCTCCGCGCAAAATTGCTTTTTCGGGGTCGGCTATTTCATTTAGACGGTCGTTGCCCACTTCGGCAAGCCACACCTTAAACGGTTCGGCTTTCGGCGACGGAATAGATTGCACGAGTCGCAATACGCCTTTCGTATCGAGAACGTCGGTCATACGCATTTTCCCGTCCGGGGCTTCCATTTTCAAAGCGTTACAATTTGTAACGGTTTCATTGCCTTCGTCTTTTAACCGCTTTTTCAATACCCGCCAATAAGTTTGCGGATTTTCGCTGTCCGTCAAAACGGCAACGACGTCCACTACCGAAAAATACCATTCTTCGGCATCTATATCCCACACTGTACGAACTTGCTTGTTTTCAAAAACTTTGATTTTATTTTCCATAAATTCTCTATCTCGCATTTTATTCGATTTCATTATAACACAAAACTGAAATATGTGCAATTCATTTGCTTGTCAATGTGCGGACTCACTGTTTGAAACAGCAAATATCTATGTCGAATTTTATGATACCTTCTAATACCTAAATGATACCAAATGAACCTATGTGAGAGCGAGGCGTGCGCTTGTCTTGATACAAGTGCGCCGCTTCGCGTCGCAGACAAGCGCACGCGCCGCAACCGACCTACCAACCGAAAAAACACGTTGAAATAGAACCCCAAAAACCTATCACTCGGAAAATAGAAACCCGTACACCATACTCAAAACACTCGGGCGGCACGCGCAGGCTTTCCGTGTCCGCCCGAGTATTTTCATAAATACGATTAAGGATAATTTTTTATATCGGCGATTGCAATGTTGCAGTCGCTGTTTTCTTCATGCCGCAAAAGCCGTCCGTAAGGCTTGTACGCCTTTTATAGCCTTTCGGCGATTACTTTCCCGTTGACTACGTTTGCTTACGTTTACGACGTGTTATACGCCGTATTTACACTTTGGCACTTTCGCGTGCGCTTGTATATAACAAGTAGAGCGAAAAAAGATATAACTTACTCCGTTTTCGGTTTCGCCTTTCGGCATTTGTCGGTAAACGAAAAGCCGCTTTAAGTCAAGGGTAAAATGCACTCCCGTTCGGTCGCCCTTGACTTAAAGGGAGCGTAACGCTCCATCTATTTATTGGTTACGCTTTACATATTTACTTTTTTACAAGACAATAATCGACTTTCCGTTTTGTTTATGGTTTTGCCGAAAGGCGAAAACATCGAAAACGGAGACAAAAACAAATGAAAGAAGAAAGCAAAAGTAAATTCCTTGACTTTGACGTTCTCAAAGAAAAAATCTCGCAAGACAACGTTCTCGCTATGTCGGAGATAATAGCGTTTTCCGAAACGAGATATCTTATAGGCTATATGGGTAGTCGTATGCAGAGAATGTACGCAGATTTAATTGCGGACATAAAACATAAGTACGAAACAAATTACGCTCTAAGCGACGGTTATGACTTGGTTCAAGAGTGCGCACTGTATCTGACTCAACACTACGGCAAGCATTTGTATGACATAATAGGCTATACCAAGAAAGGAAAGAAGATAACCGTACAGATAGCTTGCATAAAAAGGATGACTAAACTCATAACCCGCAAATGGAGCGATTGTTATCGCAGTATAAGCGTAGAAGATTTAATGCCTAATAACGAACCGTCTGTCGAGATACAAGAGAACGAAAAACAAGACTATACCGTATACGACGAAATCGTTGAAAACCTTAATTTGACGGATAATATGCGTACAGCTCTCGAATGTCGTATGTCGGGATTGAGTTATCCCGAAATAGGACGAATTTTAGAGCGAGCGCAGTCTACGGTATTCGAGTATTTCATTAAAATGCGTCAAAGATATATCGCTATTTATGCCAAATAACAAAAAACTTTTTCAAAGTCGAAAAAAACTTTCGAGTTTGAGAGCTATTATTTTTTCAAACCTGAAAAAAACTTTCAGGTTTGAAATGTATAACTGAAACGTAATGTAAAGCAATGTAAAGAAAATGTTATGTTTTGTAGCAATTTCGATGAGTAAACGAAAAGCTATGTAGTAACGCTACTTTCGTACATTGCGCTACACTTATTTTGTAATAAACCCAGGAGATAAATTTTTATGAAAAATGCTATAATTTATGCGAGATATAGCTCGGAAAGACAAACCGAACAATCTATCGAAGGACAGCTGCGTATTTGCAATGATTATGCACAGCGTAATGGATTGAATATTGTGGATTCATATATCGACAGAGCTATGACGGGTACAAACGACAACCGTCCTGCATTTCAGAAAATGCTGTCCGATGCGGAAAAGTCAAAGGCGTGGGATATTGTTCTCGTTTATGCTATCGATCGTTTCGGCAGAAATTCGATTGAGATAGCAGTGAATAAGCAGAAGTTAAAGAAAAACGGAAAAACTCTTATCTCCGCTACGCAAAGGACTTCGGAAAATATAGACGGGACGAAAAACCTTGACGGAATCTTGCTTGAAAACGTATACATCGGACTTGCCGAATATTACAGCGCAGAATTATCTCAAAAAGTAAAACGCGGATTGCAAGAAAATCTGAACAAAGGTTTATTTACGGGCGGCTATATTTCTTACGGATATAAAGTTGAGAACAAAAAGGTTTTAATCGACGAAAACGAATCCGCCGTTGTACTTGAAATGTTCAATATGTATGCAAACGGCGCAATGGCGAAAGAGATAATAGCGCGGCTTAAAAGTCGTGGCATAACGCATAGGGGAAAGCCGTTTATCCCGACTGCCGTTTACAATATCTTGCATAACCAAAAATACATAGGCAGATACGAAATCCACGGAGTTGTTTATACAAACATTTATCCTGCAATAGTACCGCTTGAAATATTCGAAAAAGTTCAACAGATAGCAGAGCATAACAAGATAGGGCAGGTGAGTAGAGAAACAGTATTTTTGCTCAAAGGAAAAATCTTTTGCGGATACTGCGGCAAAGCCATAAACGGCGAAAGCGGAACAAGCCATACGGGAGATAAATACTATTTTTATAAGTGTGCCAACAAAAAGAAAAATACGGAAAATTGTCATAAGCGAACGGTTCGCAAAGAATTTCTCGAACAAAAGGTTTTGGATATGACAATGGAGTTATTCACTACCAAAGTAAATTTGGATATCATTTGCGACGAGATAATGCGTATTCACGAAAAACACCGAGCGGAACAGTCGGTATTAAAACTACTCAAAGAAGATAAAGCCGAAACCGAGCGAAAACTTGAAAATATTTTAGCGGCTATTGAAGAAGGCATAATAAACGCTACAACCAAAAACCGAATGGCGGAACTCGAACAAAAGATTGACGAACTGAACGGCAAGATACTTCTCGAAGAAAGCAAACTCGAAATCGGCATAACGCGCGAAGAAGTTATGGAATACCTGACGCACAGCGTAAGAGATTTATCTCCGCAAGCGTTGATTGAAATACTCGTAAACCGAATAGAACTATATGACGATGAAATAGTGGTTTGGTTTAACTACTCAGACCGCACAAATCCCGACGATCCCGATACGGACAGTCGGGATTTTCTTTTGCCCGAAAACTATTCCATATCCGTTACAAGCCGTTTTATTATTGCGTCGGAGAATATAGCATTACGATAGTATTACAAAAAAATACCCAACCGAACTTTTCGGGTTCGACTGGGTACTGTATGGTTGCGGAGGTAGGACTCGAACCTACGACCTTCGGGTTATGAGCCCGACGAGCTACCTACTGCTCTACTCCGCGACGGTGTTGTGCGACGGCGGCGATTTTTGCGCCGCGTAGTTAATACTATATCACTAATTATATGACTTGTCAAGCTAAGTTATGCAGAATATTCATTAAATTTGGAATGGCGCCTAAAAAGTCAAGCAGAAATATGAAAAAAATGGAAATTTGTTGAAAAAAGTCTTAAAATAGAATAATATGGAATCGGAGAGAAAAGGAAATACAACAAGTTATCCCGTATACGGGATAACTTGTTGTATTTTGCGGCGGGTGAGTGTATGGCGAAAAAGCCGTCTTACGGCGGCTTGCTTTTCCGTGATTTAATTATATATTAGCGAGTTGTTCGGCGAACATTTCGGCGGACGTGGCGAAGTCGAATATTTCACGTGGATAATTATTTACCCAATCTTCGACTTGGCGGACTCGTTTATTTGTATGTTTCGAAAAGTCCGTGCCCTTAGGAAACCACCGCCGAATATCTCGGTTAATGCGTTCGTTACTGCCACGCTCGCAACTTGTGTATGGGTGGCAGTAGTAAACGCTTGTACGCTGTCCGCCGTATATCGAGCTTTCTATGCCCGAATAATCGGAAAATTCCGTGCCGTTGTCTACGGTAATGCTTTTGAATAATTTACGGAACTTTTGCCTACCGTATCGGCGTTCGAGCAAGTTAATACAACTTACTACGCTACAAGCCTTTTTATTCGGCATACGGAATATTTTTTCGTAACGGGTCAATCGTTCCGTAAGAACGAGTAATACGTTTTTCGTGCGTTGTTTACCCACTACGCAGTCCATTTCCCAATGTCCGAACGAATTACGCTCTGCAATGAACGCGGGGCGTTTTTCTATGCTTATACCACGCGGCGGACGCTTTATTACGGTTTTTCTATGGCGTTTGCGTTTAAGTCCGCAAGGCAAATGCTCCATTCGGATATTAGCGAATATACCCATATCTATATAGCGATACAGCGTTGTTTTGGATATAGTCGTACGGAAAAGTTTATTGCGCTTTATCTCTCCGAGAACGGCGCAAGGGGATAATCTATCCTTTATAACTCGACGTTCTACATAATTCACAAAGTCCCAATCGTTACCGAGCTTTAAGGGTATACCTTTACTTGTCATATTCATACGGTACTTATCCTGTGCCATTTCGGGAGAGTAGCGTATTTCGTATTTATAACCTTTAACGCCGCCGAAATACGGGTCATAGACTTTTCGTCTGTGCTTATACTGACCGCGCTTTAATTCGGCATATACCGTTGTAAGGCAAACACCGAGTTTTTCGGCTATAATCTTTTTATGTAATTTTGCTCTTAGACAATCTTCGAGCATAAGGCGTTGAGTATATGTAAGATTTTTCGTTCCCCGTAATTTCATTTGCGGTTACCGTCCTTTTTCTGTGATTTGAGAGAATGTAAACATAGCCGCGCCACGCAGTCAAGGGGCGCAAAAATTTTTCGGCATAAAGCCGCTACGCTATTTATACGAAAATTTTTTGCTTTTTTCCCTTGACAGCGCGGCGCGTGCTATGTTTGAAAACCAATTAAGAGCTAAATGGCGAGCCATTTAGCTCTGCTATTATGGCAAAGCGGATAAAAGCGGTAACCCGACCCAAGAGAAAAAGAAAAGGGCGCGGAGTTCCGCTTATTAAGCAGAACTCCGCACCCGTGAGCGTTTTCTTTTCTTCCTGTTACAGCTTTTCGCCGTTCGGGAGAACGATGTTAATTTCAAGCCGACAGCCGAGAGCTTCGACAAGTCGCTGATACTCGGATAGCTTGAAATTATTTGCCACCATTTTAGCGGATAAATTCGGTTGTTTTTGTTCCGTGCGTTCCGCAAGTTGTTGCTGAGTTACATTTTGCTTAATCATAGCTATTTTCAATTTTTCAGTCAAGTTAATCATAGGGGCATTATATAATATATTTCATATAAAGTCAATCATTTTACTATAAGTTATAAGAAAAAACTTGAAAAATTATGAAATAATATATGATTTTACTTGACTTTATATGAAAAATCATATATAATAGTAGTATAAGATAAACAAGGGCGGCACCCATAACAGCCAAAGGAGAAAAAAATATGAAAGCATTCGAAATGATTATAGAAGACGGAAACCACGTTTTCAAATGCGTTAGACCCGCAAAAGACATAAAGCAACTTAAATATATCTACGGCGGGAATGGCGATTTTGTTCGTATTAAAGACGTAACCGCAGAATACGGAATTGACCTTGACTATTTGCGAAAAGTATTGACAGGGCAGGCAAACGGGCATTTCGGAGAAATCGAAACGGATATAATTTGCGCACTTGTGCAACGTTGCTACGATAACGCATAATTAAACCAACGCGCCGACCCGTGGCGGCGAAAGTCCACGGGAAAGGGTAGAGAGATGAAAACATATTTTGAGAACGTAAAGACAATAGAAGAACTAAAACGGCAATATAAAACGCTTGCATTTAAGTATCACCCCGACAAGGGCGGCAAGGTCGAAGATATGCAAGCAATCAATGCCGAATACGATTTGCTCTTTGAAAGAGTAAAGAACACACACGAAACCGCGAACGGCAAGACCTACACGAAAGAGCAGGGAGCTGACGTTCCCGACAACTTCCGAGAGATTATAAACGCGATTATAACTTTCGATTGCACGATTGAGCTTTGCGGCTCGTGGCTGTGGGTGTTCAATGCGTATAGCTATCGCAAGGAATTAAAAGAACTCGGGTTCTTTTGGTGTTCGTCCAAAAAGGCGTGGGCGTGGACGGATAAGCCGAGCGACAACAAGCACCGCTTAACACTCGAAGAAATACGACGCTTGCACGGCTCGGAAATCATAAAGGAAGAAGAAAAGAAAAGGTTACAAGCGGCTATATAGCCGTTTGTAACCGAAAAATAAAGGAGATACGAAAAACAATGAAAGCAAAGAAACAATTTTTAGTAATAGGGAATAAATATGTACTTTACATATTGGATAACAGAGACGGACATATAAAAGACGCAGAGCGCAATATATTAGTCCTTGATGTAAGTTATATAGATTTATGCGAACTGCCTAAAATGACCGAATACGACCTATTTATGATGGCAGAAGATATGACCACATTGCAATCAGCCGACGAGATTTATTAAGGAGATAAAACAATATGACACTTGAAAGTTTATTTTACAACAGTAACGGCGAGGCAAAAGTACAGCCGTATTGCTATTTATTGCGATCGGATAAGCTTGACAGCTTAAAGCGAGTAGAACAGTACGACAAATCGGCAAAAGATTTTATAAAAGGACTTAAAGCATATATAACCGTACTCGAAGAATACCGCCAAAGCCTTTATGACCGCGCACAGTTCATTATACAATCGCAAACGGTGTACGAAATGCACTTGTGTATTACAAGACGGATAGATTATTATCACAACCGCAAATATTACACTGTAACCATATACAAAGCCTATAACGTAAGCGGCATAGGATACGACAAAATTCTATCCGAAGAATATACGGGCAAGGAACGGCACAAAGCCTTAGCGCGATTTGAAGAACTTAAAAAACTATATCCAAACATACTGACGAAAAAAGATATTGATAAATCAAAATGGGAGAATTAAAATGATAGACACAACAAAAGCTGTATGGGAATTGACTGACAATGATATATATGCT
>WSNJ01000064.1 GCA_013316045.1 Clostridia bacterium
ACGAAAAAGAAACTTTATGCCCTTTCGGTATTCTTATTCCGCGCACGCTCCCGCCGCCCGAGAGCGCGCCCGCCGCGTTGCCTAAATATACGGCGTTGCCGTGAACGCTAACGAGCGCTTCGACTATCGCGTCCACGCCGCCGAGATTTCCGTCTATCTGAAATATTTCGGGCGGGTGCAGGTCGAGCAACGTATCCGTAGTACAATCGAGAATGAGCCTTTTCAGAATTTCGGCAAACTCCTTTTCTCTGCCCGCGCGCGCATAAAGAGCCGCCGCCCAAGCCGCGCTCCAACCAGTCTGACCGCCGCCGTGCGCTATTCTGTAATCGAGCGACTTTAACGCGGCGTCGAATTTTTCCGAACGTTCTTCGCGCGAAAAAAGATTGCCGGGGTACGCGCCGTATAAGTGCGACAAGTGCCTGTGTCCCTTTTCCGTTTCGCTCTGCGCGCTCTCCCATTCGAGCAAACGCCCGTCCGCGCCGGTGCGGAACGGCGGAAGTTTTTGTATTGCGCTTTGCCATTTTTCACGGCTCGACGCGTCTTTTTTCAGAAGCTCCGACGCGGAAACCGCAATGCTTAACGACTCATAGCAAATCTGAACGTCCATTGCCGACGAACGGCACAGCGCGACGGGAAAACGCCCCAAATCGCCGTATCTGTTTTCGGGCGACTGACTCGGCATTATCTGCAAGATTCCGTTTTCGTCTGGCGTAAGAAAATCTTCGTAAAACTCGGCAACACCCTTAAAATACGGATAAACCCTTTCCAAAAAGTCCTTATCGCGCGTATACAGATAATGCGACCAAAGGTGCGACCCGAGCCACCCCGCCGCGGAAACCCAGACCGCCCAGCCGTAAGCCTGCGGCACGGCGTACGCACACTCGTCCGAGCTGTGCGAAAATACAAAACCGCGGCAGCCGTACATATCTTTTGCCGTCCGCTTTCCGTTTTCCGCGAGTTTCATAAGGTAATTTTCGAGCGGAAGCAGAAAATCCGAAAAGCCGATTTTCTCAGCCGCCCAATAGTTCATTTGCAGATTTATATTCAGATGATAATCGCTGTTCCACGGCGGTTTTATTTCCGCGTTCCATTTTCCTTGCAGATTCAGCGGCATTTCCGCGCAGACCGAACCCGAAAGGAACAGATACCGCCCGTAATCGAAATACAGCTTAATAAGAGCCGCCGACGGCTTGCCCGCCGCAACCGACTCGTTTTTCATTCCGAGCGCGTCCGAGCCGACTTCCCCCAAGTCGAGCGCGACTTCGTTCATAAGGCGCGAAAACTTTTCCGTATGCGCCGCGAACGCCGCTTCGTCGCAGGACAAATGACGCGCGCCGCTTCCGCCGCCGACCGTGCAATCGCCGCAAATCAGAATTTTCGTTGCTTTTTCCACGGTAAGTCCGCTTTCGCCGACTTTTACCGAGCCGTCGGTTTCTACGCGGAACGAAACGCAGAACGCAGTGCCGCCCGCATACCGCGCCGAATACTTAATTCCGTCCGCCGTATACTCCGCGCCGCCGCACTCCAATCTCGGGTCGGGTTCGCGGGAATAGCTGAGTTTAACCGAAACGGGCTTATCGGCGTTAACCGTAAAAACGTAGCCGCCGAAGTTGCAATCGGCATAATAGCGCGAAACGGCTTTGCCGCCGTTTACGGCTCTTTCGGTGTACGCAACGCCGCGCTCCGAGTCGAGCCGCCTGCTTAAAAACTCAGTCGTATCCGAAAAGCGTATGCAAAGTTCACCCGCGGGCACGTAGTCGTTCATTTCGTTTGGAACGCCCGACACGCCGCCCTTGCCGCCCCAGAACAGGTTGCCGAAAGCCGTGGCGGCAAACGTGTCGCCGCTTTGAATAAGTTCCCTTAACTGCGGCAGATACCGCGCCGCTTTGTACGTATGCTTGTTTCCGTACAGACCCGTCCACAGTCGCTCGTGATTAAGCGTAAGAACGTCGGCTGAGTCGTCGCCCCATACGGCGGCGGCTATTCTGCCGTTACCGAACGGCAGACCGCAAATAAATCTTTTCCCCTGCGAAGAATATTGCATTTTATCTTTTCAACCCCGTATAATCTCAGAATCCGCCGAACGAACAAGTATTGTCTTCTATTATTCCGCCCCGAGCCGCGCGCTTTTTCCGCGATTTTGCGGTATGCTCGCACAAAAGCCCGTAATATTCGCGCTCGTCAAAAGGAATCGCCGTTTCTTTCTCCGTCCACGCCGAAAGAAGCATTGCGTTCATAAGCCTTACGCTTTTAATGCCTTCCGAGCCGTCCACAAACAGCGGCTCTTTCCCGAGAACAGCCGCAACGAAATTTTTCAGTACGTCTTTATGACAGTCGAAGCCGCCGACCTGCCGCAACACTTCGCGCTCGGTAGCTTTCGGCATATCGAAGCTCGTAGGACATTCCGCGCAAAGCGCGCGCTCGTCGCAGTCGAACGAAGTACAGAGCAACGCTCCGTTTTCAAGCCTGAGCTTTCCTTTCGTGCCCGATATTTCAAGACGGTTTACGCCGTGCGGCTCGCCCGTCGTCGTAATGAACACTCCGCTCGCGCCGCCCGCGTATTCGAGATACGCCGTAACGTCGTCTTCGACTTCTATGTCGTGCCAACCGCCGAAGCGACAGAACGCGCGCACTTTTTTCGGCATTCCCGTAAACCACTGCAACAAATCGAGTTGATGTATCGCCTGATTTATAAGCACGCCGCCGCCTTCGCCCGCCCAAGTCGCGCGCCAATCGCCCGAGTCGTAGTAGTGTTGCGTACGGTACCAATTAGTTACGACCCAATTAACGTGCTTCAATTCGCCTATCGCGCCGTCCGCAAGCATTTCGTGCAACTTTCGGTGCAACGGATTTTTGCGCTGATTGAACATAACGCCGAAAAGTTTGCCGCTCTTTTTCGCCGCGTCGTTCATTTCCCGTATCTGCAAGCCGTAAACGCCCGTGGGTTTTTCGCTGAGAACGTGCAACCCTTTTTCAAACGCGCGCACGGCAAGCGACGGGTGCGAATAGTGCGGAGTAGCTATTATAACCGCGTCTACGTCGGCTTTGTCAATGAGTTCTTCGCCGCTGTTAAAGAGCTCGTAATTGCCGCCGTGAATGCCGCTCACGTATCTGAGTTTGTTTTCGTCCGTATCCGCCAAAGCCGTAACCTTGGCGTCGGGAATAGCGCCGTCCGCGAAAAATCCGAGATGAACCGCGCCCATATTCCCCGTGCCGATAATACCGATTTTAACCGTATCCATTTCGCATTCCCTCTCTTTTCGGCTTTATTATATCACGGCGCGGCAAGAGAAGTAAATAGCAAAATATATTTCGGATATTGCAATTTATACGCTGTTGAACAAATAAAAAAGGACAGGCAATTACAGTGGTTCCCATAGAAAATTTCAGGCAAGTCGCAGGCAAAAGCCGCGCATAGTAAACGAAATTTATAAAGTGAACCGCTGTAAATATAGCAAGCTATACTTACCGCTTGTATTTTCATTTTCGTTGTGCTATAATGTATTTGCTCAAATAGAGCAATAAACAGTAATTTAACGGAGAATTATAAACGACCTATAATGAATATCTATGAATTAGTTCCATATACCGACGCAGACCACGACAGTTATATAAAGTGCCAAATGGACGCTTTTGAAAAGTATATATTAGAGTTCTTTGGGATTTGCGATATGGCTATTATGGAAAGTCATTTGAAACAATTAAAACCTAATCTTCTTAAAATTGCAGTCAAAAATCAAACCGCCGGGTATGTTTACTATAAAGAAGAAGATACGAAAATTATAGTAGATGTTTTTACCTTGTTGCCCGAATATCGTAACAACGGATTAGGCTCTTTAATCTTACAAAGCTTTATTAAAAAGGCAGATGAATTAAATAAACCGATATTTTTGGATACTTTTAAGAGTAATCCTGCAAAGAAATTTTATGAAAGAAATGGCTTTGTCGTTGTGGACGAAAATTCCTCTCACTACATATTGAGATATGGAAAAGCTATTTGATGCGATAAATTTCAATTTAACGGAGTAATGTAAAATATAAGGTGATTATATAGAAAGTTAAGAGCTTGCTTTCAAAGTAGCCGATAAAAAATTCGAATTTGGTAATTTTATCTTTACGGACTGCGGCACATTAAAGCAAGGTTAATACGCTTTTCCGCCCGCCGCCTTGTGTGTTTTTTGCCTTGCTTGGCTATAAGCCTAAATCTGCACTATGTTATCGATAAGCCCGTCTTTTATCTCGAACCGAAAAAGCGCGCCTACGTCGTTCTTGTCGATAAGGAAAAAGCTGTCGGGCAGATTTTTCGAAACGTTGTTTTCTATAATATCCGTGTAGTCGTCGAAGAACGCGCGGAGAGATTCGTCGTCTATCGACGCGGACAAAGTTTGCGTCATTTTCGTGCGCGCGGAGCTTAAATTGCCGTGGCGGATATCGAGAAAAAAGCTCTCCACAAATCCGAGCTTATCCGGCGTTTCACGGTGTTCGGTAGAATAAACGTAATTATAGCGAGCGGCGAGTTTTACGTAGCAGTTATGCTCGGGCAACTTATAAACGCTTACGAGATGTTCGTTCGACTGCGCGGCAAGTCCAGAAATTTTTACAGTATAAGGCAGATGGTGCGCGTTGAGCGGCAGAGCCGTAATATACAGCGGACTTGCGGCGTCGTACTTGAAGTCGTCCGCTTTTTCCACAAAAACGCCGTTGAGAAGATAAACGCACCTGAATGCCGATTTTATATGAAAAACTGTTTCCATACAATATATGTATTCTTATTTTCGCTTTTGTATGTATAAATTGCCGCCGATTGTAAATAATTTTACAGCAAAATTACTTACAAGGAGCCACCGTAATGGAAAATAATTGGAGCATAGAACAAACGAAAAATCTGTTTGCATACGTGAAAACGGCGTCGGAGAAAAATAAGGGTCTTGTATGGGCTTTTTCGAAAATAAGCGACGAAACGGGCAAGAGCGTAAATAGCGTAAGAAACTACTATTACAGCCAGCTTAAAATGTTCGAGCTTGTTCCCACGCTCGCAACCGATTTGGGAATAACGCTTATAAACACGCAACGCGACGAATTCGAGCTGTTCTCGGAAGCCGAGATTAAAACGCTTATCGAAACGATTCTCACCGCAAAGGCAAACGGAAAAAGCGTGCGCGCGGCAATCGCCGAAATGTCGGACGGCGACGAGAAAAAAGCGTTACGGCTTCAAAACAAGTACAGGAGTATGATAACGCACCACCGCGACAAGGTTACGGCTATTATGAACGAACTCGGAGCAAACGGCAAGGAATACTACAACCCGTATTCTAAATCGGTAGTGAAAGAAGGCGAAAACGTAAGCAACTATCAAAAACTTACGGAATATATTTCGTCGCTCGACGAAAACGAAATAAACAGCTTCTTCACGATAATGAAAAAGCTGTTTGCGTAAATTCGATATTTTATATAAGCTATGCCGCCGTTTCGGCTAAGCATTGCGAAAAGGCGAAATCAACCTAAAACTGCAACTTGTTTTTTCCGGCTTTAAGTTTGATTTCTTCGTTGCCCTTTATAACTACCGCTTCGACTTCGGAGCGGTTGTTTATTATAATTTCGCACTTATCGCGCGACTTTTTGTACGTTCCCGAAATTTCGCCGCCGTTTACCGTAACCGTGTAGCTGAGCGGTCCGCTCAGAACTACGTTCGGGCGGATTTCCACGCGGTTGCCGCCGCGGTACGTTACGCCCGCGAGATACTTATACAGATTATTCACAACGCCGCCCGTAGAACCGTAACACAGCGCGCCCGACGGATTGTAAAGGTTGCCTGCGCCGTCCTTTGCTTCGCAGTACAGCGACGCGCCCGTAAAGAAATCTTCGGGAAGCGTAGGATAGTCTGCGTCGGACATAGCGAAATATCTGCATCTCATACGCATTACGGCTTCCTTGACCGCGCCCATATACATAAGCGCGTCGATAACGTAATTTTCCATATACGGCGACGCGTTGAACGTTCCCGCCAAAAGTTTGGTCAGCTGCGGATAATGCTCGGGCTTTGCAAGTCCCGAAATAACGGCCCACGCGTTGGCTCTGTCGTCGAAAAAGCCCTTACTCGTATATCCCGCGCCCTTATAAAAGCTCTCGAACGCTTCGGAAATCTCGCGCATTCTCTCCTTTATAAAGCCGTCGCACACTTTAAGCTCCGCTTTTTCGCAAGCATACTTCAAAAATTTAAGAGCCGAATAATACGCGGCGTTCTCGATAAGTTTCGCGTCTATGTTTTCGCCGTTGTCGAACCACTGTTTGTCGCCCTTGCGCGAAACGATAAGTCCGTCCGCGCCGCGCTCGAACAGCATAAGATATTCCGCCATAGGCTTAACGCATTTTTTAAGCGTTTCCGCGTCGCCCGTGCGGTCGTAGTAAGCCGCTATAAAACCGCGTTCGCTCAATGCGATAAGGTTCTGCGACGGCACTTCGATGGGACTTATGCCCGGCACGCAACCGTAAAGAACGGACGCGCGCGAAAACTCTATATAATCGTCTATACACTTTTTAACGAGCAGTTGGGCTTCGTCCGTCATAGTGTACGCGCACAGCCAAGCCATAGCCGACAAATTTCCGGGGAACATAGCTCTGTCGCGCTCGGGCGTGGAATAGAACGTACCGCGCATACAGTTTTCGAGCGTAACGACCGCCTTGTCGCCGAGCACTTCCAAATCTTCTATGCCGCACGCAAAGCCGCCCGAATTTCCGCTCTGATTTTCGCCCGAAAAGTCATAACCCGTCTTTATATACGACACGCCGTTCAACTTAACGTTCTGCGGTAATTTTACTATTATCTGCGAACCGCTCAAAAATATCGGCGACGAAAAAGTCTGCGCGCCTTCTTTGCAAACGTATTCTATGCGCTGATTCAAGTATCTTTCGCTTACGGTCGAACCCGTATCAAGACACTCGTATCTGTCCGAATAAATCTCGATTTCGGCTTGACCCGACGACGCCGTTACGTCCACTATCGGCGCAAAAGAACAGTACTCGCCGAGTTCGGCGGTAACCAAATCGTACTCGCCCACGCTCTCGCGCCAAACCTTTTTGACCTTGCGGCTCGGCGTAAACGCAAACATCGGAATAGGTCTTTGAACAAGATTTCCGTACGGTTCGCCGCCGTAGGGCGCGTACTCCGTGGCGGGCTCGAAAATGTTCGCCCCGTAAGCCGCGTCGTAAACGCCGTCTATCTGCCCTTCTTTCGTAACGTCGTAACGCAGATTATACGCCGCGTAAAGTCCGCTCGGCTTATCCGTAGCGGTGTCGGAATACGCCGACGAGCGGTAAACCGTAAACTCTTTATCGCTGACTATCGACAGCTCGGGGCATTCGAAAATAAGCCCCGCGGGAGCGGACGCGATACTGTTGCCGCCGCCCGTGCCGAGATAGTGGCACTGAACGGCGAAAACGTTGTCGCCCTTCGTAAGAAATTCGCCCGCGTCGAATTCGTCGTAATAACCGTTGCCGTGCGTGCTTTCGCGTTCGAGCCCGCCGTCGAATACGACGAGTTTGCCGTTTACGTAAAGATTGTACTTGTCGGAAACGGCTATGCGTACAATCGCCGACTTGGGCGGTTTTTCGAGCGTGAACTTGCGGCGGAAAATCACCCAATCGTTTTTCAGGTCGTTTTTGTCCGCCCAAATCCACTTGCAGTTTTCAAATACCGAAACGACTTCTTTTTTATCTTTCATAATATAATACTATCCTTTCCGACAACTAAAAATTCCGCAAAATTTTACTTAGGCGGAATTTTCGTTTGTTTTTTGATTATTTCTTTGATTTAGGCGCGGGCAGAGCCTTGGTTTCGCCGTCGCCGCTTACCTTTCCGAGATACTCGGGCATTTCCATTCCTACCATCTTATACATTTCGCTGAGCGGCGGAACGGACTTAATCATACTCGAAATAAAGTTAGACGTAGACGAGCCGTCCTTGCCGTTCGCGCCCGAATCCCAAACGGTAACCTTGTCGATTTTGATATTCTTGATAGCTTCGACCTGAACGCGCAACAGTTCTTCCATTTTGTCGGTCATCATCATCTTGACCGCGCTGTCCGCATTGCCGCCGCTCGCCTTTACAATCTTCTCGAAACCGAGCGCCTGTTTTTCGAGCACGGCGAACATACCTTCGGCTTCGGCTATCTTTTTCATTTTGATAGCGTCGGCTTCACCCTTTGCCTTGCGGCGAACCATTTCGGCTTCGGCTTCGGCTTGCAATTCGAGTCTGCGCTTTTCGATTTCGGCTTTTACGATGACGTCGGCTTCGAGAGTGCTCTTTTCTCTCTCGGCACGCGCCTGCTCGGCTTCTCTCTCGGCTATATAGCTTGCCTTGTTGGCGTCGGCTTCGGCAATCATTTCGGCGATTGACGCTTCCTTTTCGGCTTCGGCTTCCACCTGACGGCGTTTTGCGTTGGACTGACTAATCTTTGCCTGCGAATCGTTTTCGCCTTCTACGGCTATCGAGTTCGCAAGAGCGACCTGAATTCTCTGGTCTTTAACGGCTTGCGCTTCGCCTATCGAACCGTCGCGGTTCTTTTCGGCAACCGAGCGTTTTGCGTCGTTTATCGCCTTGGCGGCGGCTTCTTTTCCCAGAGCGTCGATATAGCCCGACTCGTCGGAAATATCGGTTACGTTAACGTTTATAAGTCTTAACCCTATCTTTTTAAGTTCGCCTTCGACGTTGCGCGAAACGGCTTCGAGAAATTTATCTCTGTCGGAGTTGATTTCTTCTATATCCATAAGCGCGACTACAAGACGGAGCTGACCGAGTATAATATCGTTCGCAAGGTCCTGAATATCGGTCTGCTTTAAGCCGAGAAGTCTTTCCGCGGCGTTCTGCATTACGCCCGCTTCCGTGGAAATACCTACGGTAAAGCGCGACGGTACGTCGATACGGATGTTCTGACGCGACAGCGTGTTTCTAAGGTCGACGCTAATCGACATAGGAGTAAGGTCGAGAAAACTGTAAGACTGAAAGAAAGGCCAAACGAACGACGCGCCGCCGTGAACGCACTTACTCGACCTTGAAGTGCCGTCGCGGTTATTGCCGACTTTACCGTATATAATCATTACTTTGTCCGACGGACATTTCTTAAATCTGCTTGCAATCACCGCAAAAACGGCTATTGCGATTACGACTGCGGCGATTATAATACCTATAACGCCGACTACCGAAACAGAATACAAACTCATTTTTTTACTATCTCCTTTTCTTTATTTTTCTTCTTCGGTGCTTTTTTCCGCTTTTTCGACCGAATTATAACTTTCTATTATCAACGTCCCCTGATTAAGGGTAGCCACTATCTTGGCGGTCGCGCCCGTCTTTATGGGTTCGTCTTCGTCGGTTACCGCTTCGAACTCGACGTAACGTTCCTGAACGAAAACGTTGACCTTGCCCGTTCCCGAACGTTTTGCGGGTACGGTAAGATAAACTTCCGCCGTTTTACCCACGGCGTTCTGAATTTCGACGTTGCCGCTCGACTGCAATTTCTCGACCGACTTCATCATAAAAGCAACGCCGAAAGCCGCTAAGACGCCCGCGACTATACCTAAAAGCGTTGCCGCCCACACGGGCAGAACTTCGATTAGCGTGAAAACGACCCAGCACCCTATCGCAAAAAATGCCAGAATAGTTCTGACCGACAAAATTCTCATACCGAATATGGTAAGCCCCATACCTTCGTCATTGTAGCCGTCGCTACCGTCCGCGTCAACGTCAACGTCGCCGTCGAACGAAGAATCATCGCCGAACCCGAACAGCATCATAATGATTTGAACAATCATTATAAGAGTAGTTGCCGCCGCAATAACGAACAGCACTTGTTGATAACCCGTAAGTCCGTTCCACCAAGCCGCCATCACACGACCCTCCCGAAGAATTTTTATGATATAAGTATACCATAGGTGCAATCAAAATAAAAG
>WSNJ01000065.1 GCA_013316045.1 Clostridia bacterium
AAAATCAATTCTCTAACTTAATAGAATGACCAACCATCATAGAGCACATTATGTTACTAAACACGGTTAGAAGTCGGTGATACAAGAAGTTATCAGCGGCTTTTTTCGCGTCTTTTTTACGGTATCTATTCCACTCTTTCTTGCGTGGACGAAGATATTAATTGTTCTCAAACGGAGGTAAACGCAATGACAATAATACCGCCTTAAGCGGCAAGCAAATGACAAGCAAAATCACAAGACACGGCAAAATCAAACAGTACCGCTCGGACGGACAAACAGGATATTCGGAGTATATCCATATCTCACTAGGCTACAAGTAGCCAAGTTCGCCCTTGCAGGGGGCATTTATTACAGGAGGAATAGAATTATAAGTTATCAGGTGGTCAGAATAGAACAATTCAATAAAGGCAGTTTAGGCAAGATTGGCGGCGAAACGGAACGCACGAGTAAGCACCACCGCAACGAGGATATAGACAGCGAGCGCACACCGCTCAATCTGTATTTCAAAAGGTCGGAAGGCGGCTTAACGGCGCAATGGAAAAGGACTATGCAAGAGCTAAACGCAACCTTCTGCGAGAAGAAAAAGTCAGTTGCTTTTGAAGGTATGATTATTACTTCGGATACAGCGTTTTTCGAGCGGCTCGGTTGGAAGAAAGGCGAAGAAACGCCGTATGCGGTAATGGAGTTTTTTAACCGTTGCTATGAGTTTGCATTACGGGAAATCGGTTATAAGGGAACGGACAAAAATATACTGTCGGCTGTTATCCACGTGGACGAAAAGACACCGCATTTACAGCTTTACTACATACCCGTCGTTGACACTGCCAAAAAGAAAGTCTATGAGAAAGGCGCGGACGGAAAAGTATTGCGGAACGAAAAATGCTCGCCTAAGATACTCGTTTTTATGATGCTCATCTACAAGTACAGCAATTTTGAAGAGCTCACGCCCGAAATTCTGTGTTCGTTCATTGACAAGGTAATCGTCCACGAGAAAACGCAAGTAAACGGGCATTACAGACAGATCGTTGAAATTATCTATAACTTCGTGGGTGCAATCGTTCCGACGTTCTTCGACGATGACGAAGATTATTAACACAATCAACTAAACCAAGACAAGAGTAAAGGCGTGGGTTCACGCCACGCCTTAATCTCTACATCCTGCGGCTTACCTTTAATTCCCTATGGGAACTACGGTAATGCGGTAAGGGCTTTTTTTGTTTGTAAGTTTTTCGGAAAAGTTTGCAAATAAGTTGGACAAAAGCGCGATGAAAAAAGTTATTATTATAAAGAAACGATAAAGGGGATAAAAGGGAAATGGGAAAGAAAATCGAAAAAGCAAAAAAGAAACGGATAATAAAACTTTCGGTTATCGGGTTTGTTATCGTAGCGCTCGGCGTGTTGTTTTTCGGCGCGGAAAAAGCGAGTTGGTACTCGGAAGAGCAACATACTCAGCGCGTTACAAAGAGAATAGAAAAAAATTATATGACGGAAAAATACGACTTTACTTCGTTTGAAGTTTATCCGCTGTATGATATTGACGATAAACTCGTGTGTTTTCTTGTCGAGTTCGAGCCGAATGATTATTTGTATGTTCAGGTGCGGGAAGAAAATAAATTTTTTCTCAGCGTATTTTGGGGCACGCGCGGTTTGTACGGTCAGGATTGGGGCGAACGGGAGTGGAGCAGATACACGGTTGACGAAACAAACAGTCAGCCTTACCCTTACGAAGACAGGATATGGTTTGAGTTTGACGAAAACGGAGAAAGAATTGTTTACGACCAAAGCCCGTATGCGGTGGCGGGAATAGAAAACGAGAGAAGATATTTGTTGCTCGATATAGAAGACTTGCAAGGAAACGAATACGATATCCCTGCGGTTAAAAGGGACGGAGAATTTATAAACCTTATATCTATGACGCCGTTTAATACAGAATACGGAAAATTAACCGAAAAGCAAGCGTCCGCCCGAATTCATTTTATTCCGAAAAATATGTTTGATTTGGTCTGATTTTGGATAACGCAATCAAAGCCGTCGAAACGGCAATCGAAACGGACGAAGAAACTGCGTTAAAACAGTTATTCGGTTGAGTTGATTTTTTTGCGGCTATGTAGTATAATTTCGGGTAGGAAATGGATACGCAGGAAATACGGTTTTTACCGGTAAGTAAACAGGATATGGCGGAGCGCGGTATAGACGCTCTCGATTTTATACTCGTTTCGGGCGACGCTTACGTGGACCACCCGTCGTTCGGGCACGCGCTTATCGCAAGGCTTTTCGAAAAGGGCGGTTACAGCGTGGGAATAATTCCGCAGCCCTTGGGGGACGCGGATTATCTGCGTTTGGGCGAGCCGAGAAAAGCGTTTCTCGTTTCGGGCGGCGTCGTGGATTCTATGGTGAACAACTACACGGTTGCAAAGAAGAAGCGGACGCGCGACGAATACAGCGAAAACGGCGTTGCGGGCAGGCGACCCGACAGAAACGTTTCGGTGTATTGCAAGGCGCTTAAACGGCTGTTTCCTAACGTTCCCGTTATTGCGGGCGGCATAGAAGCGTCGTTGCGGCGGCTGTCGCACTACGATTATTGGTCGGACGGCGTTATGCACTCGATACTCTGCGACGCGCCTGCCGACCTTATTATTTACGGAATGGGCGAAAATCCCGTGTTCGAGCTGATAAAGGCGGCGGACAGGGGCATTCCGCTCGATAAAATCAAGAACATTCGCGGCACGGCGTACCTTACGGATATTGCTTCGGCGAGCGCGAAGGTTAAAAGGGCGGTCGAGCAGGGCGACGATTCGGAGTACTTGGTCGTTTCGAGCCACGAGCGCGTTAAGGCGGACAAGAAACTTTACTGCAAAGCGTTTATGACGGCTTACGAGAACACAGACCCGTCGTGCGGCAAGGGCATTATTCAGAAGCAGGACTACGAGCGTTACGTCGTGGTAAATCCGCCCGCGCTTCCGCTTACCGAAAAGCAGATGGACTACGTGTATTCGATTGACTATATGCGCGCGCCGCACCCTATGTACGAGAGCGTTCCCGCAATCGAAGAAGTAAAGTTTTCCGTAACGGCGCACAGGGGTTGCTACGGGAATTGTTCGTTCTGCGCGCTTACGTACCATCAGGGGCGGCAGATTTCCAAGCGCAGCGTAGGCAACATAATCGCGGAAGTCGAGAAGATAGCCGCGGATAAGGACTTTAAGGGTTACGTTCACGATATAGGCGGACCGAGCGCGAATTTTCACGACAATCCTTGCGCCAAGGGCGGCAAGCGCGGCAACGAGTGCAAGGCGCGCGACTGCATAGGCTACAAAATGTGCGCCGCGGTAAAGCCCGACCACTCGGAATATTTGGAAATTCTGCGCAGGGCGCGGAACGTTAAGGGCGTTAAAAAGGTGTTTGTCCGCAGCGGCGTAAGGTTCGATTACCTTATGTCGGACCCCGATAAAACTTTTATGCGCGAGCTTGTAAAGCATCACGTTTCGGGGCAGTTGAAAGTCGCGCCCGAGCATATCGCGGACGGGACGCTCAGGCTTATGAACAAGCCGCCGCACGAAACTTACGAGAAGTTCCGCAAAGAGTTCGAGCGGCTGAATAAGGAGTTCGGGCTTAATCAGTACCTTGTGCCGTATTTTATTTCGTCGCACCCCGGTTGCACGCTTTCGGACGCCGTGAAACTCACCGAGTACTTAAAGGAAATAAATTATATGCCGAAGCAGGTGCAGGATTTTTATCCCACGCCGTCTACGCTCTCGACTACTATGTACTACACCGAGCTCGACCCGCGGACGCTTTCGCCCGTGTACGTTGCCAAAAGCCCGCACGATAAGGCGTTGCAACGCGCGCTCTTGCAGTACAGACTTCCGCAGAACAAAAAGCTCGTCGAAGAAGCGTACGAGAAAGTAAGGAAGTTTTAGTCCGCGCGCCGCAGTGTGCTCCGTATATTTGACAAAATCGGGTCGCGCGTATATAATAGTCGTATGGCTCGGTTTGTTTTTTGCGCGGTTCCGTCTATTTTGCTGCCCCTGATTATGATTGCAGTCGGTTGCGGCGTGGGCGCGGCGTGTATCGTTTATTCCGTTAAACTTATAAAGCGGCAGATAAAACTCAGCAACTCGATTACGCTTGTGGAACTCAAAAGCGCAAAGATTCACTATTGGATATTCGCGCTCGTTACCGCGTTTTTTTTCGTGTACGTCGTTTTTCAGATGATTGACGCGAACGGTCCCGAAGTTATTCTTCTGCGCGATTATTTCGCTATGCCGCGTTGGCAGGCGCTGATTATGCTCGCTTTCTTGGCGTTTATGCTGCTCTGCGCGCTGTTCCTGTTCGCTACGCTTATTAAGTGCAGGGGCGGCGTGGTGGATAAAGGCGTTTACACCGCCGTGCGCTATCTCGAATGGTATCACGTTCACGACTATATTATAGACGAAGAAAAATGCGTCGTTATCCTTACGGCGGATAAACATACGTTTAAGTCGCTTAAAGGCACGACTCCGCCGCTTAAAGTCGCAAAAAACGACATTCCGAAGCTGAAATTTATTTTGAATAAGAATAAGAATAAGTTTTCGAGTTTTTGAAAAGCGCAACCGCACTTTCAAATTTTATTTTGGGGATACTATCTTATATGGAAAATATAAAGAAAGTCGTTTCGCTGAAAAAAAACGCCGAAAAGACGGCGTTTGTAGGCAATAAGGAAGATATGATTCCTTTCGCGTGGCGCCAGCCCTTACAGCTGAACGACCACAAGAAAATGAGCAAAGTTTTCAAGACGATGCAAAAGGAAGAAACAGAGCGGGCGTTGTTGATGCCGGCGCATACCGATAATTAGTTTCGGCGGCAGTAGATAAGTTGCCGAATATTCTTTGATTGTCATTTCGAGCGAAGTGGCGCAGGCACGCAGTTTGGGTTAATAAAGATTTCTCCGCTCGCTTCGCTCGGTCGAAATGACAGGGGGCGGCGGCGGAGACGGGTGTGAAGAACGGCAACAGTCGGTTTGCCGCCGACGGGAGTTTATTTCACATAAATGACCAAGGTGGCAAACCGAACGTAGCCGTTATGCGCGCCCGTATACGCCGCCGTTAGTCGCTGGCGTTTTCTAATACTAAAGTATCAAAATCCACCGCTTCGACGAAATCGGATTTCTTAAAGCGCGTTATGTGGAACGCGTCGAAATTTTTCAGGTGGCTTTTTAATACTACGGGCGTAGGATAGTCGAAATCGTGGCAGATTTCGACAAGGTATTCCATAAACTTTTCGGGGTCGTATTTCTCGAAACGTTTGTACATCGCGTCTTTGACGATTTTGTCTTTTATCATAGCTTTCGCCCAAATTTTCAGCATATACGGATTATAGCACGGATTGACCGTATCCGTCAACTTTGTGGACAGACTTTGACTATGGCGGTGCCGTAAAGCGCGCAGTCGAGAATAAAGATTTCTCCGCTCGCTTCGCTCGGTCGAAATGACAAACAAGGGAAGTCGCTCGGTCGAAAGGACAGGCGGGTGGGAACGAAAAGATTTCTCCGTGCGCGACTTCGTCGCTTAGTCGAAATGACAAACAAGGGAAGTCGCTCGGTTTGCCTACAAAAGTGCCTTGGCACCGAGCCTACGGAACACACGAAGTGTGCTTGACTTTTTAGGGGGATTTGTATATAATGAAACGGCACACTATTTTTAATTTCAAGGAGCGGGAACATTTAATGAACCTTACGGAAAAGATAATTGCGGCGCATCTCGACGAAGGCGAGATGAAGGCGGGCAAAGAGATAAGCATATTTATCGACCAGACGCTTACGCAGGACTCGACGGGAACGATGGCGTACTTGCAGTTCGAGGCAATGAATTTAGGGCGCGTAAAGACGGAAAAGTCGGTAGCTTACATAGACCACAACACGTTGCAGAGCGGATTCGAGAATGCGGACGACCACGCATATATTCAGTCGGTCGCGCTCAAACACGGAATAAGCGTGTCGAAACCCGGCAACGGCATCTGCCATCAGGTTCATTTGGAGCGGTTCGGAAAACCCGGTAAAACGCTTGTAGGTTCGGACTCGCACACGCCGACGGGCGGCGGTATCGGAATGCTTGCGATAGGCGCGGGCGGACTCGACGTTGCCGTTGCTATGGGCGGCGGTTCGCTTCACCTTAATATGCCGAAAGTCGTAAAAGTCGAGCTTAAAGGCGCGCTTTCGCACAACACGGCGGCGAAAGACATTATTCTCGAAGTTCTAAGAAAACTGACCGTTAAGGGCGGCGTAGGCAAAGTAATAGAATATTGCGGCGACGGCGTTAAGACGCTTACCGTTCCCGAGCGCGCTACAATAACGAATATGGGCGCGGAACTCGGCGCGACGACTTCCGTATTTCCGTCGGACGAAACGACGCGCGAATTTCTGAAAGCGCAAGGGCGCGAGAGCGATTGGGTAGAGCTTTCCGCCGATAAAGACGCAAAATACGACGAAGAAATCGTAATCGACCTTAATAAATTGCGTCCGCTCGCGGCTTGCCCGCACAGTCCCGACGCGGTAAGGAGTATCCGCGAGCTCGGCAAGATAAAGATTGACCAGGTATGTATAGGTTCTTGCACGAACTCGTCGTATATGGATATGATGAAGGTTGCGAAGATACTCAAAGGCAAGACGGTAAACCCAGACGTGAGCCTTACCATAAGCCCCGGTTCGCGTCAGGTGCTTGCTATGCTCGCAAAGAACGGCGCGCTTGCCGATATGATAAGCGCGGGCGCGAGAATACTCGAATGCGCTTGCGGTCCCTGCATAGGTATGGGTCAGTCGCCCAAAACCGACGCGGTGTCGCTGAGAACGTTCAACAGGAATTTCTTTGCGCGCAGCGGAACGGCGAGCGCGAGCGTCTACCTTGTAAGCCCCGAAACTGCGGCTTTTTCGGCTGTTAACGGCTATCTGACCGACCCCGCGGAATGTCCGCAGCTCGAACCCGTGGAGATGCCCGAAAAGTTTTTGATTAACGATAACCTTATATTAAAGCCCGAGGACTTCAAAGACGTGGAAGTCGTTCGCGGACCGAATATCAAGCCGTTCCCGAAAGCCGAACCGCTTAAAAACACCGTTACGGGCGAAACGCTTATCGTTCTCGACGACAACATTACGACCGACCATATTATGCCGTCGAACGCAAGGCTGTTGCCGTACAGGTCGAATATCCCGTACCTTGCCGATTGGTGCTTAAACCCCGTAGACCCCGAATTCTCCGCCCGCGCGAAAGCAAAGAACGGCGGCTTTATAGTGGCAGGGTCGAATTACGGTCAGGGGTCGAGCCGCGAACACGCCGCGCTCGTGCCGCTCTATCTGAAAATCAAAGCCGTTATCGCCAAATCGTTTGCGCGTATTCACCGCGATAACCTTATAAATAACGGTATTCTTCCGCTCGAATTCGTCGACGAAAAGGACTACGAAAGAATTTCGGCGGGCGATAAGCTCGAAATAGATAACGCTTGCCATCAGGTAGCGTCCAAGTGCGGCAAAGTGATAGTTAAAAATATCACCAAAGGCTACGAGTTCGAAACGGCTCTCCCGCTTACCGACAGGCTTATGGCGAATTTGCTTGACGGGGGAGTGTTGAATAATATCGCAAAAAGGAGATAAACGGCGGGGTTGAATACGGGCGCATATACGCGCTACGTGCGGCTCGGCGGCGCGGTTACGTATGTTTTGATACGCGCCCTTGCCGCCAAGCCGCCTGTTGCCCGTCTCTGCACCCGTCTGCAACCCCGTGGGTCTGTGTGGCACCCGCCTATGGTTGTGTGGCACCCGCCGTGGGTCTGTGTGGCACCCGCCTTGGGTCTGTGCGCGCCGCCTTGGGTCTGTGTGCGCCGCCTTGGGTCTGTGTGCGCCGCCTTGGGTCTGTGTGGCGCCGCATTGGGCGCTTGTTGCCCGCGCCGCGGGTGCGTCATTTCGAGCGGAGCGCCGAAAGGCGCGCAGTCGAGAAATCTTTAATCATATCATAAAAAAGGAGAGACCGAGATGTCGGAACTCAGCAATAAGATAATTTCCATACTTAAAGAAGATTCGCGGACGCCTGTCGGGCGTATTGCGGTGATGCTCGGAGAGAGCGAAAAGGCGGTCGAAAAGGCGGTGCGCGAGCTTGAACGGAGCGGCGTAATCGTTAAATATTCCGCGCTTATAAACGAAGATAAGCTCGACTGCGACAGGGTGGAAGCGCTTATCGAAGTAAAGGTGAGTCCGCAACACACGCAGGGCTTCGACAGCATTGCCGAAAACGTGTATCAGTTCGACGAAGTTAAATCGGTTTATCTTATGTCGGGCGCGTACGACCTTGCCGTGTTTATCGAAGGCAGAACGTTGCGCGAGGTTGCGTCGTTCGTGAGCGAAAAGCTGTCGGTTATGGACAACGTTTTGTCTACGGCTACGCACTTTATACTCAAAAAGTACAAGACGGACGGCGTTGTGCTGGAAGAATCGAGCGGCAACGGAAGGCTGGTGGTTCAACCGTGAACTACGATAAGTTCATAAACAAAACCGTTCGGGACGTTAAGCCGAGCGGCATACGCAAGTTTTTCGATATAGTGGCGGAAATGCCCGACGCTATTTCTTTGGGCGTGGGCGAGCCCGATTTCGTAACGCCCTGGGAGATACGCGATGCGGCTATCAAGTCGATTCAGAAGGGCTATACGGCGTACACTTCCAACTGGGGGCTTCTGCCGCTCAGGGAAGAAATTTCCGAGTATCTGAAAACGCTGTTTTCGCTTAAATACGACCCGAAGAACGAAATTCTCGTAACTATCGGCGCGAGCGAAGCTATCGACCTGTCTTTGCGCACCGTTGTGGAGGCGGGCGACGAAGTGCTTGTTCCCGAGCCGTCTTACGTGTCGTATATGCCGAATATCGCGCTCGTGGGCGGCGTTGCCGTCGGGGTGGAAACCGATATGGCGCACGGCTTTAAGCTGACGCGCGAAGCGTTGGAGAAGAAAATCACGCCCAAAACGAAAGCGATTATCGTTCCGTATCCGAACAACCCGACGGGCGCGGTTATGACTAAGCAGGAACTCGAAGAAATTATCCCCGTTATCAAAAAACACGACTTGGTCGTGATTTCCGACGAGATTTACGCGGAGCTTACTTACGGCGGGCGGCACGTTTCGATTGCGTCGCTCGGCGGTATGAGAGAGCGCACGCTCGTTATAAGCGGCTTTTCGAAAGCGTTCGCTATGACGGGGTGGCGCGTTGGTTATCTCGCCGCCCCGAAAGAGTTTATGACGGCGGCAGTCAAAATTCATCAGTATACGATTATGTGCGCTTCGACTATGAGTCAGCACGCCGCTCTCGCCGCTATGAGCACCGGGCGGAAAAACGGCTACGCCGCAGTTAAGGAAATGTGCGAAAAGTACGATATGCGCCGCCGCTTTCTCGTGAGCGCGTTTAACGAAATGGGGCTTGAATGCTTCGAGCCGCGCGGCGCGTTCTACGTGTTCCCGTACGTGGGTTCTACCGGTATGAGCGGCGACGAATTCGCCGAAAAACTGCTCAGAGCCCAAAAGGTAGCCGTCGTCCCCGGTTCGTCGTTCGGCGACAATACGAAAGATTTTGTAAGGTGTTCGTATGCTACGAGTATGAATAATTTGGTTGTGGCGGCTGGTCGCATCAAGGAGTTTATCGGCGGCGCGGGCACGCACATATAGCGGCTACGTGTGGCAAGTCCGCTCAGTCGAGTACGTCTATGTACACTCCGTCGCGGACTTGCCACCTGTTGCCGCTCTCTGCACGCACCCGTATACACCGTTCTCCGCCGCCGTGGTTTTTTTGGGTGAGCTGATAAAAGTGCCTTTAATATGTAGTCCGCGAGAGCCTACAAAGGCGCCCCGCGGCAGTGCCATAGGCACGCAGTCGGGGAGAAAGATTTCTCGGCTACGCTCGAAATGACAGACTGTGGGGAGAGAGAAAAAGAT